>JAYUGT010000285.1:0-7588 GCA_043738315.1 Gammaproteobacteria bacterium
TGGGTAACCCAGGTCTGCGGCATGCCCTTCTGGCTGTACGCGCTCGCACTGGTCGTTCCCGGCAATGGCATCCTGCTGATTCGCTCGTTTGCAGAACACCGCGCGCGGCCCGCGGTACGGCAACGCATCGCGGTCGTTGAAGGATCGCGATTGCTGGGTCCGTTGTTCCTGTTCAACAGTCTGCACGCGCTGCATCACGCGGCGCCGGGAACTCCCTGGTACCGCCTGAACGCGCTGTATCGCCGCACGCGCGAACAACTGCTCGCGGACAATGGCGGGCTCGTCTATCAAAGTTATATCGACGTGGCGCGGCGTTTTCTGTTTCGCGCCCACGATCGACCTGTGCATCCACAAGGCCGGGTACCATCGACTCAGGCCGGCTGAGCGTAGCCGGCCTGCAAGGCCTCCCGATCCCAGGCGAGCAGTGGCGCGTACGACGCGGCGTCCACGCTCGCAAAGCCATCCAGCAGCAACACATCGGCGAGACTCGCAAACCAGGGCCGCGCGCGGGCATTCACAAACGCGGCCCGCAGCGCCGCTGTCATCGCAGCCGGCGCCTGGTCAGATGCAACGAAGGCCGGCAACGGCGCGGTGTCGGTGGCCTCCAGCACCCGAATATCCTGCGTCAGCGCGGGTGCGTGTTTTGCGATCAAGGCATGCCAGTAGGAATCCAGCGGACCGATATCGATGCGCCGCTCGCGCACACTGTCGAGCACCCGGCGCGCGGTGATGAGGTCGCCCTGCATCTCGCGGTACAGCCGCGGCCGCGCGGGCGTCCGGTAGCGCAGCAGATGATGCCGAAAGGCATTGAAGCCGGAATGCGAGTGCGCGACCGTGAATCCGGCGCGACCGCCGAAGGTATCTTCAATTGTCTTGAAAGCCGCGTCGCGATGCACGATCAGGTCGCTGCGATAGCCGGCGCGGCCTGCGGCCCAGGCGGCGCGCGGAATCGGCGCCGCAATCGGCATCACCGGCGCGAGTCGCGTCGCGATCGGAAAGCCGCACATGAAGACCGCGCCGAGGTCCGGACGCGTCCAGAGTTGCTCGAGCGGCTGCGGCGCGGGATAGGAAAAATAACTCAGGCGCATGCCGGCATCGTCCGCGATGTGCTGCAGCAGTTCGCGCCACGCGGCCTCGACCTCGGGCGTCACCGCATACATGCGGGCGTTCATCAGCCACTCCATCACGCCACGCCCAGCTCACGAGTCCGGCGCGCCACAAACGCGTCGATTGCCTCCTTGATCGCAGGATCGAGCGGCGGCGGCACATACTCGGCTAACAACTTTTTCCAGATGCCGGTGGCGCGCTGGGTCGCATTCAGCGCACCAGCATCCTGCCAGTTTTCGTAGTTGCTCCAGTCCGACAGCAGCGGGCGATAAAACGCCGTTTGGTAGCGCGCCAGCGTGTGCGCGCTGCCGAAGAAATGCCCGCCCACGGGAACTTCCGCGATCGCATCGACCGCCAGATCATCGTCGCTGAAGTTTACCGGCTTCAGGATCTCGGCCCAGTTGCGCAGCAGCTCGGCGTCGACGACGATTTTCTCCAGCGACGCCGACAGGCCGCCTTCGAGCCATCCGGCGGCGTGATTGATCAGGTGGCTGTGACTCAGGATTGCCGCCTGCAGCGAAAACGCCGTTTCGTAGGTCGATTGCGCGTCGACCACGGGCGATGCGTTGACCGCGCTGGTGCGCACCGGGATCTTGAGGCGCCGGCCAATTTGCGCGCTGGCGATCACCGCCTGCACGTACTCGGGAGTCCCGAAGGCCGGCGATCCGGTGCGCATGTCGACGTTAGACGTGAAACTGCCGAGCACGCACGGTGTGCCGGGCCGCATCACCTGGCACAGCACGATGACCGCCAACGCCTCGGCCGTCTGCTGTACCAGCGCGCCGGCTAACGTAATCGGCGCCATCGCACCCATCAGCGTGAACGGGGTAATCACCACGCACTGGCCGTGGCGCGCCATCACCATGATGTTATCGAGAATCTCTTCATCCACTCGGCGCGGCGAATTGACGTTAGTCACGGTCATCAGCGTGGGCCGCAAGGCGAGTTCCTCGACACTGCAGCCGTGCTCGATGGCCGACATTGCAATCGCATCCTCGGCCTGCAGGCCGCCGACGCCGCGCGCCGCCCAGACGATGTCCGCGCATTCGATATGCGCCTGGTACGCAGCCAGGTGGCGTATTGGCACTGGGATGTCGACCGGCTCGACCACGATGCCGCCCTGCCAATGCAGGATGCCGAGCGCATGCGTCAGTCGCAGGATATCGCGGAAGCCCTGCAGGTCGCCGTAGCGGCGGCCATGCTCGGCATCGCTGATGTTAGGTGCGCCGTTGACCGGCCCGAAATTCACGACCTTGCCGCCGACCTGCAAATGGCGGTCTGGGTTGCGCGCATGCAGGACGAATTGATCCGGCGCATGCGCGAGATGGGCCTCGACCACCTCGCGCCCCAGGCGCACGATTTGCGTAGATTCGTCGACCAGCGCGCCACCGCGGCGGAACACTTCCAGTGCCGCAGTGCTGCGAATTTCAATCCCGGTCTCTTCCAGTACCCGATAAGCCGCGCCCAGGATGCGCTCCAGCTGCTCGGCGCTCAGAACTTCCAGTGGCGGCCAGGGATTGGTGAGGCGCGGCAGGGGCGCGAGCGTCGCGCCAGGGTTGCGGGGCACACGGTTGCGGTCGCGCCGGCGCGATCCTGACGGAACTTCAGTCATCGTGCCGATACTGCGCCAAAGCTCAGGCCGCGCGCAACCGCACGACCGCGCCAGTCACGTCCGCTGCGCAAAAAAAAAGGGCGGGCTGGATTTCCCAGCCCGCCCCTGTTCCATCGCGCATCGCGCTTGTTAGAAATTCCAGCGCACGGTCACGCCATAGGTGCGTGGCGGGTTGGTCAGGTAGCCGACACGGGCGCTGCGGCCGCGCTCGTAATCGAGCGCCAGGCGCGCGCGCTCGTCGCCGACGTTGCTGACGTAGCCCGCGAACTCCCAGCGGTCGTTGCGGATGCCGAAGCGCAGGTTACCGATGTTATAGGCCGGCAGTTCCGGATTGAACTGGAATACCGTGTTAGCCGGCGGCGCACCGAAACCAATCAGGCGCGCAGCGCCCGGGACTCCGCCACCGATCTGGCCGAAATTCGTCTGCGTGTTTTCAAACTGCGCAATCGAGGAACCCACATGCTGCCAGGTGGCATTGGCGAAGAACTCGCGTTCCGACGCCAGCGGCATGTTGAAGCCCACGCTCGCAACCGCAGAGAATTTCGGCGCCGTTGGCAGGCGCGTGCCATCCTTCAGGCCACCGATCACCGTGCGCGTGCCATTCGCGGCGACCGATTCGACCGATGAGTCGAGTTCGGCCTGGGTCCAGGTGGCGGACAGACCGAAATCCCAGTTGTCGTTGGCGCGCGCAAACAACTCGGCTTCGACGCCGGTGCTGTGCGCCTTCGGCACGTTGTAGATGATACGAGACGAGCAGGTGCCGGCCGTCACCGTGGCCTGCAGGTCGCGCAGCTGGTTGTAAAAGCCCGCGACGTTGAAGGTGATGCGACGGTCGGCGCTGCGCAGCTTGGCGCCGAGTTCGATGCTGCGATTGGTTTCATCATCCCAATTGCCGACACCGCCGAAGGTGATGCGATCCTGCGCCGAGCACAAGGGCAGGTTGATTGGGTCGTTGATGCCGCCGAGGCGGAAGCCGCGCGCGGCCTGCAGGTTGAACTGCGCGTTCTCGTTCAATTTGTAGCTCAGAATCACGCGGGGCGAGAGGCCGTCCGACTTGGTGGTCGCCGGCACACCGCCCGGCGGCGTCGGATCGGCAAAGAAGCCGCCGAAGTTGAGCACCCGGTCCTCGTCGAACTTGTAGTAACGCAGGCCGCCGGTGACGCGCCAGGCGTCGGTGAAGCGATAGGTGGCTTCGCCGAACGCCGCATACTGCTTCAGCTTGTAAAAGAGATTGGAATAGAACGGCGTGTTAGCCGGCGCATTGAGCTGCGAGCTGACGACGTTGAACAGACGCTGCGTGATCGCATCGTAACCTGGCGTCGGCAGGTTCTGGCCGTACTTGCGGTCGACGTCCTGGTAGAACACGCCCGCGACCCACTGCAGAGGCTCATCGCCGTTCGATGTCAGGCGCAGCTCCTGGCTGAACACCTTGAGCTTGGTGGAGTCGAACAGCGGCGAGCTGATGCGCACTTCGGCAGCCGTGCCGCCGACGTCGAAGGTGACGCTGCCGGTCAGCTGCGTCGCATCGCGCAATACCACGACCTTGCGGTCGGTGTACGAAGTCACCGAAGTCAGCGTGGCCGCGCCATAGTTGTATTCAACCTTGACATCGGCGAGCTTGAAATCATCGGTGATGCCTTCACGCTGCTGCGTGTATTGCTGCAGATCGCCGATGGTCACGCGCGGCTGCGTGGTGGTGAAGGGATTGGCCAGGATATTGAAAAGATCGACGCGCGGATAACCGTCGGTTTCCAGTTTCTGGTAGACGATGCGCGGCGTAATTTTCAGGTTTTCGTTAGGTGCGAACAACATGGAGACGCGCGCACCGGTGCGGTCACCCTGGTTGACGTCCTTCTTGATCGCGCCACTCGGCTGGATCGCATCGATGAACCCGGGCAGGCGGTTGTAATAAGCGGCCACCCGCAACGCGGCGGTCTCGCCGATTGGCGCGTTGATCATGCCGCGCACGGCGCCGCCGGTGTCACCGTCGGTGACGCTGCTCAGGCCGATCTCGGCCGAGCCTTCGAACTTGCCGAGCTTCGGCTGCTGCGTGATGTAGCGCAGCGTGCCCGACAACGAACCGGAGCCGAACAGCGTGCCCTGCGGACCGCGCAGCACCTCAAAACGCTGCAGGTCATAGAGCTCCAGATCCGGCGTAAACAGCGCGACGGAAATCGGCGACTCGTCGAGATAGATGCCGACCTGCTCCTTGACGCCGGGCTGATCGCGAATGACCTGGCCGGCGCTGATGCCGCGCATGGCGATCTGGCTCTGGCCCGGGCCAAGATCCGCGATGCTCAGGCTCGCTACGTTGCGCGCGAGATCGACGATGCCGTTGACGTTCGCGCGGCGCATTTGTTCCTGGCTGGGGGCGGCCACCGAGAACGGCACATCCTGCAGCGAGGTCTCGCGCTTCTGCGCGGTGACGATGATTTCCTGCAGGGCGTTTTCGTCCTCTGCCTTGGCGGGCGCCGCAATGACCTGGAACAAGGCTGCCGTTACGGCAATTACATACCGAGAGGTCCGATTCATAGCGATCTCCAAAGTCTTTGTGTTGATTGTTGGGCAGGGCGGACAAGCCGCCGCCGCTACCGAAGGCGCGACTCTAACCACTTGATTGCACTGCGGCAAGTCATCAAGCGCAGTCGTTGTATTCACACAACAAACGTTGACATTTACGGCATTGTTGCTACAGAAGGCGCTGCTCCCGGAGCCCATGGGTCGTTCGCTGCATAGCCCATGCGGAACGCCGGGAGCCCGCTGGCGACCAGCAACGCGGCCAGCGGTGAGATGACCGCCGCCACCAGCGCCATCGAGTCCCCCACCCGCTTCGGATCCACGAAAAAGTAGTCGGTCAGCGCAGCCACCGACAGCGGTCCGAGGGTCAGGCCCACGACAGTCATTAACAGGTAGTACACGGCGGCGACCGTGCCACGCAGGTGACCGGGCGTCAGCTCGCTGATGGCGGTCGCCGAGGCGCCGGACGGAAATGCCGAGAAGAACAATGCCAGGCCGAAAAGCGCCAGCGACAGGTACGGGTTGCCGGCAAGCGGCGCCGCCACGCTCGGCACGACGATGGCCGCGACCCCGACCGCGGCTGACCATAAATTGCCATCGGTCCTCGACTTGCGTACCCGGGTCGCGAACACACCGCCTGACACCGCACCGAGCGGTCCCAGGATCAGAAACGCCAGGCCGACGCGCAGGCCGGTCTCGGCGAGCGTCCAGCCATGCACGCGAATGAAGAACGCCGGCGCCCAGGAAAGAATTGAATAGGCGAGCCAGGAGAAAAGTACGAAGCCCCCGAAGTGCCGCAGAAAAAAACCGCGGCGTGCGCGCATGAAAACCCAGGCCGTCTGCCAGCCAGGTTTTGCGGCGGCGACAACTGCCATCCGGGCGCGCGCTGGTTCACGAATCGTCAGCATCAGGGCCGCAATCGCCAGGCCCGGCAAGCCGACTAACACGAACGCGGCGCGCCAGCCGTCGAGATTCATGCCTCCCGGCAGCGCGATGGGATGGTTGGCGACATACGTCATGGCGGCGCCCCCGGCGACCATGGCGAGCCCGCCGCCAAACGAACCCGCGGACACGTAGATACTCATCGGCAGCACGCGTTTTTCCGGCACGAATGCATCCGACAGCAGGGACAATGCGCCCGGCGACAGCGTCGCCTCGCCGATGCCGACCAGCATGCGTGCCGCGAACAGCGACCAGAAGCCGCCGGCAAATCCGCACGACACCGTGGCAACCGACCAGAGGGCAATGCCCCCGGCAATGACGCGGCGGCGGTCGAAGCGATCCACCAGCGCGCCGCACGGCAAGCCCATGAGCGCATAGAAAAGTCCGAATGCGAGCCCCTGCAGCAGGGAAAACTGCGTATCGCCGATGGACAGCGAAGCACGGATCGGATCGACCAGCAGGGCCAGCACCTGCCGATCCACGAACGAACAGATATAGGCCAGCCACAGCACGGCGACGGCGTACCAGCCCGCCGTTAGCATCCGCCGCCGTGACGCGCTAGCAGGCAATAGGATCGGCCGCCGGCACTGCGATGCACGCACACTGCGGCAATTGGATGGACTCGATATACGGACACATCTCACGGAAGACTAAGCGAGCGCGCCCGGGACAACAACTCCGGGCGCGCTGCAGATGTCGTTGGCCGGTCTCGTGTAGAGTCATGGAGTGATAGCCGCCGCCATGGAACGCCCTGCGTGACAGCCCGTCGCTGGTCCTGCGCGGCTATCGTCGGCGCGTTACTTGCCGCGGTGAACCACGCGCAGGAACCTGCACCGCTGGTGCTGGAAACAACCATTGCGCTGGGAGAGGTGCAAGGCCGCATCGATCACCTGGCTGTCGATCTCCGCCGTCAGCGGTTGTTTGTCGCGGAATTGGGCAATGACAGTGTCGGCGTCGTTGACCTGCGTCGCCGGCGCGTGCTGCAAAGGCTGGTGGGATTGAGCAAGCCGCAGGGCGTGGGTTTTTCGGACAGCACCGACGAGTTGTTCGTCGCCAACGGCAGCGACGGATCGCTGCGGATCTTCGGCGGCGACGCCCTGACGGCGCGCGGCGTCATACAACTCGGCGACGACGCCGATAACGTGCGCACGACCAACAAACCGGCGCGTGTCATCGTGGGTTACGGCGGCGGCGCACTGGCGATCATCGACCCCGCCACGCGCAGGCGCCTTCCTGACATCCCGCTGCATAACCACCCCGAAGGATTTGAAGCGATCCGCGATGGGCAGCAAGTGCTGGTGAACGTGCCGGGCAGCGCGGAAGTCGCGGTCATCGATGTCAGCAAGGCCGCGCAGATCGCATCGTGGACGCTCGGCGACGCGCGCCGCAACTATCCACTCGCGTACGACC
>JAYUGT010000286.1:0-19435 GCA_043738315.1 Gammaproteobacteria bacterium
CATGTTTTGCGCGCCGTACAGCAGGCTCTTGCCCCTGGTCTCGGTCGCGCGCTGAATGGCGCCCGGATTACCTAACAGAAAATTGGTCGGCGCAAAGGCCTCGGTCACGAGCTGCAATATGAACTTTGCCTTTCCGCGGTCGTCATCGCTGGCATCGGCGCGCTCGATGATGCGTTCCAGCGAACCGCGCCACGCCAGGAAGGCCTGCATCAGGCGCTTGAAATAGCCGCTTTTCTGCCAGATTTCGTGGCTGAAACGCCGGTCTTTCGGGTCCGGAGCCAAGCCGGATCCGCCCTGCAATACGGCTAACAATTCTCGACCGAGGGCGAGGTTTTCCTCGACAATCACCTGCGGTCGCGACAGCAGCATGCGCAGTGCGCGCTGCGCGGCATCGACGATTTCGGCGCGATCAAAGCCGATCAGCGGGTTGGCGCCAAGAATTTCCTCCGACGCCGCCTGGGCCTCCTCTTGCCTGAGCTCCGGCTGGCTGTCGCCGGCGCCGGGGGCGGCAAAACCATCGGCTTGCGGCGTCCCGATCGTCGATCGTTTTGACTTAGCGTGGGGTCGCTTCGGCATCTTCGGTCCTTTCTTGAGGGCTCGCCCCCTTTACAAAGTGTGACAGGCACCGCGCTTGCGGCAAGTGCTTGCCCGTTATGTCCAATCGCTAAGGTTATCCCTTATGGGCTGTGATTATGGTCACAAGGCCGGCCAAACGGAATTCCTAGACTGCCGCCACTCGCCAATGGGCGAGAACTGCACGGACACCGTTTGGAATGAAACCGCATTTACGACTCGGCTTTTTGCTGGCTGCCATCGGCATGGCGCCCGCCGCCCATGCCATTGGCGCCCTGGCCGGCGCCCAGATCCAGAACACCGCGCAGGTGAATTACACGGTTGGCGGCACGTCCGCGACCGCGAATTCGAACACCGTCAGCTTGACCGTCAACGAAATCCTGGATGTCATTGCGACGCTGCAGAGCGGCGATGTTCCCGTGGTGCCGGGCGCGACCAACCAGGTTGTCGTGGTCCGCGTAACCAATACCGGCAACGGCTCGGAGACTTTCCGGCTGGTGCTCAACAGCGTGCTGCCGGGCGACGACTTTGATCCGACGCCTTCATCGCCCGCGATTTATTTCGACAACGATGGCAACGGCGTCGTTTCGCCTGGCGACACGCCTTACGCTGCAGGCACCAACGATCCGACGCTGGCGCCCGATGCCTTTGTCAGACTGCTGGTTCTGAATAACATCGGTACCCCACTGGCCAACGGCGCCCGCGGTTTCACGCGTCTGACCGCCCAGTCCCTGACCGGCACCGGAAGTCCCGGCACGGTCTTCGCCGGCCAGGGCACGGGCAGCACGGACGCGGTCGTCGGCATTACCGGCGCGCAATCATTTGCCGTTGGCACCTACCTCGTGTCGGACATCAGTGTGACAGCTAACAAAACCGCGGTCGTGACCGACACCTTCGGCGGTTCGCGTCCGTTGCCGGGCGCGACCATTGCCTACCAGGTCATCGTGACCGCCACCGGCAGCGGCGCCGCCACGGCCTCGGTATTCAGCGACGCGATTCCGGTTAACACCACGTACGTACCGGCGAGCCTGCGCCTCAATGGCACTGCGATGACCGATGCAACGGACGCCGATGCGGGCCAGTTCCTGACCACGCCCGCGCGCGTCACCGTCAACCTCGGCAACCTGACCCAGGCCGCCGGCCCGCAAACCATTCGATTTTCCGTGTTGATCAATTAAAGGGAGCATGTATGAAAAAGGGGTATGCATTAACAACGGGTTTGATCTTGTTAGCACTGGGCAGTGCCACGGCACTTGCGGAGGGCCCGCTGCTGGCGGCGAATCCCGCGGTCGCCGCAACGCGCCCGGCGCCCAAGGCCGGCTGCATTGAACTCAAGAGCGTGGCGGAGACGGAAGAGGCGTACAGCGATGACAAAGGCCAGCAGGCCGTGCGTCGAGTACCCGCTGCGAAAGTGGTCCCCGGTACGCAGGTGATCTGGACGTTGAGCGCGACCAATGTGTGCGCCGCCGCGGCCGACAAGGTGTTCATCGACAACCCGGTGCCTGAGCACATGACGCTGGTCGTCGATTCGGTTCGGGGCGCGGGCGCCGACATCAGCTATTCGCTCGACGGCAAGCAGTTTGCCGCGCCCGAACAGCTGCGCGTGACCGAGGCTGACGGCACGACCCGCCCGGCTCGCGCTGACGAGTACACGCATGTGCGCTGGGCATTCCGCAATTCGATCGGTCCTGGCCAGCTGGCTGCAGCGTCGTTCCGCGCCACGGTGCGTTGAACGCGCTGCGGCCGGCTATCTCAGGTTGGTTCGCTGATTTGATGAGTTTGTTTTTACCCGGAGGAGCTTTTTCATGAAACGTCTGTTAGCAATGGCCGCTTTGGCCGCAATCGGCATATGGCAGCCGGCCGCCCTGGCGCTGGGCACTCCCGCCAATACGTCGATCGTCAATAAGGCGACCATCAATTACAGCGTCGGCGGCAATGCCCAGACGCCCATTGAGTCGTCACCCGGCGGCAATACCACGGCGGGCGTTGGCAACGGCGTCAATACCGCATTCGTGGTCGACGACAAGATCGACCTCACGGTCACCGAATTGTCGGGTGCCGCGACGGTGGTCAATCCGGGCCAGACCAACCAGGTGACGGGATTCCGGGTGTCTAACACGGGTAACGCCCCGCACGCATTTGCGCTCGCAGGTGCTAACAATGCCGGCGGTGTCCTGTTTACCAACACCGACAATACCGACGTCGCCAATCTGCGCGTGATTGTCGATTCGAACGCGAACGGCACCTTTGAAGCGGCCGACCTGACGGCTAATATCAACAACATCAACACGCTGGCGGCGGATGCCAACATCATCGTGTTCGTCGTTGCCGACGTGCCGGTTACAACCATTAATGGACAGTTCGCGAACGTGCGCCTGACCGCGAGCGCCGCAGTCAACAACACCCCGGGCACACTGATCGTACAGACCGCCGGTGGCGACACCGCGGGCGTCGACTTCGTATTTGCGGACGGCGCGGGCGCCGGCGATGTTGCGCGCGACGGCAAGAACTCGGCGGACGATCAATACGCCGTGCAATCGGCGCGCCTGACCGTGACCAAGGCCTCGGCGGTGGTCAGCGATCCGCTCAACCTGCTGGTCAACCCCAAGGCGATTCCTGGCGCCGTGGTCGAGTACACGGTCACCGTGGCTAACACGGGCACCCAGAATGCGACCGGCGTGACGCTGCTGGATCCGCTGCCTGCGAACACGGCATTCCGGCCCAACGTCTATAGCGGCAATACCAAGGACGTACGCATCACCATCAACGGTGTCGATACTTTCTGTACTGCTGAAAGCGGCGGCGTGGATACGGGTGGCGACGGCTGCGTAATCACCGTGGGTAATTCGCTGCAGGTGAGTGGTGCGGCGCTGCCGGCGCTGCCGTTCGCGGGTCCGACCAACACGGCCCTGGTCCGCTTCCAGGTGACCATCAACTAAGGGTCTAACAAACCTCATCAGCGCCAGGGAAGACCTGTGCGCAAGCTCATCGCAGCTCACAGACTGCAACGGGGCGGGATAGGCAACTATCCCGCCTCGTTGTCGTTTGCGAGGTTCTTGCGCGACTGCTGCGTGGGCGTTGTTCTGCTGCTGTTCGCCTTATGTTCTGCGACCGAGTCGCTTGCGCAGTCCACTGCGCCCGGGGTCCAGATCCGCAACGTCGCGCGGGTGGATTTTGCGCTGTCGGGCATTGCGCGTTCAATCTCCTCGAGTGAAGCAATCGTCACAGTGCAGGCCGCACCGTCCAAGGCGAGCATTGAGATCCTCAGGTTTTCGGCCATTGATGCTAACAGCACGGCCGGACCGACGGCATGTGCGGCCGGCAGCGGATTCGTGCCGTTGCCGGCGCCGCAGGTAGCGGGCGTCGGCGGACTGAATCCGCTGAGCGTGCCACTCGGCAATGCTCCCTTCGTGCACGCGGGCGATGCAGTGTTCGTGCGTCTCACGGATACCGACAAGAACCTCGATGGTGCGCGGCTCGATGTCGTCGAGCTGCGGGTGGCCGCGCGCGGCACGGGCGACAGCGAACGCCTGCAACTGACCGAGACCGGACCTAACACCGGCGTGTTCGCCGGCTATATTCCGAGCCGCCTGGTCGCAGGCGCCGGTGGCGCGAGCGCCAATTGCGCGCTCGACCTGCCGCGCGACACGGTCATCGATGCGACCTACGTGGATCCGACCGACGCCACCGACATCGCGCAGGCCTCCAGCCTGGTCGACCCTTCGGGCCTGGTGTTCGATTCGGCCAGCGGCGCAGTCGTGAACGGCGCGCGCGTGCGGCTGGTGGTTGCGGCCACCGGCCTGCCGGCGGTCGTGCTCGGCGACGACGGCGTAAGTTCGTATCCGGCGGAACTGATCACCGGACTGGCCGTGACCGACAGCGGCGGCACGCGTTACACCTTTCCCGCGGGCGCATTCCGCTTCCCGCTGGTTGCCCCGGGCACTTACCAGCTCATCGTCGACCCGCCGGCCGGCTATGCGGCACCCAGCCTGGCGTCGCCTGCCAGCCTGGTCAGCCTGCCGGGCGCACCGTTCCGGATTCAGCCCGGTTCCTTCGGCGCCGTGTTTACGGTTCTCGCGCCGGCCGGCGCGGCGCTCGATGTCCCGGTCGATCCGGCCAGCGGCGTACTGACGCTGGCCAAGACCGTCAATCTGTCGGCTGCGGCACTGGGTGACACGGTTGAGTTCCAGCTGCGCGTGACCAACGGCGATGCGCGCGCGACGGCGCGCAACGTGGCCATCGACGATCAGTTGCCACAGGGCATGCGCCTGCGCGACGGCTCGGTGCGCGTGAACAACCAGCGTACTGCCGACCCGGTGCGCTCCGCCGACGGCCGGTCGCTGCGGTTTGATCTGGCGCTGATAGCGCCCGGCCAGACGGCGACCGTGCGCTACGTCGTCGATATCGTGCCGGCGGCGGGCGCGCGTGAAATGATCAACACGGCCCGGGCGCGCGCTCCAAACGATGTGTTGTCTAACGTCGCGAGCGCCCGTGTCAGCTTGCGTGAGGACTTTTTCGCGAGCCGCGGATTCATCCTCGGCCGCGTGCAACGTGGCGGCTGCGAGCGCGGGCTGCCGGCCGGCGAGGGCCAGGCTAACGTGCGTATCTACCTGGAAAATGGTCGTTACGCAGTAACCGATGCCGGCGGGCGATTTCACTTCGAGGATGTGACGCCGGGCTCGCATGTCGTGCAGCTGGACACCACGACGGTTCCTGAATCGCTGCAGCTCAAGGTCTGCGACCGCAATGTCCGCGACGCCGGCCGCGACTACTCGCGTTTCGTACAGTTGCGCGCCGGCGAAATGCAGCAGGTCAATTTCGCGTTGGCCGAGCGGCCGGCACCTGTGGGTTCGGTGACGCTCGATCTGGCGACAGAGGCGATGGCTGACCAAAAGTATCAACATACGTTGCGCGTCACGGCCTCCGGGCTGCCGGTGCGCAACGCGCGGCTGATGGTCATGTTGCCGGACACGCTGGTGCCCGCACAGGCCGACGCAGTGCTGTCGCAGGGTGTCTGGTTGCAGCCATTGGGCGATCTGCGCGCCGGTGAGGTTCGCGAGATCACGCTGCTGACGCAGCGCAAGGTGTCGACGGCAACCGAAACTGCGGCTGCGGCCCCGGTGCGCGCAGTGGTGATGTACGACACAGCCGGCGCGAGCGGTCAACGCACCGCGCCTGCGATCAACACGCTGGGCGCCAGCGGCGCGGACAGTGCGCCGGACGCGGCTAAGTTGCAGGACACGGTCAGCACCGGGACTCTCGGCGCATGGCGGGTGGCCGTGACACCTGCGGCGGCGGCGGCAGGTGCGCCTGTTAGCAGCAAAGCCGTCGAACCGGCGATCGATGTCGAAAAACTCCCGGCCGAGTTCCTGATGTTGCAGCCGCTTGCGGGCTCAGTGCCGCCGATCGCGAGCATCAAGGTCGCGATCGCGCATGCCTATGGCACGCACATCGAGCTGCGTATCAATGGCGAGATGGTGTCGAGCCTGAATTTCGAAGGCACGGAAACCAATGCGGCGAACACCCTGCACCTGAGCCGCTGGCGCGGCGTCGATTTGCGCGACGGCGACAATCGTCTGGTCGCTAGTCTGATCGACCCGGCCGGCGCGGTTACCGGCAGGATCGAACGCATCGTGCACTACGGCGGCGGCGCGGTACGCGCCGAGCTGGTGGCGGAAAAATCGGAATTGTCAGCCGACGGCCGGCAACGGCCGCAGATCGTGCTGCGGCTGTTTGACGCCTATGGCCAGCCGGCGCGTCCCGGAACGCGCGGCATCTTTTCCGTGGAATCGCCCTATCGGAGCTGGTGGGAGGTCGAGCAGCTCGACGCCAATCCGCTGCTGACCGCCGGCGCGCGCGAGCCGCAGTTTGAGGTCGGCGCCGATGGACTGGCGCGCCTGGAACTCGAGCCGACATCGCAGGCCGGTTTCGCAGTATTTCATTTGCGATTCAACGAACGCCGCGACCAGGAACTGCGCGTCTGGCTGACCCCCGCAGCCCGCGACTTCGTGCTCGTCGGCATTGCCTCGGGAACGCTGGCGCATAACACGGTAGCGGCGAACATGCAGGGCCTGGAGGGTGTGCCGGACGACGGCGTGAGCAGCGACGGCCGGGTCGCTTTTTTTGCCAAGGGCCGGATTCGCGGCGACTACCTGCTAACAATGGCGTACGATTCCGCGCGTGATCGCGATGCGGCGCGTGCGCGCCTCAAGGGCATCGTCGATCCCAACCAGTATTACCTGCTGTATGGGGATGGCGCCGAGCCGCGCGACGAGGCAGCGTCCGGCAAACGCCTGTATCTGAAACTCGAGCGGCGCCAGTTTGTGGCGCTGTTCGGTGACTATGACACGGGATTTACCGTCACCGAGCTGGCGCGTTACAACCGCAGCCTGACCGGGCTGAAGGTGGACTTTGGCGGCGAGCGCGTCGCCGCCAGCGCGTTCGCGGCACGCACCGATCTCGGCGTGGTGCGCGACCAGATTGCCGGCGACGGCACCTCGGGCCCGTATCGCCTGTCGCGCGCACCCATCGTCGTTGGCAGCGACAAGCTGCGGCTGGAGATCCGCGACCGCTTCAACGCCGAGAAGCTGCTGAGCGCGCGCCAGTTATCGCGCTTCCTGGATTACCGCATCGACTATGACACGGGCACGTTGCGGTTCCGCGAGCCGGTGCCGTCGCGGGATGCCGAATTCAATCCGGTGACGATCGTGGTTGAATACGAAACACCGGGCAACGGCACCGAGACCACCAGCGCGGGCGCGCGTGTCACCGTGCGCGGCGACGATGGCCGTCGCGAGCTTGGCGCGACGCTGGTGCAGGATGGATCCCTGAGAGGCGACAGCCGCCTGGTCGCGCTCGATGCGAAGCTGCAGTTGTCGGCCGCGACGGAATGGCGCGCGGAGCTGGCGCACAGCCAGTCCGACGACCCTGTCAGGGCCGCGCAGGCTAACGCCTGGCTGACGGAACTGCGTCACGTGGATGAGCGCCTCGAGGCGCGCGTCTATGCGCGCTCGGAAGACTCGGGTTTTGGCGTCGGGCAGCAATTTGAGGGCCTGGGCGGTTCGCGCAAGATCGGCGCCGATGTGCGCTGGCAGTGGCGGCAAAACTGGTCGTTGCAGGCGCAGTCGTTCCTGCAGCAGAGTCTCGATACCGAGGCCTCGCGGCAGCTGGCGCAGGCCGAAGTGCGCTATCAGTTCGAGGGCCTGGCCGTGGGTCTCGGGCTCGAGCATGCTAACGACAACGATCCAGGTGGCGCCGCGCGGCGATCCAACATCATCAGCGCCACCGGCAGCATCGACCTGTTAGACAGGAAGGTCACGTTGCGCGGCACGGTGTCGGCGGCGATCGCCGGCAATGATGCGAGCGTCGACTATCCGGCGCGCAGCCTGATCGGCCTCGACTACCACCTGCCGCGCGCGACCACGCTGTTTGCCGAGTGGGAGCATGGCAGTGGTGCGGCGCTCGATACCGACATGTCGCGCATCGGGCTGCGCACCCAGCCGTTCGATCGCACCCAGCTTGTTAGCTCGGTAACCCGCTCACAAACAGAATACGGGCCGCGCGTGGCGAGCACCCTCGGCCTCAACCAGGGCTGGCAACTGACGCCGGAATGGTCGCTGGATGGCGGGTTCGAGCAGAGCAATACGCTGCGCGGCGCGGCGTTGACCCCGCAGAATCCCGGCCTGCCGCTCGCTTCTGGCTCGCTGCAGGATGATTTCCTGGCGGTTTTCGCCGGCGCACAGTTTCACCGCGACGACTGGACCCTGGCGTCGAGAATTGAGCGTCGCAGCGCCGACACCGAGCAGCGCTGGCTGGCGACGGCTGGCTGGTATCGCGCCGAACGGGGCGGGCATGCGCTGTCGTTTGCGGGCCAGACCGAGCGGCGTGACGCGCTGCTGGGCGAAGACTCCAGCTCGGCGGACCTGCGTTTCGCCTGGGCCTACCGTCCGGACAGCAAGCGCTGGATCGTGTTGAACCGCCTCGATTTGCGGCGCGACGTGCGTGAGGGCGGTCTGTCAAACTATGAGACCCTGAGGCTGGTCGATAACCTGCACGCCAACTGGCAATGGAATTCCAAAACTCAAATCGGCCTGCAACTGGGCCTCAAGCGCCAGGTCACGACTTACGACTCGGATCGCCTCGGCAGCACCAGTGCCCTGCTGGCGTTCGACCTGCGGCGCGACCTCAGCGCGCGCTTCGATTCGGGGCTGCACCTGGCCAGCACCCGCAATTTCACTGCCGGGGTCAGCGAAAATCAGTTCGGTCTCGATGTGGGTTTCGCGCCGGTGCGCAATGTCTGGGTATCGTTAGGCTACAACTTCCGCGGCTTCGAAGACCGCGACTTCGCTGCCGGCCGGCAGCAGCAACAGGGGTCATACCTGCAGCTGCGCCTGAAACTCGATCAGGAAACGTTCAAGGACCTGCGGCTCGACGTGTTGCGAGCGCCGGGGCAGGCGCGCAGCGCCGACGCCACGTCGAACTGAAGGCACCGCGTTCCGACCGGCGCCGGGGGCGTTAGCCGCATGGCGCACGACCTGGACATCAAGGGCGTTTTCTCGGCGCATGGGCCGCTGCACCGTGCCATGCCAGGATTTGTCGCGCGACCTTCGCAGGCGCGCATGGCGCAGCGTGTGCACGAAGCGATGCAGAACCGCGAACCGCTGATCGTCGAGGCCGGCACCGGCACCGGCAAGACTTTCGCTTACCTGGTGCCCGCGCTGCTGGGCGGGTTGCGGGTCTTGATTTCGACCGGCACGCGCGCGCTGCAGGATCAGCTGTTCGCGCGCGACCTGCCGCAGGTCGCGGCTGTGTTAGGCATGCCGGCCCGGGTGGCGCTGCTGAAAGGGCGTAGCAATTACCTGTGCCGCCTGCGCTTTGATAACACGCGGCAGCAGCAGGCTCTCGCCGGCCTGACGCGCGCTGACGGCACGCTGGAGCGGCTGGCAAAGTGGGCCGAGCTGACCGACAGCGGCGACCTCGCCGAGGTGCCCGGTCTGTCGGACAGCAGCGCCCTGTGGCACGACATCACCTCGACCCGCGACAATTGCCTGGGCCAGCGCTGCGGGCAGTATGCCAATTGCCACGTGGTGGCGGCGCGCCGCCGAGCGCAGGAAGCGGATGTCGTGGTGGTGAACCACCACCTGCTGCTGGCGGATCTCGCGCTCAAGCAGGAGGGGTTTGCGGATTTGTTAGGCAGCGCGGACGTGGTGGTGCTGGACGAGGCGCACCAGATCCCGGACCTGGCGATGCAGTTCTTCGGCGCCAGCGTCACCAGCCGCCAGCTGGAGAACCTGCTGGCGGATACGCGCGCCGGGCTGTTGCGCGTCGCCATTCCGGTCGCTGACCTGCAGGCCGCGCTGCGCGCGGTCGAAGACGCCATCGCGGAGCTCGCCAGCGCGCTGCCACGCGGCGCTGGTCGGGTGGAACTCGACCCGCAGCTGCGGGAGTTTGCGCTGGCATCGCGCGCGCTGGTGGCGGCGCTGCAGGGACTGGCCCAGGCTTTGGGCGCAGCGAACGTCGGGCGCGACAATGGTTTGCAGTTGTGCGCCGAGCGCGCCGCGCTGTTAGCTGGCACGGCGGATCGCGTGGCCGACGACGAGCTCGAGCCGGGCGCCCGGGCCAGCGAGATGCATGCGCGCGGCTTCACTATCAGCCTGTTGCCGTTCGACATCGCCGAGCGTTTTCGCACGATGACGGGCGCACGACCGAGTGCCTGGATCTTCGCGTCCGCGACCTTGTCGGTCGGCGATGATTTTTCGCATTTCGCCAGCCGCCTGGGACTGGATGCCGCAGCGACCCTGCGCATCGAAAGCCCGTTCAATTTCGAAACCCAGGCGCTGCTGTTTCTGCCGGAGAAAATGCCGGAACCCGGGTCGCAGGAGTTCGGGCCGGCGATGTTGCAGGCAGTGTGGCCGCTGGTCAGTGCGGCCGGCGGCGGCGCATTCCTGCTGTTTACCAGCCATCGCGCGCTGGCGCAGGCTGCTGGCCTGCTGCGCGGCGGGCTGTGCGGCGCCATGCCCGGGCCGTTGCTGGTGCAGGGCGAAGCGCCGCGCGAACAGATCCTGCGGGATTTCCGCGCCGCGGGCAACGCGGTGTTGTTAGGTACGGCGAGTTTCTGGGAGGGCGTGGACGTCAAGGGCGATGCGCTGCGCCTGGTGGTCATCGACAAGCTGCCGTTTGCCTCGCCCGACGATCCGATCGTGCGGGCGCGCAGCGAGTACCTGCGGCGCACCGGGGGCAATCCATTTGGCGACTATCAGCTGCCGGAAGCGGCATTGGCACTCAAGCAGGGCGTCGGACGGCTGATCCGCAGCGAAGAGGATCGCGGCGTGGTCGCGATCTGCGACCCGCGCTTGTTAGGCAAGGGCTACGGCAGGGTGTTTCGCGGTTGCCTGCCGCCGATGCCCGTGACCCGCGATCCCGCGGAAGCGAGCCGTTTCCTGCGTCGCATGAGCAATGCCGCATGAAGATTCTCGCGCTCGATACTGCGACCGAAAATTGCTCCGCGGCCTTGTGGATCGACGGCGCGCTGCAGGAGGTGCTGCAGGAGACCGCGCGCGATCATGCCAACCTGATACTCGGCATGGCTGACCGGCTGCTCGCGGACGCACAACTCAAGCTGGGGCAGCTGGATGCCATTGCGTTCGGACGCGGCCCGGGGAGTTTCACCGGCGTTCGGCTGGCAGCGGCGGTGACACAGGGCCTGGCCTTTTCGGCAAACCTGCCGGTCTTGCCGGTGTCTAATTTAC
The DNA here is from genome assembly GCA_043738315.1 of Gammaproteobacteria bacterium. Taxonomy (GTDB): domain Bacteria; phylum Pseudomonadota; class Gammaproteobacteria; order Steroidobacterales; family Steroidobacteraceae; genus UBA964. The sequence continues at coordinate 11,322 of JAYUGT010000286.1, forward strand.
GGGCGCTGGCCGCGCAGGCGTTTGCAGCGGCGCCGGCGGCCGGGTTCGCGGTCTGCTGCGCCGATGCGCGCATGGGCGAGGTGTATCACGCGGTGTATCGATCCGGTTCGCAGCTGCTGGGAGTCGAGCAGGTCCTGGCGCCGCAGAATGTGGTTTGGGCCCTGGCTCCCGATGCCAGGGCGATCGCAGTCGGGCGTGGCTTTGCGGCATACCCTTCGCTGCTCGGCCTGGCGCCGGGCGGCTGGGACGCGAGGCAGGAGCAGTTGCTGCCCCGGGCGCGGGAGGTCGCGGTTCTGGCTGCAGAGGACTATAAGAGTGGGCTGGCGGTGCCGCCGACCGAGGCACTGCCGGTCTATTTGCGGAACAACGTAGTCACGCGACCGTAACAATTTTGTAATAGCCTGCGCGGCGTCAAGAAGCGGTGGAGGCCATGGCAAACAAGCTGATCCTGGTAGTGGAGGACGAACGCGCGGTTCGTGAGCTGATTGCCTTTGGTCTCAAACGCGCCGGATACCAGGTCGCCGAGGCGCCGGATTGCCGCAGCGCCCGTGTGGAAATCGCCAACAAGCGCCCGGACCTCATCCTGCTCGATTGGATGCTGCCTGATATGAGCGGCATCGAATTGGCGCGCGAACTCAAGAAAGGCGCCGACACGCGCGAGCTGCCCATCATCATGGTGACAGCGCGCGCCGCCGAAGGCGACAAGGTGTCCGGCCTGGAAGGCGGCGCCGATGACTACATCACCAAGCCCTTCAGCCCGCGCGAACTCGCGGCCCGCATCCAGGCGGTACTGCGGCGCTCGGCCGCGGGCGCTTCCGGGGACCAGCTGGAATGCGAGGGCCTGGTGCTGGATACCGTCGGGCATCGCGTCAGCAGCGGCGGGCAGACTATTTTGTTAGGACCGACGGAATACCGGCTGCTGGAATTCTTCATGCGCAACCAGGACCGGGTGTTTTCCCGCGCGCAGCTGCTGGACCGGGTCTGGGGCGGCGACGTCTATGTGGAGGAACGAACCATCGACGTGCATATCCGGCGGTTGCGCCAGGCGCTCGAGCCGCCGGCGCTGGATCGGCTGGTGCAGACCGTGCGCGGCGCGGGTTACCGCTTTTCCGCCAAGACGGATTAGCATCAGCGCATGTTTGAGATCGGAAAGTTGATGGCATTCATCGCCGCGCGACTGCTGTTCGTTGCCGCGGTCGGCGCGCTGCTGGGCCTGATGTCAGGCCAGGTCGTCATCGGCATACTGGTGGCGATGGCGGTGGCACTCGCCTGGCAATGGATCGAGCTTTTTCGGCTCGCGTTCTGGCTGCGCCATCGCCGTACCGCCAATCCGCCCGAGACTTTCGGCCTCTGGTCGGAAGTGGGCGCTGCGATCGTGCGCCTGCATCGTCGCAAGCGCTTCCACAAGGCGCGCATGCTCGCGGTGCTGCGCGAACTGCGCGAATCGACCTCGGCGCTGCCGGATGGTGTCGTGGTATTGAACTCGGCGCGGGAAATACTCTGGTTCAATGAGCCCGCAAATTCCTTGTTAGGCCTGAGGCGCGGTCGCGATCAGGGAATCCGCATCGACAATCTGCTGCGCCAGCCGGAGATCCAGGAATTCCTGGTCAGGGCCACTGGCGACCGGTCGCTGATCGTGCGCATGGAACGCGACCGCGAACGTTGGTTGTTGCTGCGACTGGTGCCATTTGGCGAGGGGCGCCAGCTGCTGCTGGCGCGCGATGTCACAGAGACCCAGCAGCTCGCAACCGTGCGGCGGGATTTCGTCGCCAATGCGTCGCATGAGTTGCGCACTCCACTCACGGTCATCGCCGGTTATCTCGAGACACTGGACACGGATCCCGACATGTCGGTCGCACTGCGCGGCCCCCTGAGCGAGATGCGGCGGCAGTCGGACCGCATGCGGGCGTTGCTGGATGACCTGCTGTCGCTGGCCAAGCTGGATGCCAGCGAGGCGGAAATCCAGGGCGCGCCGGTGGACGTGCCGGAACTGCTACAACAACTGCAGCGCGACGCCAAACAACTGGCAACACGGCCGGCCACCATAGAGCTGAGCGTCGACAGTGCGCAGGGCATCCTGGGCGATCGCGCCATGCTGCATTCGGCATTCTGGAACCTGATCGAAAACGCCGCCAAGTACACGCCCGGCGACGGTGCCATGCAGCTGCGCTGGTGGACTGACGCCGACGGCGGGCACTTTTCCGTGACCGACGACGGCCCCGGAATCGCACCCGAGCACATCCCCCGCCTAACAGAGAGCTTCTATAGGGTGGACGCCAGCCGCAATCGTGAAACCGGCGGCACCGGTCTCGGGCTCGCGATCGTCAAGCATGCCCTGCATAAGCATGACGCGCGCCTGGACATTCGCAGCGACCCCGGCCAAGGCAGTTGTTTTACCTGTCATTTCCCGGTCACAAGATTATCCGGCGCACATGGCAATTAACACCGCACCTTGCTAAGGTAAAAAGATATGGACACTGCCAATCTCGGACAACACATCTCCCGCCGCTTCAATGAGGACCTGGAGCATTTGCGCAGTCAGGTTCTGAGCATGGGCGGGTTCGTCGAGCAGCAGCTCAGCCAGGCCGTGACAGCCCTGGTAGAGGGCGACAGCGCGTTAGGTGAGTCGGTCGCTCGCAACGATTTCCAGGTCAACGCGATGGAAGTGGCGATCGACGAGGAATGCCAGCGCATTCTCGCGACCCGCGCGCCGGCGGCCGGCGATCTGCGAGTGGTGCTGGCGGTCATCAAGTCGATCACCGATCTGGAGCGGGTCGGCGACGAATGCGAGAAGATCGGTTACATAGGCTCGCGCCTCGCCGCGCAGGAGCGGCCGGCCGACAAATATCGTGAACTCAAGCACCTCGGGCGGGTCGTACAGGACATGTTGCATGCCTCGCTCGACGCTTACGCCCGGCTGGACGCTGCGGCGGCGCTGCACATCGCGCAGCAGGATCGCGCCGTGGACGAGGAATACGAGGCGATACAACGCCAGTGCATCACCTTCATGATGGAAGACCCCCGCACCATCCGCCGTGCGCTCGACGCGCTGCTGATTGCGCGTGCGCTGGAACGTATCGGTGACCATGCCAAGAACCTGTGCGAATATGTGATCTACATGGTGCATGGCAAGGATGTCAGGCACACGCGCCTCGAGGATGTCGAGTCGGAGTTGTTAGGCAAGAGCGCGAGGTAGCATTGTGGTGAATTTGCTGGCCAACCGCCGTCTGGTCAACCTGCTGGGTTTTGTCGCCTGCGTGCTGATGCTGGCCTTCGCTTTGTTCGTCGAAAAGGTCATGCACATCGAGCCCTGTCCGCTGTGCATGTTCCAGCGGGTCGGCGTGGCCGCCCTGGGGCTGGTGTTCCTGGTGGCGGCGACCCATAACCCGGTCACGCTGTCCGGGGCCCGTGTTTACTCGGCGCTGATCTTCCTGGTGGCGCTGTTCCCGGGCTATGTGTCGGCCCGCCATGTCTATATCCAGAGCCTGCCGCCCGGCTCGGTCCCTTCCTGTGGTGCGACGCTCGATTTCATGCTGGAAGTGTTCCCGCTGATGCAAGTCGTCCGCAAGGTCCTGACCGGCGGTGGCGAATGCGCCAAAATCGACTGGCAGTTCCTCGGCTTGTCGATGCCGGTCTGGGTACTGATCGCAGTGATCGGGCTGACAGCAGTCGGTATTTACGCAAACGCTCGCCAGCAGCGCAGGCACTAACTACAATTCCCTCCGCCTGATCGGGCAGGGGGGCCAAGCATGAAATTCATCTCGCGGCTGATGCCGCAGGAAAAGCGCTTTTACGCATTTTTCAATGATCACGTCGAGTTGATCAAGCAAGGTGGCGCGGCAGTTGTAAAGTTGCTGGCGTCCCACAGCGATTCCATCGAGCGTAGCAAACAGATCGAACGCATCCAGGACCTGGAACACCGGGCTGACCGCATCACGCACGATTGCGTCGCGCTTGTGCACACCACTTTCATCACGCCCTTCGATCGGGATGTCATTCATCGTCTGATTTCCCGCCTGGATGACATCCTGGATCTGATCCAGGACACGGCGGAGTCTTTTGCGCTCTATGACATTCAGAAGCTGACGCCCGAGGCGCAGCGACTGGCCGAGTGCCTGAGCCAGTGCTGCGAGAAGTTGCAGGTAGCGGTTGGATTGCTGAGCGATCTGGATCGCGCGCCGGAAATCCTGACCATTTGCCAGCAGATCGACTCGCTCGAGTCGGACGCCGATCGCATCATGCGCGCCGCGATTTCATCGCTGTTCCGTGACGAATCCGACACGCGTCAATTGATCAAACTCAAGGCGGTCTACGAGCTGCTGGAGGCGGCGACTGACAAATGCCAGGACGTTGCTAACGTCATCGAGAGCCTGGTGCTCGAGAATTCCTGATGGATCTCGGCATCACGACGACAGTCCTGGTGGCGCTGATCGTGCTGGCGCTGGCCTTCGATTTCATGAATGGTTTTCATGACGCAGCCAATTCCATCGCCACCGTGGTCTCCACCGGCGTATTGAAACCTTTGCAGGCGGTTGCGTTCGCAGCATTCTTCAATTTCGTGGCCTACCTGATTTTTGAGCTCAAAGTAGCGGCGACGGTCGGCAAAGGCATTGTCATGCCCGACGTGGTCGACCAATACGTCATATTCGGCGCGCTGGCAGGCGCTTTCAGCTGGAACCTGATCACCTGGTTTTACGGCATTCCCTCCAGTTCCTCGCATGCGCTGATCGGCGGCATGATCGGTGCGACTGTCGCCAAGGCGGGAACCGCGCCATTGATTGGCGCCGGTATTTCGAAGACCGCGTTGTTCATTGTGCTGTCGCCCTTCATTGGCTTCACGCTGGGCGCGTTGGTCATGCTGCTGACCGCCTGGTCGTGTCGACGCCTGACGCCGAGCACGGTGGATCGCTGGTTCCGCCGCATGCAACTGGTGTCCTGCGCGGCCTACAGCATCGGCCACGGCAGCAACGATGCGCAGAAAACCATGGGCATTATCTGGCTGCTGCTGATTGCGGCTGGCCTGACCACGCGGGACACGTTGCCGCACTGGGTGGTGATCGCCTGTTATGTGACGATCGCCTTCGGGACCTTGTTCGGCGGCTGGCGCATCGTGAAGACCATGGGCCAACGCATCACCAAGCTGCGCCCGGTCGGGGGCTTTGCCGCCGAGACGGGTGGCGCGGTCACACTGTTTACGGCCACGTCGCTCGGAATTCCGGTGTCGACCACGCACACCATCACCGGGGCGATTCTGGGCGTGGGTTCGGCAACGCGACCTAACGGCGTCCGCTGGGGCGTATTCGGCGACATTGCCGTCGCCTGGGTGCTGACCATCCCGAGTTCGGCCTTCATCGCGGCCGTTGCCTGGTGGGTCGGAATGCGCGTGTTCTGAAGCCCGGTCAGGCTAACAATCGTTCCAGCAGTCGCAGGTAGATGGCGTGCAGCTTGTCGATTTCCTCGACACGGATGTTTTCGTTGACCTTGTGCAGCGTGGTGCCGGTGACGCCCAGTTCCACGACCTGCGCGCCCAGCGGCGCGATGAAACGTCCGTCGGAGGTTCCGCCGCCGGTGGAAAGTTTGGGCGTCACGCCCGTGATGTCCTGGATCGCGCCGACCGCGGCGGCTGACAGCGCCCCAGGCGGCGTATAGAAGGGCTCGCCCGAGACATACCACTCGATCGTGAAGCGCACCTTGTGCCTGGTGAGGATGCCTTCGACGGTTTCGCGCAATCCCTGGATGGTCTGCACGGGCCCGAACCGCAGGTTGAAACGCGCCTTCAGTTCACCCGGGATGACATTCGGCGCACCGGTGCCGGCATTCAGGTTGGAAATCTGGAAGGTGGTGGGCTGGAAGTGTTCATTGCCCTGGTCCCAGACCCGGCTGGTCAGCTCGGCGAGCGCCGGCGCCAGCGTGTGCACTGGATTTTCGGCGAGGTGTGGATAGGCCACATGGCCCTGCACACCGTGCACGGTTAGGCGGCCTGAAACAGAACCGCGGCGACCGATCTTGATGGTGTCGCCGAGCTGTTTCTCGCTGGATGGTTCGCCGACCACGCACCAGTCGATCTTTTCCTTGCGCCCGACCAGGGTCTCGACGACTTTCTTGGTGCCGTCAACCGAAGGGCCTTCCTCGTCGCTGGTGATCAGATAGGCGATCGTGCCCTTGTGCTTCGGGTGACGGCGCAGGAATTCCTCGGTGGCCGTGATCATCGCAGCCAGGCCGCTTTTCATGTCGGCGGCGCCGCGGCCAAAAAGCAGACCGTCACGGATGGTCGGGACAAACGGGTTGCTCTGCCATTCCTCAAGAGGCCCGGTTGGGACCACGTCGGTGTGTCCCGCGAAACACAGGACCGGGCCCTTGCCGTTGCCGTGTTTGGCCCAGAAGTTATCGACATTGCCATAACGCAAGGCTTCGACGTCGAATCCGCAGGAGCGCAGGCGCTCCATCATGACGTTCTGGCAGCCGCTGTCTTCGGGGGTGACCGAATTGCGGGCCATCAGGTCCAGGGTCAGTTCCAGGGTCTTGCTGCTTGGGATTTGACTCATCTAGATGCCGTTGCGCCCGGGCTCAGTAGGGTGCGCGTTTATAGGGCGCGCCACGTGACGGCGCAAGCCCTTTTAATCGCCACCGCTGAAATATCTCTGCAACACAACCGCAATAGAGTGCGCTGCGTCACTTCAGGAGGTTATCAACGTGCTCAAGCAGATCATCCGCGTCGCCACATCAGTCCTGGTTCTGGCCGCTGCCAACGCCGCGAACGCCCAGGCAGCGCGCGACACCATCAGCATCGTCGGCTCTTCGACGGTTTACCCCTTCACGACCACGGTCGCCGAGCAGTTCGGCCGCCAGGGCAAGTTCAAGACCCCCAAGGTTGAGAGCACCGGCACCGGCGGTGGCGTCAAGCTGTTCTGCATGGGGGTAGGTCCGCAGTACCCCGACATCGTGAATGCGTCGCGCCGCATGAATCTGGCTGAGTTCGAGTCCTGCAGCAAGGCCGGCGTCACCGACATCATCGAAGTCAAGATCGGCTTCGACGGCCTGACGATTGCGCATTCCAAGAAAGCCAAGCCAATGGCATTGACGCGCAAGCAGGTCTACCTCGCGCTCGCCAAGCAGATTCCGGATCCGAGCAACCCCACCTCGATGATCCCGAATCCCTACCGGCTGTGGAGCGACATCGACAAGTCGCTGCCGAAGACCCGGATCGAAGTGTTAGGTCCGCCGCCGACCTCCGGCACGCGCGACTCCTTCCATGAGCTCTACATGGAAAACGGTTGCCGCAGCTACCCCTGGATCAACACGCTGCGCAGCCAGGACGAGCGCCGCTTCAAGCGTGTCTGTCACACCATCCGTGACGACGGCGCTTTCATCGAAGCCGGTGAGAACGACAATCTGATCGTGCAGAAAATCGAGGCGAATCCGACTGCTCTCGGCATCTTCGGCTACAGCTTCCTGGAAGAAAACCAGGCGCAGATCGAAGCGGTCAAGATCGAGGGCTATATGCCGACGTTCGAAACCATCTCAAATAACACCTATCCGGCCTCGCGCCCGCTGTTCTTCTACGTCAAGAAGGCGCACATGAAGGTTATCCCGGGCATGAACGAATTTGTCGACGAGTACCTGAGCGACAAGGCCCTGGGCGCGGAAGGCTACCTGGCCGAACGCGGCCTGGTGCCGCAGCCGAAGGCGGACCTCGCGAAGAGCCGTGCCGACGTGAAGGCGCAGAAGCTCTTCAGGCCGTAATCCCGAACCTTACATGACTAACAAATTCGAGGGACTCAAGATGACTCAGTCACTTACGCGCACGGCCATCGTGGCAGCGTGCATGCTGCTCAGCGCCAATGCCGCGCTGGCAGCGAAACCCGCCGTGAAAACCACTGCGGCTCCGGCCGCAACGGCCGAAGACGTGGCCGCCATGCGCGCGCAGATCCAGGCGCTCATCGATCGCGTCGCACAGCTGGAAACCGCGCAAACGAAACAGGCCGAATCGGTCCAGACGGCGGTGGCAGCGGTCAACGCCCAGCAGGCTGTCAACACTGATGTGCAGAATGCGCTCGACCTGCAGAGTGATAACCTGGCCAAGACAGCGGGCAATGTCGGCGAATGGGTCGGCC
>JAYUGT010000287.1:0-53317 GCA_043738315.1 Gammaproteobacteria bacterium
GTCGCCATCGCTGATCGCAAACCACTCGCCGTCCCAGTCCTGGGTGAGTTCGCCGGCAGCCGAGACTTCCACCGGCAGCGACCCGATCATGAGCCGGGCATCGCCCTGTGGAATTGCGACGATAAAGCGGACATTGTCGATGTCGTCAGCGCTCAGGCGCGCCGTAATTTTGGCCGATTTGCCGCTGGCGAGTTCCTCGGTGTCGGATTTTACGGGGCTGATCTGCGGGTCGGTTTTGTCCTGCGCTTCAATGCTGGAATATTCCTGCAGGAATGGAAACCAGCGGTTACTCTGCGCAAAGCCCGTTTCGTTGTAGGCGGTTTCACCGCGGGCCGCGAGTTTCTCCCGATTGGGAGGAAAGAAAATCGACATGCCAGACGCGTTAGGTCGCGCCTGGCCGTGTATTTCGTAAACGACGGCGCTGCGCACCGCCGCCTCGACGCCGCCGGCCGCACGCTTGCTGGCGTCGTCCCTGACCATCGCCGCCACGTTCTGCGCGAACTGCAGCAAATCGTAGACCAGGGATCCGCCGCGCGCGCCGGTTGACCGGCCGTATTCCCCGGTGTCGCTGCGGGCGCGCGCCAGAGATACCCACGCGGCGCGCCCGCCGCGCGCCAGGTGGGCGCTGGTCGCCGCCGATAACGCCTGGACCGCGCCTTCGACCGCCGGAATTTTCGCAAGATCAAGCAGCGACAGCGTGATGCCTTTGGCCTGGTCTTCAGCACCGAAGGAAGCGCGATAACTGTCGATGATCATGCGACCTAACACGGCGCCGTCCGAACCCGGTGCGCGATTCACGGCGGTCAGCCAGGCCGTGTAGTCCCAGCCTTCCACCGGTTCGATTTCTTCGGAGGCGAGCAGGTACTTTGCGAACGGCGTCAATGCCGCCGCGACCTCGAGATTGGCCATCACACAGGCGTCGAAGCCAATGAGTTCCAGCTTGCCGTGCTTGGCCACCACGTCCTGCAGCACCGAGGAAATTTCCAGCAGCGTCAGGGTATCGCTATCGTTGCTTTCATCGACTGCAACTCCGGGCCAGGCCATGCCGTGATCGCCGAACACCAGCGCAAAGCGCTGCGCGGGGTAATCGCGCATCGTAGATTCGACGAAATCGCTGAGCGTGGCCGGATTACCCATGTTGGCCTCGCCCTTGTCAGCCAGCTCACGCAACTTGCCGGGTTCAACGTACAGGAGTTTCGCACTGGTCCAGTCCGGAAGATTGGCGACGCTGCTGTTAGTGTATTTGCCGTCGCCCCGCGGATGCCGGTCCGCCAGCACTACGACATTGACCTGGGCGGTGCTGCCCACCTTGAGCATCTCCCGCAGGTCCTGCATCTGCGGCGCCTCGAGGTCATTGTCGGCGGCAAGATAGATCATGACGGTCCAGGCGGCGGGCGCCGCCTGGGCTACGGCGACCTGCGCGCCACAACTCAAAGCTAACAAAGCGATGATCAAAACGCGAAAGCAGTGGTCCATGAATTATTTCAGCCCAGGCGGATGATGACTTTGCCGTCGCGCTCGACGCCGGTGAGGGCCGCGCGCTGGCAGGCCGCAACGATGTCGTCCAGTCCATAGACGCCCGCGATTCGCGCCTGCAGGGTGCCGCTCGCCATGCGCTCGGCCAGGCGGGCATACATCGCGCGGACTTTCGCCGGCGTCCAGTGCTGCTGGAACTGGCGGCCGAAGCTGACACCCACGAGACGAATGTCACTGCGGAACATCAGGTAGAAGTCGAGGTGACAGGGTTCGCGCGACATCGCGCCGTAGCTGGCGACCGTGCTGCCCGGCGCGAGGCAACGCGCAAGCCGCTGCGTGGCCGCTCCTGCAACAGCGTCAAACGCGACCTTCGGCGCGACCCCTCCGGTAGCGCTGGCGACCCGCGCTGGCAGGTCATCGCCATCCAGCAGCACGACATCGCCACCCAGGGTTGTTAGCTCGGGAACCAGCTCGGCGCGCCGCACCACGTTGACGGTGCGGATGCCACGCTCGCGGGCAAGGCGGATCACGTAGCGGCCACAGCTGGAATTGGCTGCGTTCTGAATCAGCCAGTCGCCGGGCGCGAGATTGCCGTAGTCCGACAGCAGTACTTCGGCGGTGGCGCCGTTGACGACTAACAAGGAGAGCTGGATCGCGTCGCCGGGCGGCGCCGGCAGGCAGGCGGCAGCTTTGCAGCGCACTTCCTCGCGAAAGGTCCCGCTGCCGAGCGCGGCAAAGACCCGGTCACCGACGGTGTATTCGCGCACGCCGCGGCCGCAACGGGCGACATGTCCAATGCCCTCGAACCCGGGCGTGCGTGGCAACGGCGGTTGAAATCCGGGCAACCCGCGTATGGTGAACAGGTCCGCGATGTGCAGCGCCGCGGCTTCCATGCGGATGACGACTTCATCGTCCTCCGGCATCTCCTGCGGCAGGTCAACTACCTTTAGCACCTGCTCGGGTGGCCCAAATTCGAAATGTCGCGCTGCTCGCATTGCGCTAGGCTAACCCACACAGGCGGTAAAATCACCGAGGTTGTCATGACCCCACCGATCCCGAGGCGGACGTTGCTACAGACGTTAGGTGCCGCAGGCGCTGCGGCGGCCCTGCGCACCAACGATGCATCTGCCTCATCACGGGCTCGCGGACCGTTGCGTTTTGACTTCAACAGGCCCAACGACAGCATCGAGGCCTTTACGCGGGTTCGCGGCGATGTGTCGGGCAAGCGCGTGTATACCCACACCCGTGGCCGCGTCTACATCGTGCAGCCCGGCCAGCCGGCGACCCCGTTCCTGGGCTATGAGTCCGGGCTGGTGGACGAATATCGCGCCCAGGGCAACGCCGTCTATCTGCAGACCCGGCGCGAGATGATGCATTTCATCGATCTCAAATCCGGCGGCCTCGCGCAAAGCGTCGCCAATCCGATCACGGGCCGGCGCAACCGGCCGATCAACGGCCTGGTCGGTCCGCTGAAATTTGCGGTCACGCCGCAGGGCATCGCCTTCAACACGCACGACCCGGCGCAGGCGCCCGGCAAACCGTTAGCCCTGCTGTGGGAAACCCGGCCGGCATCCACCATCGTGACCATGGAGACGCTGCGCCGCTACCGCAACTCGCAGCAACCCGCCGAGTGGCCGACCGTATCCACCGGCGAGTATCGCTGCTACGAGGATTTTCTGAGCTACACGGTCGACACCGCCGCGCTGCATGCGCGCCGCGCAGCGAGCCTCGATTCGAAGTTGTTCTACAGCGGACAGACGGACCTGCAACCCTGGATGCTGGTGGGCCAGGCGCCCGGCCACAACCTGTGGCATGCCACCGGATTCAAGACCTCGCGCTTCGACGACCTGCCGGCGGAGTTCGTCAAGCTAACAAATCAACTGCACCCGGGGCTTTGGGATGACCCCTTCGGTTACACTGAGAAGACCCTGTCGTACGAAGATCAACTGCGCGAGCGGCTGAAGGACGCAGCATGAGCCGGATCACGAAACGCACGTTCATTATGGCGTGGGCAGCAAGCGCGCTGCTACTCAGCGCATGTGCCACGACCGCACCGGCTCGACCATCACGTGCAACGGCACCCGCAGCGGCTGCGGGCATTGAGCGCTGGTTCAATCCTGAATCTCTGCATCTGCTGGCGTTGCTGCCGCCGGTGCCGGACGCCGCAGCCACGCGCCAGGAACTCGACCTGCTGCTCTCGCGGCAGTCGCAGCGCAGCGAAGCCGCGTGCCACGCGGCGGATGAGGACGCGAACAAGAAGTTGACGCGATTTGCCGTGGCGTTAGGTCTGAAGGCCGATGCCAGCGATCCGCATCTCGAAGCTGCCGGGCGCATCCTCGACGATCTGCGCATGCTGCAGGAACGGATCACCAATCGCGTCAAGGACGCAACCAATCGGCCGCGGCCTTTCCGGCAGGACGCCCGCGTGACGACCTGCATCGAGCGGCCGATGTCCGATTCATATCCGAGCGGGCACGCCACCTTTGGCATGGCCGCCGCGCTGCTGCTGGCGGACATGGTCCCGGAGCGCCGCGCCGAGCTGCTGGCCCGGGGCATCGAATATGGCGAACAGCGCGTGGTCGGCGGCGTGCATTTCCCGAGCGACGTGGCCGCGGGACGCACCGCGGGAACGATTATCGCCGCTTTCCTGTTAGCCTCGCCGCAGTACCAGAAGGAATCCGCCAGCGCGCGCGAGGGATTGCGGGCCGCGCTCGGCCTGCCACCGACGCCGCGGCAACAATACTAAGCGCCCCGGTCCGTCGCACGGCGCTACAATTGTGCGATGTCCCGATCCGCCTGCCTTTTGATCATCGCGACCGCGGCGCTAGGTGCCTGCGGTCGCAGCAATACGGAATTTCTCCCCGGAACGGTTGAGAGGGACCGGATCGAGGTCGGGGCCGAAACCACTGATCCGATCGTCGAACGGCGTGTTAACGAAGGCCAGGTCGTGAAGCGCGGTGACATCCTGCTGGTGCAGGACACGGTGATTGCGCGCGCACAAATGGACGCCGCGCAAGCCACCGTGGCCCAGCAGCAGGCGCAACTATCCGAACGCACCGCCGGCGCCCGCAGCGAAGATCGCGCCGCCGCGCGGGCACGGGTCGATCGGGCGCGTGTACAGCTGCAGGTGGAAACGCGCGAGTGGCAACGGTTGAACGAACTGGTCGGCCAGAAACTCATCAGCGAATCCGCGCTTGCCAGGCAGAAAGGCCTGAGCGACGCCGCAGCCGCGTCGCTGCGCGAGGCCGGGCAGGCGCTGGCAGCACTCGAGCATGGCACGCGGCCGGAACAGATTGCGCAGGCGCGCCAGTCCCTGGAACAGGCGCGCGCGCAGCAGCGCGAACTGGCGGCAAGCACCGGGCGGCTCACGGTGGCGGCGCCGGTGGATGGGATCGTGGACGCGCTGCCTTATCAGATCGGCGAGCGGCCGGCCAGGGGCGGCGCGATAGCAGTTCTGTTAGCCAGCGGCGCGCCGTTCGTGCGCGCATACCTGCCGGAACCAAGGCGCGCGGGCGTCAGGGTAGGAACACGCGCCAGAGTACATGTAGACGGTGTGGGCACGCCTTTCGACGGCGTGGTGCGCTATGTGTCGAGCGAAGCCGCCTATACGCCGTATTACTCTTTGACGGCCGCCGATCGCGGGCGCCTCGCCTTTCGCCTTGAAGTGACCTTGCCAGGTGATGCGGCGAAGTCACTGCCCTCCGGCGTGCCGGCGGACGTGGAATTATTGCCCGCGAATTCGCCGTGACCGCAACACCAACCGACGCGGCGATCGTCGCCCGCGGACTGACCCGGCGCTTCGGTGCGCTGACCGCGGTGGATCACGTCGATCTCGACGTGCCACGCGGGCGCATCTACGGTTTTCTCGGACCTAACGGCTCTGGCAAATCCACGACGCTGCGCATGCTTTGCGGCCTGCTGCGGCCGAGTGCCGGCAGCGCCACGGTACTCGGATTCGATGTCGCAAAGTCGCCGGACGAGGTGCGTCGGCACCTGGGATACATGACGCAGAAATTCTCGCTCTGGGACGACCTGACGGTTCTCGAAAATCTGCATTTCATGGGGTCGATTTACGGACTCGGCAAACAGGCGTTGCAGCGCCGCATTGACGAGCTGTTGGCTGAGTATTCGCTGGCCGGCCTGCGGAACCAGCGTGCTGGCACCATGAGCGGCGGTCAACGGCAACGGCTGGCGCTGGCGGCCGCGACCATCCACGTGCCGGAACTGCTGCTGCTCGATGAGCCTACGAGCGCGGTCGACCCGCAGAGCCGGCGCGACTTCTGGGACCGGCTCTTTGCATTGGCCAATGCGGGCACAACGGTATTGGTTTCCACGCATTACATGGACGAGGCGGAGCGCTGTCATCGGCTGGCGATCCTTGCCGAAGGCCGACTGGTGGCGGAAGGAGCGCCAGCCGACCTGATGGAGAACATCGCGGCCGATGTGCTGCGACTGGATCGAGACCCCGGCGTGGCGCTGCGCGCCAAGATCGCCGCGCAACCGGGCGTGTTGGGTGTCGCGCAGATCGGCGCGCAACTGCGCATCATCTGCGCCAGGGGAGACGGGCAGGAACGCGCGCGGCTGCAGGAATTGCTGCGTGCTGCGGGCGATACCACGGCGCTGGAGCCCATCCAGGCGAATCTTGAAGACGTTTTTGTCGTCGCGACTCACGCGCCATCCAATCGGGCAGCCGCATGAACGCCTGGCGCCGCCTGTACGCGATCGCCTGGAAGGAAGCCACGCAGTTGCGCCGCGATCGCCTTTCCTTTGGCATGATCGTAGGCCTGCCTTTGATACAGATGTTGCTGTTCGGCTACGCGATCAACTTCGATGTCCGCGGCCTGAAAGCGGTCGTCGTCGACGAAGCTAACACGACGGCCTCCAGGGATTACATCGCGGCACTTGCGGCGACACAGGTCGTCGGCCGGCCGCGCGCGCTGGCCTCCGGCGCCGCCGCGGATGCCGCGCTGCGCACCGGCGCCGCCAGCGTTGCGATCCTCATTCCAGGCGATTTCGACCGTCGCATCCAGGGCGGTGCGCGCTCGGCGGCGCAAATCATCGTCGACGGCGCCGAGCCCAGCATCCAGTCGGTGGTGCAGGGCCTGGTGGCGGTACCGCTCAACGCGAGGCACGGCGCGGTACAGACGAACGCGCGAATGGTGGAGGTACGCACTTACTACAACCCGGAACGCCGCACGGCGGTGCAAATCGTGCCGGCACTCATCGGCGTCATCCTGTCGGTCACGATGGTGTTGTTTACTTCCGGCGCCATCGTGCGCGAGCGCGAGCGCGGTAACCTGGAACTGCTGATCGCGACGCCGGTCGGGCGCACCGAGCTGCTGGTCGGAAAATTCCTGCCCTACGTCGCCATCGGGCTGGTGCAGACCACGCTCATTCTGTTAGTCGGCCGCTGGCTCTTCAATGTCCCCATTGTCGGCAGCCTGTTGCAGCTCTATGTCGCCGCGTTGCTGTTCGTCGGAGCGTCACTCGCCCTCGGCCTGCTGGTGTCGACGTTCGCGCAGACGCAGTTCCAGGCCTTTCAACTCGCGTTCATGACCATGCTGCCGTCGATCCTGTTGTCCGGCTTCATGTTTCCTTACGACGGCATGCCAAAGTTCGCGCAGTGGATTGCGCAGCTGATCCCGCTGACGCATTTCAACATCCTGGTGCGCGGCATCGTCCTGCGGGGCGCCGATCTCACGGAACTTGCGCCGCAGCTCCTGAAGCTGCTGGTTTTCATGCTCGCGATGTTCACCATTGCGCTGCTGCGTTTCCGCAAGCGGCTCGACTGATCAGCGCGCCGGCGGCCGGGCATCCAGCGTGGCGAGCATTTTCCTCGAGGCGAAGTGCCGGTAACTTTGCACGGCCAGCGACAGCAATTCTCGTTTGTTAGGCCTGGCGCCGGCGAGTGACAGCGCGATCCAGCCATTGTGCCCGGCATACGGCGGCACGTGGAAACGCGGATCGAGCGTCATCATGGCCTGCTTGTCGATGCCCACCCAGAACGAGGCGACGAAGCCGCCTTGCTGGTGATAAAACTGCGCAAAGGTCTTCCTACCGGCGCGCCACACCGGAAAACCGAACTGCGTGCTTTTGTTAGCTTCGGGCAGAGACAGGCAGACGTCGTCCAGCAACGCGCGCAGACGCAGGGCCGCGGCGGAATACATCGGATCGAGTTCCGCGAGCGTGAGCCCAACGGTCGGCGGCTCGATGACCGCGGGTTTGCCGAGCCGCGTGACCAATCGCGCCGGCGCGATACTGCGATAGGCGTCCTGCACCAGGGCGGCCACGCGCTTCCAGGAAATCCCCTGGTCGAGGCGCACGCCGATCCAGCCGCTTGGGCCCACGTAAGGCGGCACGAAAAAATGCTTCGGCGCGCTGCGGACCAGATGATCCTGTGTTGCGGCGTCAGACGCGAGCCACAGCGCGATACGCTCGTCGCCATGATGATTGACAGCGAGGCTCGCGAATACCTTGCCCTTGATCACGCGGAAATTCGGCGAGCCGTGCGACAGGATTTCCTCGGTGTCCGGCAACCCGAGGCACGCTTCTGTGACTGCGTCGCGCAGATGCCGGCGCTTGCTGGCCATGACAGACGCCGCCCGCTGTTACAGAATGCCGCGCTTGCGCATGCGCTCGATCGCATCGAGCTGGCGTTGCCGGAAGAAGCTGCGGTCCGGGACGATGACCCTGCTGCCATCCAGCAGGCCGTTAGCACGGCGCAGGTCGGCGCTCGCATACGAGCCCGCGAACATTTCCAGCGCTTGGCGCGACAGCATGTTGCTCATCGCGGGCTTGTGCCGATAGGCACGCAGCCCGGCCATGTCGAGCGAAATCTGCGCGACCGAACTCTGGCCCACGCCGGCGACGACCATCTGGTTGCCATGGTAGTCGATGATGTCGGAAAAGCCGTTGCTGGAATCCTCCGGCACGTCGATGCCACGCAGCCTGGCATTGTTAGCCGAGACCACGTAGGCGAGATTCTCCAGCGCCCGCGCACGGCGCGCGATCTGCTTGATGGTCAGCCTGGGCGACGCCACTTCGCTGGTGTTGTGCAGGAACACTTCCGCGCCGCGGATCGCCAGGCAGCGCGCCACTTCCGGGTACAGGATCTCCTCGGACGCAATTGCAGCCAGCTTGCCGAGCGGCGTGTCAGCCACCGGAAAAACCTTGTCAATGCCATAGATCTCGAGGTACTTGTCCCAGACGTCATGCGGGGTCGGCGCGAAAATGGAGATGAGCCGGCGGTAGGACAGGATCCGCCTGCCCTGGTCGTCGAACAGCCAGCAGCACTGGAAATAGAGCTCCGGGAAATGTGGGTCCACTTCATAGCTGTTGCCGCACAGATAGACGCTGTTAGCTTTGGCAACGGCGGCGAGGCCGGCGTACTCCGGTCCGTCGATCGCGAGCGCCGCCTTGTCACGCCACTCCGCCAGCGTCTCGCCCCAGGGCGCGCCCTGCAGCGTGTACTCGGGCAACACGATCAGCCGCAAATCATCGCCGACCCATTTCTTCGCGCCGGTGATTGCGGTGTTGATGCGTTCAATCGACGCGCTCATGCGCGCGGCGGCCGCTTTGCGCTCCTTGTCCGGGTGCACGCCGTCAACATCGATCTGCAGCGCCATCGCGGTGTAGCGGTCAAGTCGGGTGGTCATCTGGCAGTCTCCGCGCTCAAGGGTTGGCCTTCGCATAACTGCGCGCTTCCAGTTGCTGCGTCACGATCGGCAAACGGCTGCCGTCGGGGTCGAAAAAACAGCCGGTGTCGGTCGGCGTCAAACGGTCGATGACTCGAAACAACATATCGGCACTTTGCGCGGCAGTCAGCGCACCCGTGTTGCCGGTGGCGCGAGTCTGCACCCAGCCCGGATGCGCACAGGCGCAGGTGATGCCCCGCGCTGCTAACGCCAAGGATAGCTGAAACACCACCTGGTTCAGCGCCGACTTGCTGGCCCGATAGCCGACGAATCCATACGAGGGGTTCGCGCCGACCCGGCTGCTGATCGCGAACATGATCTTGCGCCGGCTCGCGGCGACATGCGGCGCAAAACACTCCGCGAGACGCATCGGCGCCTGGGTGTTGATGCGGTGACAGCGGTCCCAGGCGGCGTAGTCGGTGTGACCGAACTCGCCGGCGGTGCCGCCGGTCGCCGCGGCATTCATCAGCAGCACGTCGATGGACCTGTTTGTTAGCTTGCGGGCCAGCGCCTCGACGGCGGCGAAATCCCCGACGTCCAGCGGCAGCTTTTCGATCCGGGCCCCGTCCCGGCCGCGGCGCGCGGCATCGAGCTCCGCTGCGTCATCCGGATCACGGCAGCTCGCCAGAACCTGCCAGCCGGCGGCCGCGAACCGGCCCGCCAGCGCCGCGCCCACACCGCGGCTGGCGCCGGTAATCAGGACCGTTGGCATTGCGTGTGCCTCGCTCATCGGACCATCATGTTACTCGTTTCGACTGCAGGTCCGTCATGCGACCCCATATCGAGTTCATTCAACAGCAGTGGCTGCCGTTCGAGCCCGGCGTATTGCCGCATGCGCGACCCGGTCTCGATGCACGCGTCCTGTCGCGCGATAGCGAAAGCGGCGCCTGCAGCCTGATCCTGCGCTATCCGGCCGGCTGGTCGCGCAACGCAGAATGCCTGGAGGTTGACGAGGAATTGCTGGTCCTCGAAGGCGCGTTGGAGATTGACGGTGTTAGCTATGGCCGCCACGACTACGCGCACCTGCCGCGTGGCCTGGCGCGCGCCGGTATGCAGAGTGGCAACGGCGCACTGGTACTGACATTCTTTTCCGCCGAGGCCGTCGCCAGGCGCGCAGGCACCAGCGACCATGATCCCGCCCGGCTGGTGCGCCACATCAACACCCGCACGCTGCCCGCACAGATTGGCCCGCGCAAGCACATGCGCAGCGAAGGCTTCGCTCACGGCGGCACCGTGCACAAGCTGCTGTTCGACGACCCGCTCACCGGTGACAAGACCTGGCTCGCCGGCCTCGGGCCCTGGTGGCATTGCGAAACCCAGGAAACCCATCCGGTCGCCGAAGAAGAATTCGCACTGGCGGGCGACATCCACATGCCGAATGGGGTGCTGCGCGAGGGCGGCTATTTCTGGCGCCCGCCTGACATCGCACACGGCCCGTTCGGCACCATCGGCGGCACGGTGCATTTGTGCCGCGGCAAGGGCGGACTTTACTCGACCGTGTTCACGCCGGCGCCGCAGCCATTTGCGTGGGATCCGCTCTATCGACCCATCGTCCCGGAATCCTATCGACGCTGGATTCCGCCGGAGCTGCTCGCCGCTGCAGCGCGTTAGCCGCCGGAGCGCTTCGCGGCGATTCCCTGCTTGGCGAGTTCCGCCACCACGGTGTCGCGATGCTCGCCATGAATCTCGATGACGCCATCGGGCCGCAGCTTGCCGCCGGCGCCACAACGCTTCTTGAGATCTTTCGCGAGCTGCTCGCGCAGGCTCCACGCGAGTGTCAGGCCGGTCACGACGGTAACGCCATGGCCGCCCTTGCCCTGCGTCTCACGCGCGACGCGCACTTTGCTTTCCACCATAATGCCCGCCATTATCCACTGAGGAAACCGCGGTTGCAGCATGTGGCAGCGTTTGACAGCCTGGATCGCGCGATGCTCGGGAGACTGGCGCCTGGTGGTCGGCGTCGGACTCTGTCAGATGCTGCTGTTGGTCGCGATGCTGCAGATCGGCAAGCCCTTCCAGCTGGCCACCGGCTACCCGCCATTCGACTTCCAGAGCACGCTGACGGTTGCCGACATGGAGCAGCAACTGGCGCATTACACGCCCGCGGCGCGGCAGCTGTACTACGGCATGTCAGCCATCGATTTTGTATTCCCGCCGCTCGGCGGCCTGTTCTGGGCGCTGCTCATCGGCGTCGGACTGCGCCTCGGCTGGCCTGAGTTCTGGCAGCGACCTAACAACAAGAGCTGGTTGCTGCTGCCGTTCGTCGGCGCACTGTGCGACTGGTCGGAGAACCTTGGCCTGCTGGTCACGATCAGCAACTACCCGCCGTTCGAGCGCGGCTTTGCGAGCTTCGCGGTACTCGCCAAGCAGGGGAAGAACCTGACGATCAGCCTGACATTCACGATCGCAATCGCTGTGCTGATCGTCGGCGCGCTGCGCTACTGGCGCCGGCGGCGCGCGGTATGAGCCGCCCGCAGGCGCGTTGCATCACCGCCTGAGATTGCCCGGATTCAGGCGATCGCCCGGATCGAGGGTCTGCTTGATCGACTGCCAGAGCTGCCGCGCCGCCGGCGTCAGCCGTGATTCGTACGCATAGGTTTTCGCCATCTGCACATGCACGGCGCCGGCCTGCGCCAGCGTAGTCACCAGGCCGTCACGCAATTCGCGGGCGAATTCCCGGGCGGCGGGATTGGCGGGCCGGTCACGGAACCGGGCGGCGCTGGCCGCATCGAGATGATCAAGATGCAGTTGCGACACCTCGTCGGTCCAGTAGAACGACGGCTCCAGCACCACGAACCCCGGCCGCGGACCTAACATGTAGCTTTCCCAGATGCCGAGCGCATCCATGCGTGCGCGCTGCGACTCGAAAAACGCCTGCACCGCGGCGGCCGCGGATTCAGCGCGCGAATACGGCAGCATCGCGTTGGTCGGCACCCAGCGCTCGCCCTCGGGCCCGAGGAAGCCGCGCACCGAATATGGCTTCGCCGCAAGCGCCATTGGCAGCAGATTGGGAATCTCGCGCCCTTCCTTCGTACCCGCGGCCCGCAGCAGCGCGAGTGAGTCCTCGACCGCGCGCTCGCTGACGCCCTCGGAGGTTACGTGCAGCGACCACTGCACGCCTTCCATGAAATTGCGGCCCGCCGCCGCCATCTTCATCGCATCCAGCAAGCCGCCGCCGACGCCGCCCTTGGCGATCGCGACGTTAGCCAGCGTGCTGATGGCGTCCTTGAAGCCGACGCGCGGCGCGTTCTGGCTCTTGCGCGGATCCAGGCCCATCATCCGGCCGGGCAGTCGCAACTGGCTGCAGGCAACCATGCCGCGCATCAGGGCGCCAAAGGTGCCGTAGGCGAAGGACAGGTAGCCCTTGGCACGCGGCAACGGCTCGAGCGCGATAGTCGCAGCCGTCTTGATGCCTAACGCACCGCCGTCGGCGATGAACAGCCCCGCCAGATCCGGGCCGAAATTGCGGAAAAACGGCGCCGTACCGGCCGCGGCGGAACCCGTCGTAACCACCGCGCCGTCCGCGAGCACGAGCTCGAGACTCAGGATGCCGGACATTTCGTCCGCCGTGCCCTGCGAGAGCGCGCCACCGACCGTGGAATAAATTCCGGAATATGGCGGCTTGAATACCGGACGCAGCCCGGTGCCCTGCAACGCATCGGTCAGCGCCATCCACGGCGAACCCGCTTCGACGGTGACGTACTGATCGACCAGGTTGATTTCCCGCACGCGGTTGAGGCGGCGCAGGTCCAGGGTCACGCTGTTAGCCTGGGACGGAACGTAGCCGCCACTGTAGGACATGCCGCCACCGCGTGGCACGACGGCCATGCCGGTGCGGCCGGCGCGGCGAACCACCGCCGCAACTTCTTCTGCATTGGCTGGCGCAACCACGACAGCCGAAACCGGCGCGTCCGGCCAGAAAAAGATATCACGCGAGAAATAGGCCCTGGCGGCTTCGTCCTGTTGCACGTATTGCGGACCGACGATGCCGGAAAATTCGCTGATACTCACCAGGACTCTCCCTCGTCAACAGGGCGCGCGATGGCCCGCAAATGCGACGGCAAACTCGGCCGGTACTCCGGGCGCCAGGAAAACGGCGCAGGTTCCGCGGAAAAATGGTTGGATAAGGGGCCACCTGACACGCGAATGAACAGGCAGTAGCCGGTCTCGCTGCCCGCAGGCCCGTGCCACTGCCCCTCGCGCCAGAACGCATAGCCGCCGGCGCTCATGCGGCCGACGTCGCCAAAAACGTAGCTGCCCGACAGGGTGAACAGCTCCTCGATCACCGGATGCGTGAACTTGCCGGGCATGATCGCCGGCGGCGCGTGCTGCGGCATCGCGCAGTACAGGAACGACTGCTCGCCGCTCGCGGCATCGCGCCGCAGTATCTTGCTGGCGATGCCCGGGCTCAGGGGTTTTCCGGTCACGCTGCCGGCGGCTCCGTGTTGCCACGGTAGCGCGTAAGTATCCTCGATCACTGTCGGCGGCTCCGGTCGAGCCGGCCCGCTCATGACCAGTGCCACGGCGCCTGCGCGGCTGCGCAACTGGCCGTTCTGCTCACTGCTCGCAGCAAGCCTCAGGTAGCCGTGCGGACCTAACAACGCGGACGGGCGACCCGATTCCTCCAGCGTCCAGTCGCCATCCAGCATCAGCATTTCCAGGTACTGGCCGGAACGCGACGCCCACGGGCGCTGAAAGCCCGGTGGCACGCGTACCACCGCGGTGACCGACTCGTCGTCAGAGTCACTACTCAGGATTTTCAGCTGAACGCCCGGCGCGGCCAGCCACCGCAGGCTGCCGGCGGGCTCGGCCCAGGGAATGCACTGCGATTGGATGAAGCAGATATGAGGCCGGCTCATGGCTGACAGGCCCTCACGTGGCGGGCCTGAATTCAGCCATGTCGCTGAAGACATCCAGCGTCGCGATCAATCCATTCTGCAGGCCGAAGCGATCGACGAAGCGCACGCCCTGGAAAGCGCTGCCGTCCAGCCAGGTTCCCGACATGGTGCCGACGCTGTAGACAACCGCCGAATCGCCCTCGACGCGGACGTCAAACTCATCGACATGCTTGCGGACCACGCCCTGGCGCGCACGGCTGTGCGCGAAGAAGTCCTCGAGGCGGGTGAATCGATGATTGCCTGACACGGTCATGACAAAGCCGGGTGCTAACAAAGCTTGCAGTCGCGGCAGGTCCCGCGCAGACATCGCGGCAAAAAAATCGCCGGCCACCTGGCGCGCGCGTTCCGCGGCCGCACTCACGCAGCGGCTCCCTGCAGCTGGCGCGATTCCAGGTTCTGCACCGCCGCCCGGTACGCGCTCAGGCCAAACAGCATCGTGGTGGTCAGGATACCGCCGACGATGAACGAGACCGCCGCCATCGAATAGCGCACGCCGGCGGTGCCGAAGACGTGATCGTTCAGCGCGCCAACCAGGGACGGCCCCAGCAACAGGCCAAAGCCGTTGATGAAGATCACGTACACCGAGGTCAGGCGGGCGCGGTAGTCGCCCGGCGTCATGTGCAGCAGCGCAGCAGCGCCGGCTGGCGTGCTGGCCGCACCGGCCAGCGTTGCCGGCACGAGCACGATCAATGCCAGCAGCGGCGACGGCATCAGCACTACGGCGGTCGACAAAAATACCATCGCGAACAGGCAACCCATCGCCGTGCGATACGGACCATCCGACTGGCCGCGGCGATAATAACGGCTGTTGAGCCAGCCGCTGCACCAGGCACCTAACGGACCGAAGATCAGCAGGATCCAGCCGTAGCTGAAGGCGAAGTCCGCGACGCTCCAGTGCAAGGTGCGGGAAAACATCGTCGGCAGCCATTGCCACGCATAGCCGATCAGCGGCGAGGTCACCTGGCCGACGCAAAGCAGCAGGTAAGCCGGCCAGTAGGCCTTGAGATACTCGCGCATGGCGGGCCAGCTCGGTCCGCTGTGGCTGAGCCGTTCGCCGCGCGGTGGCTCGCGCACCAGCAGGATCAGGATCGCCACGACCAGTCCCGGCAGTCCGGCGGCGACCAGCACCATCTGCCAGGAAGCCAGCGGGCCGACCACGGGCAGCTCGTAGCCCGGGCGCGCCTGCATCCAGGACACGATCAGGCCACCTAACAAATATGCGATGCCCATGCCGAAAGACACGCCCATGTTGAAGACGCTGATCGCGCGACTCTGCTGCTCGCGTGGAAACAGGTCCCCGACCAGCGAATTACCGGCCGGGGTGAGCGCCGCCTCGCCGGCACCCACGCCAAAGCGCGCCAGTTTCAACTGATCGAAGCTGCGGGCCAGGCCGGAGAACGAGGTCATCGCACACCAGAACAGCATCGCGATGCCGATGATCTTCTTGCGATTCCGCCGGTCCGCGAGCCAGCCGAACGGCAGGCCGAACAGCACGTAGAAGACAGCGAACACCGGACCTAACAAAATTCCCATGTCCTGGTCGCTGACCTGAAACTGCGCTTTCACCGGATCCACGACCATGGTCAGGATCCAGCGATCCAGCAGCGAAAACGCATACGCCAGCGCCAGCAACGTCACCACGTACCAGGCGTAGCGGCGCGAATGCCGCGGCTGGTCAATAGGCGGCATTGGTCACTTCCAGCCCCAGCGCGTGCTGGCCCCACATGGTGCCGCACAGATCCCAGGACAGCCCCAGATGCGCGCCCGCGGCATGCGCGTCGCGAAAGGCGCGCTGCATGTGATTGTCGAGGTAGATGCCGCGGCCGCCTGCGACGGTGAACAATCGATCCACTGCCGCGACCAGCAGTTTTGCGCAGTAAGCCTGGTTGCGCCGCAACTGCAACCGCAATGCGACCGGGACATCGCCACCGTGCTCGACGGCCTGCATGCATTCGCGGCAATCGGCGTGGATCAGGGCGCGCGCCGCGTCGATGTCCGCCGCCGACTCTGCGATCTTCATCTGCACGATCTGCTGGCCGGCGGCGCTGGCGCCGGTCGTCACCAGCTTGCGCTCCCGCGCACCGCTCAGCGTCAGTTCCAGCGCGCCCTGGGCGATTCCCAGCAGCGGCGCGAGGATTGCGAACGGGTTGAGCGCAATCAGGGGCAGGCGGAACAGCGGCGCTTTGTTAGCTTCGAGGCCCGGGCCCCCGCCTTCCTTCAGCTCCTGCATCGAAACCGTACGATGTTCGGGAATGTACACATCGGTCAGCTCGACGTCCCGGCTGCCGGTGGCGGCCAGGCCGGCCACATGCCAGGTGTCGATCACCTGGCACTCGGCACGCGGCAGCAGCACGCAAATAAAGCGGCTGGCACCGCCTCCCTCAAGCGGCGGCGCGGTGGTCGAGAACACGCACCAGTCTGCGCAGTCGATGCCACTGACAAAATTCCAGCGCCCGGTGACGCGGTAGCCACCCGGCACCGGCACGGCCTTGCCGTTCGGCGTAATCGACGAGGTGATGAGCGCGTTGCGCTGGCTGCCCCAGACGTCGTCCTGCGCCCGCGCGGAAAACTTGGCTAACAACCAGGCGCGCTCGGCAGTCACGCCGAGGATCCAGGCGGTGGACCCGCAGCCGCGCCCGACGGTGGCGACGATGTCGACGAATTCGGGCATGCCGAGCTCGAAGCCGCCAAAACGCCGCGGCTTCTGCAGGTCAAACAGCTGTGCCGCCTGCAATTCGCCGATCGTCACGTCGGGTACGCGCCGCGCGAGCTCAGCGGCCTGGGCGCGCTCACGCAGCCGCGGCACCGCGTCGCGGGCACGTTCCATCAAAAACGCGTACTCGGCGTTCACAAACGCAAGAGTCCAAGTCTTGCCGGGCCAGGTCAAGAAATAACATGCGCCCGCAGCTGAGTTGCTCGCGTGGCGGAGGCATAATGCGGTCCGTGGCCATGAAACCCAGAATTGCAGTGCTCGGCAGTGGCACGGCCCGCCCGGAATTGCCCCCGCACTTTTTCGAGCGTAACGACGCCGAGCCGTGGGCCGCGCCGGTCAGGTTGTCGGCGTTTGCACGCACACCCTACGAACGTCTGGTTGTCGATGTCGGCTATGTCGATGCCGCACAGAAAGCGGCGCCGTCGACGGATGTGATCTTTATCAACTCATTTGCCGACTACGGTATCGATGCGATGCGCGCGGTGCTCGCTATTCCGGTCGTCGGCGCAGGCGAAGCCGCCTTGCTGGAAGCGGCCCGCCAGGCCAAGCGCTTTGCCATCGTCACAGTCTGGCCGGAATCCATGGCGTTTCTTTATCACGAGCGGCTGCGCGCGCTAGGTCTGGCAGAGCGTTGCGTGAGCATCGTGCATGTATCGCCGGAATCCGAACTCGCAAAACTGGGCAGCGACGACAGCGTCATGGAACGCATGCACCGCCATGAACCGACGGTGCTGGAACAATTGCGCGACGCCTGCAGCCGCGCGGTTACAAGGCAAGGCGCCGGATGCGTCGTGTTAGGTTGCACCTGCATGGCGCCGATCGGCCCGGCGCTGGCTGCGGCCTGTGCCTTCCCGGTCCTGGAGAGCTCGCGCATTGGCCTGGCCGCGAGCATCGGCGCTGCCGGCACCAGACAGGACCGTCGCGCGCCGCGATCCGACGGCACGCAGCTCGTGACGCTCGTAGACGCCTGGGCCGGCGCCCAGGCAACGAATTCGATTGCCCGTGAACCAGACTGCCCCGTATGCGACCAAGGAGCTGCAAATGACGCTACTGTTAGATCGCCGTAACCTCTTGTTGCTCGGAACCGCCGCCATCGGCACGGTGGCGCTGGCGAAGCCCGCAGCCAGGGCGGCGCCCGCGCTCAAGTTCCCGATTCGCATCTCCGGCAATGAGAACCCGTACGGTCCCGGCCCGATGGCCCGCGCCGCCATGGCGGCTAACACCGACGAAGCCTGCCGCTATGCCGGCCGCCAGTACTCCGAGCTGGTGGAAAAACTGCAGAAGCGCGAGCAGGTCGGCAAGGGTCAGATCGTGCTGGGCTCTGGTTCCGGTGAACTGCTGAACACGCTGGCAATCGCTTTCTGCGACCGCGGCGAAATGGTCTGCGGCTGGCCCACCTTCGAGTTCATCATGGCCTATGCGACCAAGCTCGGCTGCGAGCTGCGCAAGGTGCCCCTGGATGCCAACCTCGCGCACGACCTGCCGGCGATGGCCGCTGCGACCAGTGCCAACACTGCGCTGATTTATGTCTGCAATCCTAACAATCCGACCGGCACGGTGATCGACGGCGCCACGCTGCGGCAGTTCTGCCGCGAACAATCGCAGCGCGCGCTGGTGGTGGTCGACGAGGCCTACCTGGACCTAGTCGACGCCGGCGCGACGGAGAGCATGGTGGACCTGGTGCGCGAAGGCGCCAACGTGGTCATCCTGCGCACCTTTTCCAAGATCCACGGCCTGGCCGGCATGCGAGTCGGCTACGCGGTCGCCCGCCCGGACGTGGCGGCGCGCCTGCGCCGCTATTCGACCACCATACCTAACACGCTCGGGCTGGCGGCCGCGAGCGTGAGCCTCGACGACACGCAATTCCTGGCTGCGACCCGCAATTCGCTGCTGGTAGACCGCAAGAGGCTCAGCGCCATGCTCGACGAAATGGGGATCCGGTACGCCAAGCCCCAGGGCAATTTCATATTCACCAGGGTCGGCATGCCGTCGGCGGATTTTTCCAAGGCCCTGCAGGCCGAAAAAATCGAGGTCAGCCGGCCGTTCGATTTGTTTCCCGACTGGAACCGCATCACCATCGGCACCAGCGCTGAAATGGACTACGTTTTACCGGTCCTGCGGCGCATAATTCGCGCATGAAAAACCCGAGACTCGCGCCTCTCGCGGGCGCCGTGCTGGCATCTTTGTTAGCTGCCGGCGCCAGCGCCGCCGGTATCGAAATCCTGACCGCGGAAAAAATGTGGGGCCTGCAAAGGCTCGGCGACCCGGCGCTGTCGCCCGACGGACGGGTCGCGGTCGTACCCGTTACGCGCTACGACATCAAGGAGAACAAGGGCTTTACCGATCTGTGGATGCTGCCGCTGGATGGTGGCGCCGCCCGGCCGTTGACCACCGATGCGGCCGCGGACACCTCACCGGTTTTTTCGCCTGACGGCACGCGGATCGCGTTCGTCTCGAAACGCGGTGACGACAAGGAGTCGCAGATCTATGTGATCGTCGTGGACGGCGGTGAGGCGCGCCGCATTACTAACGTGCCCACCGGCGCGGATGCGCCGAAATGGTTTCCGGACGGCAAGCGCATCGCGTTTGTCAGCAGCATCTGGACCGATCTCGCGTTGTGGCCCGACCAGGAAAAGCGCAAGAAAGAGCGCGAAGAGAGCAAGGTGCAGGCCAAGCTCTGGAACCGCGCGCCGATTGCTCACTGGGATCACTTTCTGGACGACCGCGAGCCGCACATATTCGCCATCGCAGTGGATTCGGTGGCCGGCAGCACACCGGAGCCGGTGGCGATCACGCGTTTGTCGGGATATTCGTTATCACGCTCAAGCTACGACTCTGAATCCTATGCCATCGCACCCGACGGCGAGGAAATCGCCTTCACCGCCGACGTCGACCGCGTCGGCAATGATTCGAACTACGACATTTTCACCATCCCCTCCTGCGGCTGCAAGCCGGCGCGCGATATCACCGAAGCTAACAAGGCGGACGACCTGGCGCCCAGCTACAGCCCCAACGGCCGCTGGCTCGCCTACGTGCGCCAGAGCATCAAGGGCTTCTACGCGGACCGCCGCCGGCTGACGCTGGTCAATCGCGCGGACGGCGCGCTGCGCGACCTGAGTGGCTCCTGGGACCGTTCCGCCGACGGACTCAAATGGCTGCCGGATTCCAGTGCTTTGTTAGGTTCGATCGACGACGCCGCCACCACGCGCATCTGGCGTTTCGACGTCGGCAGCGACAAGCCACGCGCGCTGACGACCAATCCAAGTTTCTCGGGGCTTGCAATCGGCCAGGCGTCGAAGACGAAGTCACCGCGCGTCGTCGCGCTCCGCCAGAGTTTCGATGAGCCGCCGACGCTGGTCGAGCTGTCGCTGGCGAACGGCAGCGCCCGCAAGCTCAGCCATTTCAATGACGTTGCGCTGGGCTCCCTGAAACTCGGCAAGTTCGAGAGCGTGACCTACGCCGGTGCGCGCGGCGACCCGATCCAGATGTGGGTAGTTTATCCGCCGGATTTCGATCCGAGCAAGAAGTATCCGGTGTACATGCTGCTGCATGGCGGCCCGCATAACGGCATGCCCAATGCGGTGCAATGGCGCTGGAATGCGCACGTGTTCGCGGGCTGGGGTTACATCGTGACCTGGCACAACTTCCACGGTTCCAGCGGCTTCGGCCAGGAGTTCGGCGATTCGATCAATCCGGACGGCGTCACCATGCCTTACGAAGACACCATCAAGGCGGCGGAATGGCTGATGGCCAAGCCCTTCGTCGATCGCGATCGAATGGTGGCGGGCGGCGGCAGCTACGGCGGGTTCCTTGCCAGCGTTTTGTTAGGCCGGCCGCACCCCTTCAAGGCGCTGGTCGCGCATGCGGCGGTCTACGACGAGTTCACGCAGATCGCGGCGGACTACGGTGCGGAAAAGGATCGCTTTTTTGAGTTCTGGGAAAAGCCCGAGGAGTTTGCCCGCTACTCACCGCACACCAGCGCCGGCAATTTCAACACGCCGACGCTGGTCATCCATGGCCAGCTCGACCAGCGCGTGCCGGTCAACCAGGGCATCGAGCTCTTCAACACGCTGCAAAAGCGCGGTGTGCCATCGAAGCTGCTGTATTTCCCAGATGAGAACCACTGGGTGCTGAAACCGCAGAATTCCCTGTTCTGGTATCAGACCAAGAAAGACTGGCTGGAAAAATACGCCCCCGCAGGAGCACGCTGATGCAACGCCGCGAATTTATTGCCTCGACCTCGGCGCTCGCCGCCGCCACGTTAGCTGAGAGCCGGGTCTTTGCGGCTGCCAAGGCCAGCAAGCCGCTCAGTATCCTGATCCTGGGCGGCACGCGTTTCATCGGCGTGCACATGACGCAGCTGGCGCTGGCACGCGGCCACAAGATCACGTTCTTCAATCGCGGACGCACCAAGACGGACTTGTTTCCGTCGATCGAACGCATCAAGGGCGATCGCAATGGGGCGCTGGATGGCCTGAAGGATCGCAAATTCGACGCCGTCGTCGATAACTCGGGCTACGTCCCGCGCCATGTCAGGCTGTCCGCGGAACTGCTGCTGCCTAACGTACCGCGCTACGTGTTCGTGTCTTCAATTTCCGTCTATCCGGATTTCTCGGCGCCGCGCGGCGAGGATTCCGCAGTCGGCAAGCTGGCGGACGAGTCGATCGAGAAAGTTGACGGCGAAACCTATGGTCCGCTGAAGGCACTGTGTGAGCAGGCTGCGATCAAGGTCTATGGCGACAAGGCCACGGTGTTGCGTCCGGGTCTCATCGTCGGCCCGGATGACAATACCGATCGCTTCACCTACTGGCCCGCGCGCGCCGCTCGCGGTGGCGAAATCGCGGCGCCCGGCGGCCCGGGTGACCACATCCAGATCATCGACGTGCGCGATCTCGCCGCATTCACGCTGCGCTGCATCGAGGAGAGCACCTCCGGCACATTCAATGTCGTAACCAAGCCGAAGGCCGTGACGATGGGCCAGGTGCTGGATGAATCCATTCGGGCTGCATCGCAGCTGGTCCGGCCGAAACCCCGCTCGACTGTCAGCTGGATCCCGGCCGCCTTTCTCGCCAAACAAAAAGTCGAGCCTTGGTCCGACATGCCCGCGTGGTTTCCTGAGGAAGGCACCGAAGTTGCGGGCGCCGCGACGCCCATCGACCGCGCGCTCGCAGCCGGCCTGACCCTGCGCCCGCTCGCTAACACGGTACGCGACACACTGGCCTGGCATCTGAAGCGGCCCGAGGCGGAGCGCAGCAAACTGAAGGCAGGTCTCGATGAGGCCCGGGAACAGGCGCTGCTCAAGGCCTGGCGCGAGCGCGGCTAGCCGATGAACGTGCTGGAGCTTGGCCAGCACAGCTTCGCGTTGCTGCGTGACGGCCTTGGCGGCGACGCGGACGCGCTTGGCATGTTCTGCGATCTTTTTACCGCGGACGCTGAATTATGGCTGCCGCCGACGCCTAACACACAGAGTCCCTGCCGGGGACCCGACGCGATCAGAAAACTGCTCTGCGACTTCGTTCCTTCGCTGTATCAGGGTGGTTTGCACCTGCGGCTCTACCAGTTGCTGACAGGCCCGGACCGGGTGCTGTTCCAGTTCGAAGACCGCGGCAGGAAGCGGGACGGCAGCGATTACCAGAACAGCCCGTGCATCGCGCTGCGCTTCCGCGACCAGCAAATCGCCGGGTTCTGGGAATACTGGGGCGGGCCGGGATTCTTCCGCGACCAGCTCGATGGCGGCGGCGCGCGCGGCAGCATCGACGCCGATGCGCAGAACACCGCGCGGCAGGCGATGTCACAGTTGATTGCGGGCATGGGCGGCTCGGCAACGGCCATGGACGCGTTTCTCGCCCTGATGTCGGACGATGTGCGCTTGTGGTTTCCGCCCACGGCTAACACGCGCAGTCCCTACGTCGGCCGGGCCGATGCCCGGCGCCTGTTCTGCGATTTCCTGATGACGATGTACCCGAACGGCATGGCGATTGAGATATTTCACGAGACCAGCGGCGGTACGCGCACGGCCTTTGAACTGCAAAGCCGGGGTGTGCGCCGGGATGGCAGCCTCTACGTGAACAGCCCGTGCCTGTGCCTCGATATCAAAGGCGGCAAAATCAATACGCTTTGGGAACACTGGGGCCGCCCGGGCTTCCACCGGCCATTAGCTCAGCCCTAGCCCAGCCAACTACCAGGGCAGTTCGTCGCCGTTATACATCCAGTAGCGGCCCGCCTTGGCGAGGTCGAGGCCCGCGATCACCGCGCGCATGCCTGACACGCTGGTCACTGCATCGATGTCGGCGCGCGCCCCCCCCATGTCGGTGCGCACCCAGCCGGGATGGATCGGGATCGCAATGATCTGGTACTTGCGGCCCAGGTCGATCGCCAGCGAATGCATGACTGCATTCAGTGCCGCCTTGGAGGCACGGTACGCGTACAGGCCGCCGATCGTGTTCTTGGTCATCGATCCGAGAATACTGGTGAGGCTGACAATTTTCTTCTGCTCGGACTGCGCCACGTGCGCGACGAAAGCCTCCGCCATCTTCATCGGCCCGATGACGTTGATGCGCAGGGTCTGCTCCCAGTCCTTGAAGTCCGACGCGCCAAACTTGCCAAAGGTGATGCCCTGGGCGGCAAAATTTCCGGCGCCCATGGTCCCGGCGCTGTTCAGGAGCACATCGATGGGCCGGCCCCGCATCTTCTCCGCGAGCGCGTCGATCGCCGCGTGATCGGTGACATCGAGCGCGGCGATTTCCAGTTGCGCACCCGGTTTGTTAGCCTGGCCCGCGAGTGCGTGCAAGTCCGGACAGCGGTCAGGCGAGCGTGCGCAGGCAATCACCTGCCAGCCATCGGCCAGATACTGGCGCGCCATCTCCAGGCCCAGACCCCGTCCCGCACCTGTAATCAGAACCGTCGGCATTGTTTGCTCTCCTTTCGTTAGAATCTACACGCAACCTGCCAACCATGCCATGCCAAGCCATTATCAGAAACTTATCATCCACCAGCTGACCGGGAACTTTCGCAGCGCCACCCGGGTGGTCGAGGAGTCCTGGCGCGATCCGGGCCCGAGCCAGGTGGTCATTCGCAATGTGTACGCGGGTTGCAATGGCGTGTTCGACACCAACCTGTGCCGCAACAAGATTCTGTACGTCAATTCGACGCCGCCGTTCGACATGGGCATCGAGGCGGCGGGCTATGTCGTCGCCTGCGGTCCGGGTGTCACGCAATTCCGCGAAGGCGATGCGGTCGTCACCACCAAGCTTGGCACCGGCTACCGCGAATACCAGCTCGCGGATATCGACCGCGTGTTAGCTGTCCGCGCGCCGACGCCGGAGGTGGTCGCGCTTGTCCCGACCGGCATCTCCGGCATGGTCGGGCTGGAACGGATCGGCGAACTGCGTGGGGGCGAAACAGTCGCGGTCTCGGCCGCGGCAGGCGGCCTCGGGCACATTGTCGTGCAGATCGCGAAGCTTGCCGGCTGCCACGTGATCGGCCTCACCGGGAGCGACGACAAGGCCGCACTGCTGAAATCGCTCGGTGTCGATCGCGTGGTCAACTATCGCAGCGAAGACCTGCGCCAGGTCCTGGAGCGGGAATATCCGCGCGGCATCGACATCGCCTACGACTCCGTCGGCGGCGAGATTTTCGATGCCTTCCTCGACCACATCGCGATCCGCGGGCGGCTGGTCATCAGCGGCCATACCTCGGATTTCGACCAGCCGGTGGAAAACATCCCGCACCCGCGTATCTATCGAAAACTGTACTGGAAATCCGCTTCAGTGCGCGGCTTCCAGAACATGGCGTTCAAGGAGTATTTCGACGACGCCGCCCGGCGCATCCTCGATCTGCATTACAACAACCGGATCCGGGTGCTGGTCGAGCCGACGCCTTTTATCGGATTGGACAAGACGGCCGATGCAGTTGAGTATCTGCTTTCCGGGCGTAACACTGGCAAGGTTGTTGTACAGCTCGGCAAGCCCTGAGGAGCGTACGATGAAATTCCCGAGATTCTTCCTGTCGTTGTTAGCTGCCGCAGCTGTCGCAACTGTTGGCTGCGCGAGTCCGCAGGCTTCAACCCCCGACCGGGTGCTGGTGTTGGGCGCGAACGGGCAACTGGGCGCAGCCATCGTGCAGCTGCTGGTGACCAACGGCAGGCCGGTCACCGCCATGGTGCGCGAGAACTCGGATCGCAAGCGCCTCGAGGGTCTCAAGGTCGAATACGTCATCGGCGACGTGACCAATGACGCCGATGTTGCCGCCGCTTTCAAGGGTCGCCGTTATGCCGCAGTCATCGTCGCACTACGGGTCAACAACGGCGACAACCATTTCTATGAAAAAGCGCTGGCTCCGGTCAGCAAGTACGCGAAGGCCACCGGCGTGAAACAGATCATCCATCACGGCGCGGTGGGCGCGGGCAAGAACATCGAGCGTATTCCGCACGAAGGCTGGGATCGCATTCCCGGAATTTACGACCGCATGCGCGACCAGGGCGTCGGCGAGGACCTGATCCGCGCCAGCGGCGTGCCCTACACCATCATCCGCAACGCACGCATCTATCCGGCCGATACGCCGTCCACCGGCAAGGCGCTGTTGACCGAAGACGACAGCGTCGTATCACCGATGACGCGCGCGGATCTCGCGATATTCACGCTGCGTTGCCTGGGCAACAAGTCCTGCTATAACAAGACCTATCACGTGAAGGATGATTCGCTGGCCTGGCCGCCACCGGGCCGCGAGCGGCCCTGAGATTTTCCGCGCGGCCGGGCCTGGCTTACCAGCGCAGCAGTTTCTGACCTAACAACCGCCCCATCGTGAGGGCGGGCTGCAGGCCCATACCGCCGAGGAAGGCGTTGCCGTTCATCAGGCCGAAACCGCGCACTTCACCCACCGCGTAGAGATTGCCGATCGCGTCGCCGGCCCGGTCCAGCACGCGGCAGTCCGGATCGGTATCGAGGCCCGCCCAGCCGACCACGGAAATGCCGTGATGCAGGACCGCGTAGTACGGCCCCTTGCTGCCAAGCTTGAGCGGCATGTGCTCGCGGCCGAACACCGGATCCCGCCGGCTCAGCACCGCGGCGTTGAACTGCTCGACACTGGCGTGCAGATTGCCGGCATCGATGTCGCAGCGTTCGGCTAACAAATCGAGCGAATCGGCGCTGCGGAACGTGGCATGCACATTCCACAGCGGCCGCAGTTCCTCCGGCGTCAGCCCGAAGAACAACGGCTTGGTCGCGGCATCGACTATGCCCTGATCGTAAACGGCCCAGAACGACATGCGGGGTTGCTTGAGCAATGCGTGTTCGCGCGCATCGACGCTCGGATCATCCTCGCGCATGAAACGCCGGCCTTCGAGGTTGACGTACAGTTCCCAGGGCTGGCGCAGCTGCGGCGTCAGGTTGGTCAGCACCATGCACTGATCGGGGCGCTTGGGATTCTGCATGCCGGCGAAAGTGCAGAGGAACTTGTCGCCGTGCCTGAGCACGCCGCCAACCGCAAGACCGAGATCGTGGCCGCGGCCCTGGCTGTGCTCGCTGCACCAGCTGTAGAGCGGGTAACCCGTGTACTCCTGGAATTTTTCCGGATTGCGCGCAAAGCCGCCGGTCGCCAGCACGATATTGCGGCCCCGCGCCGCGCCGGACTCCGATCCCGAATGCCAGCGCACGCCAACGACCGCACCGGCTGCATCCCGCACCAGTTCTGTCGCCAGAGTATTCAGCTGCGTGGTCAGCCGGCCCACGGCTTCCTGGCGCCGATACATCGGCAGCAAGGTGTCGTAGATCCCAACCGCCGCGTTAGGTCCGAAATAGGTGCGTGCAATCTGATAGGGCTCATGGCCGTGATACACGACCGGGTGCTCGGGCAGCACCTGGTAACCGGCATCTAACAACCAATGCAGCGTATCGGCGCAGCCGTCAATGACCGGCTTGATCGCGGACTCGCTGACGGTGCCGCGCGAGATACGCAGCACGTCCGCCAGGTGCTGTGCGGGCGAGTCCTGGATGCCCTTCGCCGCCTGCAGGCGCGTACCCGCTGCGCTGAGCTGGCCGGACGACCAATGCAACTGACCGCCGAGGTGATCATTGCCGTCCAGGACCAGCACCCGGCCGCCGCGCTCGGCGGCGCAGATCGCCAGCGGCATGCCGGCGCTGCCGGCACCTACGACAATGACATCCCAGATCGTTTCATTCATCGCTGCGTCTCGCTGAACTCTAACAATTCGTAGTTGGCATCCAGGTGGTCCCATTCCATGCGCACGAACTGGTGCTGCGAACCGGTGACCCAGAAATGGATGGGCGAAAAGCTGCGAAAGGCGATGCTGAAATGCCGGCAGTCGAATTCGCCGGCCGCTACGCGCACCGTCTCATCACCGTGGTGAGCCAATTGAAACTCCGTGGTCGCAATCAAGGGCCCGGTGCCGCCATTGGCCGCGTTGGAGCTGACAGGCGAGCTGAGCCGCCCCGGATCGCGTCCGTGCCAGTGCTGCGCATGCCAGCCATCGGTGATCAGCGAATGGGTGCCAAAACAGATCGGCCAGCCGTCCCAGTCCATGCGCTGACTGACGCGGCCGTCACGCGCCGTCCAGGCTTCGCATTCGACGAACCCGGCACCAAACCGAAACCAGCTCGAGCCGACAAACTTGCCGTGCTGGGCGAGCCGGATGAAGGCGTCGAGTGGCCGATAGTCCGCAGCGATCGCAAACGTGACATCGCGCAGCAGTTCATCGTCCCACATCTCGCAGTGCGCCCGCAGCGTGCGGGCGCCATCGGCCGCGGTCGTGATCGCGAAACGCTCGCGGCCTGTCTGGGCGCCACGCCGGAAATAACCGATCAGGCCCTGAACCTCTGTGTCCATGATGCTAACGCGGTCAGGCTCAGGCGAGCTTGCGCTCCGTACCCTGCAGTTCCTTTTCCGTCAGACGGTAGAAATGCAGCGGGATCAGCGACAGGCCGAAATAGATACAAGGCAGGTAGGCCGCGCAGTAGCGTATGCCATCGATGGTCTCCTGCGTCTGCGCAGGTGCCCTGGAGGTGAACCCGAACCACGCATAGCCGAGGCCGAGAATGGCCGGCGCGAATGCCGACGCGACTTTTTCCACGATGCTGTAGAGGCCGGAAAATACACCCTCGCGCCGCAGTCCCGTGCGGCGAAAGTCGTACTCGATCGCATCCGGCAGCATCGACTGGCCCATCAGCAGCAGGCCCGCAGCCGCAAATCCCTTGACAGCGGCGCGCGCAACAAAGATCCAGATCGACTCCTGGGGGCTCGCGATCAGCCAGGTCAGGGACGCGAGGCAGAAGATGACCGTCGCGAGCATGTAGCTCTTCTGCTTTTCGATGCGCTTTGCAATCCGCAACCAGACCGGGATCGACAGCGTCTGCGCGACAAAGCTGGTGGCGGTGAAATACAGCATCCACATGCCCGGATCCTGCTTGGCGTACACGTACTTGACGACAAAAATTATCATCGCAGTGCCGGTGAACAATCCGAACAGTTGCGTGAACTTGGTCCCCAGCAAGGCGACAAACGGCTCGTTGGAAAACCCGGTCCGCAGCCTGTCCATGAACGACGGCGACTCGGTCTGTCGCGCCATCGTGCGGGCTCCGGACGTGCCGAAGAACGACAGCGCCATGAAAAAGAAAATCCCGAACCCTAACAAGGTGCCCATCCTGCCGTAGCCTGCCGCGCCACCTCCAAAGAGTTCGGCGATGCGCTGCGCCGCGATGCCGACCAGCGTGCCAATGCCGATGAAAAACACCCGGTACGACATCAGCTTGGTCCGGACCTTGTAGTCGTCCTCCATCTCGGACGGCATCGCCATGTAAGGCACGTTGAAAATCGTGTAGCCGGTACCGACAGCGGCCAGCGCCAGCACCACCAGCACCTTCGACTCGCCGATGCCGTTCAAGGCCGAGTTGAAATACAGCGCGAACGATCCGCCCGCGACGATGCCACCTAACAAAAGGTACGGCCGGCGGCGGCCCCAGCGGGTATGGGTCTTGTCGCTGATCATGCCCATGACCGGATTACTGACCCAGTCCCAGAGCTTGGCGACCAGCAGCAGGCCGGACGCCGCGACCATGGCAATACCAAGCACGTCGGTCAGGTAAAAAAGCTGCAACGCGGCAAAGGCGTTGAGCAGAAAAGAGGCACCCAGAGTGCCGACCCCCCATCCCAGGTGCAGCCGCCAATCCGTCGTCGCCATTACGTGTTTGACATCAACCGCCATGAATCCCCCGATTCGCCGGATCGAGGCGGAACGCCCGGAGCACCGGCAGGCTCAACAGGTAACAGATCGAAGGCAGGATCGCAACGCAGACGTAGATCATGCGCTCCGCTGCGGGCGTCTGGGCAGCGGCGGACTTATCGTAACCGCCCGCATCCAACAGCACGCCCACCAGCAGCGGTCCAAACGCGAACGCCAATTTTTCAACGGAGCTATAGACCCCGGCCAGCACGCCCTCACGACGCGCGCCGCCCCTGCTTCGATCAAACTGCATCGTGTCTGTTAGCAGTGACTGCGCGGCCAGCAGAATCCCCGCGGTCGCAATACCGTAGAAAAATGCCCGCGCTATGATCATCCAGTCCGGCTCGGCCGGACGCGCCAGCAGGAAACTCGACAATACGACCACGATAAGCACCGTGGCTGCGAACCACGAACGCGCATTGCCGAAACTCGCAGCGATCCTGAACCAGACGGGAATAAACAGCAGTGTGCCGAGGATCGACGCGATACCAAACTTTGTCGCCACGTCTTTTTCCGCCAGGCCCAGGATGGACTTCATCAGAAACAATAAAGACGCAAGCACCAACGCCGTCGCTATCATCTGCAGCAGCTTGACGAGCATCAAATTCATGAACGGTCGATTCTGCAGCACACTCGCAAACTGCCGCCAAATTGGCGCCGCGGGCTCTTGCCGCGATCCGCGCAGCGGCGAACCGCGATCGATGCCACGGCTGGCGAGCACCGCGACCAACATTGGCAACGTGATCAACCACGCGACCACCGACCCCATGAACGCATAGCCGGTACGCTGGCCGCCACCCGCGCTTACCAGGTACAATGCGCCCGCCGCTCCTAACACAATTCCGGCCTGCATGAATCCAACCCGGAACGACATCAGTCGCGCCCGCTCCGTCGCGCTCTCGCTTATTTCACCCGCGAGTGCAATGTAGGGAATGTTGAACAAGGTATAGCCGGTGGCGTAAAGCAGCAGGAATCCCAGCTCCCAGACCGTGATGTGCGCAGCCGCAAAAGCCGGTGGACTGAAAATCAGCCAGAACGACAATCCGCAGAATATCGCGCCTAACAGCATCCACGGCACCCGCCGCCCCCAGCGGCTCGAGGTGCGATCGCTGAGCATGCCCATCGGCGCATCGGTTACCAGGTCGTAAATCTTGCTGATAAAAATGATGGAGCCGGCCATGGTGCCGCTGATGCCAAGAATATTGACGAAGAAAAACAGCTGCATCGCGCCCAAGGCATTCAGCAAGGTCGCCGTTCCGAGCGAACCGACGCCCCATCCCAACAGCAATCGCAGCGGCAGGCGTTCCGAATTCATGACAGCACCTGTCGCGCCGCGGCGCGTCCTGCAAGTCGGCCCAGCGTTGTCGCAGTCAGCAGGCCGTTGCCCGCCATGTATCCCCAGCAGGAGGGGCCCGAAATGCCGCGCGCCGCGCCGCCCCCGGCAAACAGGTTCGGCAGCGCCGCGCCGTTGTCGCGCAGCACGCGCCCCTCCGCATCCACCGCGAGACCGCCCTGAGTGTGAAACAGCGCGCCGGTGACCTTGACCGCGTAATACGGCGCAGCTAACAGAGGCTTGCCCGTGAAATCGCGGCCGAAGTCATCGGCGCGCTCGCCGCGCACGCAACTCGCGGCCTGGCCGCAGGTCGCACGCAGCGCCGTCGCCGGCAGCGATGTCAGGCGCGCCAGCTCGGCCAGATCCGGCGCGCTGACAATCGCGCGCGCCTCGACAGCATCGCGGTAATCGTCGAACTCCAGCATCAGTTGGTGCAGGCGCTCATCGTAGATGTCCCAGGCGAAGCGCCCGGGTTGCGCGACCACCTGCACGGCCTGCTCCGAGTAGCCCAGCGCTTCATTGGAAAAGCGCTCACCCGCGGCGTTCACCTGGAAACCGCCTTCCATGATCAGCGGCCAGAGAATCGGTATACCGCGACCCATCGCCAGCCCGCCGTGGCCCTGATAGGCATGGATGTCACGCACCGCGGCGCCTAACGCCAGACCCCAGCGAATCGCGTCGCCCTTGTTGCCGGGATGCCCGAAAAAAGTCGCGGGCACGATCTCCGGGATGAACTGCTGCAACATCGCGGGGTTTCCGGCGAAGCCGCAGCAAGCCAGCACCAGCGTGTCGCAGCTGAGATCCTCGATGCTGCCATCCGGCCGGTGCACCCGGACGCCGCGCACGCGGCTATCCGCAGCGTCGGCGAACAACTCGCCGGCCAGCGCGTCGGTCAGCACGTCGATGCCGCACCGGTCGATGGCCAAGGACAGCGACCCCATGAGCTCCGCGCCGGTTCTGTTAGGTGAGCCGTGCATGCGTTTGACCGAATGGCCCGGATACAGGAAGCTGTCCACAAGCGACAGCGGCACCTGCTGCGCGTCGATCAGCCATTCCACCGTCGCCGCGGATTCGCGCGCCAGCGCCAGGGCGATGTCAGGGTCCGTCTGCCCGCGGGTCTTCTGCATGATGTCGGCGGCGAACAGTTCGGGCGAGTCGACAATGCCGGCGGCCTGCTGCAGCCGGGTTCCGGCGCCGGGTATCAGGCCCGTGGACATCGCGGTCGTGCCCAGCGCGCTGGCATCCCGTTCCAGCACCAGGACCTCCGCGCCCTGCTCTTGCGCAGCGAGCGCCGCTGTCAGCCCGCAGCCACCGCCACCGACCACCAGCACCGGCACGTGCGCGCTGAACCGGGCGGCACCGGGCTGCAAGATCCCGGAACATTCGATCGGCTGAGACATCACCCGAGCCTACCGACCCGCCGGCACGCAAACAATGCGATTGCGGCCGCGCCCACGTCTCGGTCGGCATCGGCCACCGCGCGCTCGCAGAGATGCGCCCGCATTAGCATGTGGCCCATGAACACCACGACACCACAGGCCCCGGGCCCTTCCAAAGCGACCGCCGATTTCCTGGCCCGCAAGCATGGTCACTGGATCAACGGCAAGTGGGTCGCCGCGCGCAGCGGCCGGACCTTCGACGTGCACGACCCGGCCACCGGCGGCAGGATCGCCACGGTCGCTGCCGGCGATGCGGCCGACATCGACGCGGCTGTTAGCGCGGCGCGCGCGGCATTCGCCAACCCGGCCTGGACGAAAATGCCTGCTTCGCAACGCGGGCAGATCCTGTGGAAGGCCGCGGATCTTATCGTCGCGAATTTCCAGCAGCTGGTCGAGCTGACGATCCTCGACAACGGCATGCCGATGCCGCTCGCGCAGTACACGAGCGGGCTGTTCGTGCCCGAGTTCTTCCGCTATTACGCCGGCTGGCCGACCAAGATCACCGGCGACACCATCCCGGCGAATCCGCAGGGCCGCCTGACCGGTGACGTGTTCTCGTTCACGCTGCGAGAGCCGATCGGCGTGGTCGGCGCGATCACGCCGTGGAACTCGCCGCTGGCGATGGAAATGCTGAAAATCGTGCCGGTGCTCGCGACGGGCTGCACGCTCGTGCTGAAACCCGCCGAGCTAACACCGTTGACCGCGATGCGCCTCATGGAGTTGCTGCAGGAAGCCGGCGTACCCGACGGCGTCGTCAATCTCGTCAATGGCACCGGTGAGGCCGCAGGCGCGGCGCTGGCCGCGCATCCGGGCGTCGACAAGATTGCGTTCACCGGTTCCACCGAGGTCGGCCGCCTGATCGTCAAGGCCGCGGCCGGCAATCTCAAGAAAGTCTCGCTGGAACTCGGCGGCAAGTCACCGGTGGTCGTGTTCCCCGACGCGAACCTCGACGAGGTGATTCCAGGCGCGGCCCGCGCCTGCTTCTTCCTGCAGGGCCAGAACTGCATGGCGGGCACGCGACTGTTCGTGCACCAGAAGATCCACAACCAGGTGGTCGATGGTGTTGCAGCGATTGCGAAGTCCTTCAAGATCGGTCCCGGCATGGATCCTAACAACGACTTCGGACCGCTGATCTCGAAACAGCAGCGCGACCGCGTCGCAGGCTTCGTCGAAGCCGGCCGCCGGGAAGGCGGTGAAATCGCGTGCGGCGGCAAGGCGATCGCGCGCGATGGCTGGTTTTTCGAACCGACGATTTTCGCCAACGCGCGCCCTGAGCTGACGCCCGTCAGGAGCGAGATTTTCGGGCCCGTGCTCTGCGTCGAGACCTTCGGCGACGATGATCTCGATGACATCGCGCGCCGGGCTAACAGCTCCATCTACGGCCTGTCCGGCAGCGTCTGGACACGCGATCTCGGCAAGGCCATGCAGATGGTGCGCAAGATCGACTCCGGCCAGGTCAGCGTCAACATGCACGCGGCGCTCGATCCTGCGATGCCCTTCGGCGGCAACAAGCAGTCGGGCTGGGGACGCGAGTTCGGCAAGGAAGGCCTCGAGCCTTACCTCAAGACCAAGGGCATCAGCATCGCCTGGTAGCTAATATCACGGGGGCGGACGCCCCACTTTGGAGCACAGGCGCCTGTGCGGTGCCTCGTTGCGGTGCGTCCCGGCGGACTGCGCCGCCTGTGTTGCGCATTCTCCAGTCAATTTCAATGAGTTAGCAGCTGGCACGAAAGCTGCTATGTCCCCGTCGATGATTCCGTATCGACAGGAGTAGCCCCCGTGAAATTGCTGTTTGCCTTCCTTGCCCTCTTCGCAGCCAACTTTGCCGCCGCGGCCGACGCCCCGGTGCCTAACAAAGGCGACACCGCCTGGGTGCTGATATCCACGGTGCTGGTCATCCTGATGACTATCCCGGGACTCGCCCTGTTCTAC
Organism: Gammaproteobacteria bacterium; assembly: GCA_043738315.1. Lineage (GTDB taxonomy): Bacteria > Pseudomonadota > Gammaproteobacteria > Steroidobacterales > Steroidobacteraceae > UBA964. The sequence goes on from JAYUGT010000287.1 coordinate 33,721, forward strand.
GGCGGCATGGTGCGCAACAAGAACGTGCTGTCAGTGCTGATGCAGGTGTTCGTCACTTTCTGCCTGATCACCGTACTCTGGGCGATTTACGGTTACAGCTTCGCGTTCACGCAAGGCAACGATTTCTTCGGCGGCAGCAGCCGCCTGTTCCTCGCGGGCATGACGCCGGACTCGGTCGCAGCCACCTTCAGCAAGGGCGTGGTGATCCCCGAATTCGCCTACTTCGTCTTCCAGCTCACTTTTGCAGCGATCACCCCCTGTCTGATCGTCGGCGCGTTTGCCGAGCGCGTTAAGTTCTCGGCTCTAATTGCGTTCATGGTCATCTGGTTCACGCTCGCGTATCTGCCGATCGCGCACATGGTGTGGTACTGGGCAGGCCCGGACGCCTACACCGACGCCGCGGCCGCCGAAGCGGCGGGCAAGACTGCGGGCTTCCTGTTCCAGAAAGGCGCGCTCGACTTTGCCGGCGGCACGGTGGTGCACATCAATGCCGGCATCGCCGGCCTGGTTGGCGCACTCGTGATCGGCAAGCGTATCGGTTACGGCCAGTCAGCCATGCCGCCGCACAGCCTGCCCATGGTCATGATCGGCGCGTCGTTGCTTTGGGTCGGCTGGTTCGGCTTCAACGTCGGCTCCAACCTCGAAGCCACGGGCTTTGCCGCGCTGGTGTTTGCTAACACCGTGCTCGCGACCGCCGCCGCGGCGCTGTCCTGGATGCTGGCTGAATGGGTGCTGCGCGGTTCGCCGACGATGCTGGGTGCGGCGTCGGGCGCGGTCGCCGGCCTGGTCGCGATCACACCGGCCTGCGGTTTTGTCGGCCCGATGGGCGCGCTGATCATCGGCTTGCTCGCCGGCGTCATCTGCCTCTGGGCCTGCGCCAGCCTCAAGCACAAGCTCGGTTACGACGACTCACTCGACGTGTTCGGCGTGCACTGCATCGGCGGCATCCTCGGCGCGCTGCTGACCGGCGTGTTCGTGTCGCCGGCGTTAGGTGGCACCGGTGTCTACGACTACGTGGCCAATGCCTCGAGCTTCGACAGCATCGGTGCACAGGTCATGCGACAGGCCTGGGCGGTCGGCACGACGCTGGTCTGGTCCGGTGTCATTGCCTTCATCGCCTTCAAGCTGGTCGACGTCACGATCGGGCTGCGCGTGGCGGAAGAAGACGAGCGTCAGGGCCTCGATACGAGCACCCATGGCGAACGCGCTTACAACGATTGACGAACAGCGATCTGCGCCCCCTCGCACGATCGTCATTCGGCTCGCAACGGCCCGGGACGAAACTCTCGTCCCGGGCCTTTGTGCCCTGCTGCAGGACGCCGTCCATGGCGGCGCATCAGTCGGATTTCTCGCGCCGTTAGCCACGCCGACCGCGCTGCGCTACTGGCGCGGCGTCTTCTCGGACCTGAATCGTCAGCAGGTACTCTGGATTGCTCTGGATGATGGCGCCGTGGTCGGCACAGTGCAGCTCGGCCTGTGCCTCAAGGAAAACGGCAGCCACCGCGCGGAAGTCCAGAAACTGCTGGTGCGCAGCGACTATCAACGCCGGGGCATCGCCCGTGACCTGCTGCGGGCTTTAGATAAATATGCCGTTGCTAACAATCGCAGCCTGCTGGTGCTCGATACCATCGCGGGCTCGGCGGCCGAGTTGCTGTATCAGAATCTGGGCTGGCAGAAATCCGGCGAGATCCCCGATTACGCGGCCATGCCGGATGGGCAGTTGCGACCGACCGCCGTGTATTACCGGTTACTGCAATCCGCGTCCATGCAGCCGCGTGCCGCCTGAGGTAATCTCCGGGGCGAATGCCGTCGACCCGATTCCCCGCGCCGCCACCACTTTCTCCGCAAGTCGCAAGCTGGTGGCGCCGGCCACTGGGCATTCTGGTCATGTGGCTCACCGGCTGGCGCATCGATGGCAACCTGCCGAATCTGCGCAAATACCTGGTCATCGTCGCGCCGCACACGTCCAACTGGGACTTCTTCTACGGCTTTCTCGCCTACCTGACGCTGCGGCTCGAAATAACGTGGCTCGCCAAACACACGATCTTCCGCTGGCCGCTCGCACCCATCGCCCGTCGCTTTGGCGGCGCACCGATCGATCGCGCCCAGGCAGGCAACGTGGTACAGGCGCACATCGCTGAATTCGCCAGGCGCGACCACATGGCGTTAGCCATCACACCCGAAGGCACGCGCAGGAAAGTGCCGGAATGGAAGCGTGGTTTTTATTTCATCGCGATGGGCGCCGGCGTGCCGATCGTTCCGGTAGCGCTGGATTTTTCCCAGAAGCGCATCCTGATCGGCGAGGTCTTTACGCCGACCGGTGACTACGCCGCTGACCTGTCGCACCTCAAGGGTTTCTACCACAGCGAGATGGCGCGAAATCCGGCGCAGTTCTAGCGCTGCACCGGTGTGCTAGGCCATGCGCAGAATCGGCTTGATCGCACGCTGCGCGTCGGCATCATCCAGCGCGGTCGCCACATCCCTGAAATCGTAGTACTTCACCAGCCGGTCGAACGGCAGCCGCCCCGCCAGGTAATGCTCGGCTAACAAAGGAATGAAGCGCTCCGGGACACTGTCGCCCTCGAGGCAGCCGATCAGTTTTTTGCCGCCGGTGAGTATTGGGAACGGTGTGTGCGGAAATGGCCGCGCCAGCAGCGGCACGGTCGCAATCGCGCAGCTGCCCTTGCGCGCCAGGCATTCGATCGCATCCAGGTAGGTTTGCACCTGGCCGGCGTTCTCGAACGAATAGTCCATGCCGCGCGGCACGATGCCCCTGAGGCGCGCAACCACGTCGCCGTCGCGCGCGTCCAGCGCATGGGTCGCGCCGAATTCGAACGCCAGCGCCAGGCGCTGCGGATTGATGTCGATCGCAACGATGCGCGCACAGCGCGCGAGCCTCGCGCCCATGACCGCGGCGAGACCAACCGATCCGACGCCAAAAATTGCGATGCTGGTTCCGGGCTGGGCGCCCAGTGTGTTGAGCACTGCGCCGGCGCCCGTCTGGATGCCACAGCCCAGCGGACCCGCCAGCTCGAGCGGCATCGCGTCGGGCAAGCGTATGACGTTGCGCTCGGTCGCGAGCGCATGGGTAGCGAACGAAGACTGCTGGAAGAATGCGCCGTGCACCACGGCGCCCACGCTATCGCGCAGCGTAATCGAGCCGTCTTCACGAGCGCCGCCGAATTGCAGCTCGTGTCCCGCTTCGCAGGCCGCCATCTGCCCGGTGCGGCAATTCTGGCAGTGGCCGCAGAAGCCGAAAGTCATCGCGACCCGGTCGCCACGCCGCACGCGCGTGACAGCAGCACCGGTCTTTTCTACGATGCCCGCGCCTTCATGGCCAAATACCGCGGGCAGCGGAAATCTTTTCGGCGCGAAAAGATCGGTGTGGCAAACGCCCGCCGCGACAACACGCACCAGCACTTCATCGGCGCGCGGCTCATCCAGCTCCAGGGTTTCGATGCGCACCGCCGCATCGACGGCGCGGCAAACCGCGGCGGAAATCTGCACTAGACGCGAGCCACCGTCGTCAGCTGCCGCACGCGTTACCAGGTACCGGTGTTAGGCATCGACGCCCAGGGCTCGGCCGGCGCGCGCCGCTCGCCCTTCTGCAGCAGCTCGATCGAGATGCCGTCCGGCGACCTGACAAACGCCATGAAACCATCGCGCGGCGGGCGCAGGATGGTGACGCCGAGGTCCATCAGGCGCTGGCAGGTCGCGTAGATGTCGTCGACTGCGTAGGCGAGATGCCCGAAGTTGCGGCCGCCCGTGTAGGGCTCGGGGTCCCAGTTATAGGTCAGCTCGACCTGCGCGTCATGGTCACCGGGCGCCGCGAGAAAAATCAGAGTGTGCCGCCCTGGAGCATTGTCCTTGCGGCGGATTTCCTCCAGGCCTAACGCGCCACAGTAAAATTTCAAAGATGCGTCCACGTCGGTGACACGCACCATCGTATGCAGGTATTTCATGGTCAGAACATCTCCGAAGGTCCGGGACCTTTCTTGTCGCGCGGCGGCGGCGCGCGCGCGGTGATGTGCTCGCCGGTGATCATCGCGTCGTAGGACTGGCCCGGACCGACCATCGGGTAAACGCCCGCATCCGGATCGATGATGACATCGAGAAATGCCGGACCCTTGAAGCTGACAAACTCGTCGACCACGCGGGTGACATCGGCTTTCTTGTCGAGCCGGACGGCGTACTTGAAGCCGTCGGCCTGCGCGGCTTTCACGAAATCCTTCTTGTGCAGCGACTTGTCGCTACCCGACATGCGGCTCTCGAAAAACAGCTTCTGCCACTGACGCACCATGCCATCGCCGAAATTATTCAGCACCACGACCTTGATCGGCAGGTCGTAGGTGGTCACGGTTTCGAGCTCGCCGATGTTCATGCGGATCGACGCGTCGCCATCGATGTCGATCACAAGCTTGCCGGGATTGGCGATCTGCGCGCCGATGGCGGCCGGCAGGCCAAAACCCATCGTGCCCATGCTGCCCGACGTCAACCACAAACGCGGCTCGCGAAAATCGATGTACTGCGCGGCCCACATCTGGTGCTGCCCGACGCCGGTGGTCACGATCGCTTCGCCACGCGTGCGCTTGTTGAGCTCTTCGATCACGTAGTACGGCTGGATCAGCTTGCTTGCACGGTCGTAGTTCATGGCATGACGGGATTTCAGTTCCGCCAGGTGCTTGTGCCAGGCCGCCAGGGCTAACGGCGCTCGCTGGTAGTGGCCACGGCCATAGGCGGTGAGCGCTGCCAGGGCCGGCGCCAGCAGGCCGACGTGCGACCAGTCCACGCGCTTGACCTTGTTGATCTCGGCACGGTCGATATCGATGTGCGCAATCGCCCGCGCCTGCGGCGCGAATTTCGGCGGATTGCCGGCCACGCGATCGTCAAAGCGCGCGCCCAGCGCAATCAGGAAGTCGCAATCCTCGACCGCGTAGTTGGCGAATGCCGCGCCGTGCATACCTAACATGTGCATGGACAGCGGATCGGTCGTGTCGATCGCGCCGATGCCCATCAGGGTCGTCACCACCGGAATATTGAACGCGCGCGCAAACTCGCGCAGTTCGCGCGACGCCGCGCCATTGATGACGCCGCCGCCCGCGTAAATCAGGGGTTTTTCCGACTTCGCCAGCATGGCGAAAAACGCCGCGGCTTCATCGTCCTCGATGCCGGCATTCTGGGTCGCGAACAGCCGTTTGCGATAGCCCGGAATCGGCAGCACGCCCTCACCACGGAACTCGCCACGCCAGTTCTGGATGTCCTTGGGCAGGTCCACCACCACCGGCCCCGGCCGGCCGGTGCGGGCTATCTCGAAGGCGGTGCGCATGGTCGCTTCGAGCTTGTCAGCGTCGGTGACCAGGAAGATGTGCTTGGCGACCGCGCCCATCAGCGCCGGCACCGGCGCTTCCTGGAAGGCATCGGTGCCGATCGCCGAGGTCGGCACCTGGCCGCAAATAACCACCATTGGGATTGAATCCGCCATGCAATCGCGGATCGGGGTCACGGTGTTGGTGGCGCCCGGGCCCGAGGTCACGAGGCAGACGCCCACCTCGCCGGTCGAGCGCGAATAGCCGGCCGCCATGAACCCGGCGCCCTGTTCGTTGGCCGGGACGATCAGCGGCATCTGGGCCTCGCCCTTCGCGACCCGCGCCTGGTTGTACAGAAACACGGCGTCGTAGGTCGGCAGGATCGCCCCGCCGGAGTAGCCGAAGATCGCCCGCGTGCCCTCGTCCGCGATGATCTGGATGACCATTTCCGCGCCCGACATGGCGCGTCCGGCGAGCGGATGCAGGGACGGCGATGGCACAGCGGTACGGACTTCGGCGGACATGATCGTTCAACCCTACCAGCTGGCGGGATAACGGCAAGGCCAAAGGCCAGTCCCAAGTCAAAAAATTGCGCGCTCAAGCCACCGCTCAGCCGGTATTCTTGAGCCGACATGCGCCACATCATCGCCATCCAACTGCAGAACGAAGCCGGTGCGCTGACCCGCGTCGCCGGCATGTTTTCCACCCGCGGCTACAACATCGAGAGTTTGTCGGTCGCCGCGACCAACGATCCAGCCATGTCGCGCCTGACCCTGGTCACCCGCGGCTCGGACGCTGTCATCAGCCAGATTGTCAGCCAGCTCAACAAGCTGATCGACGTGGTCAGCGTCGAGGACATGACCGGTGGCGAGCACCTGGAACGGGAACTGGTGCTGCTAAAACTGAAGCTGCGGCCCGAGCAGGTCGACGCGGTGCGTGGCTATGTGGTGCGTACCGGTGGCCGGGTTCTGGAGCCTGCGCTGCACAGTTTTATCGTCGAGCTGACCGCAAACGAGATCGAAGTCGAGCGTTTTGTGCGCGACCTGGCCGATGGCGCCGAGCTGCTGGAAGTGGTCCGGTCCGGTGCGCTGGGCATGGCCAAAGCGCGCGCGGAACGCCGATAGCAACGTCGTATTGTCACGAATTATCCACTAATAGCGCCTTTTAACGGTTTATTTGTTTCATTAGCGGTCTAATAAAGCTGAATGTATGCCGTTAGTCAAAAACCTGTGCCGGACTTCTCGCTGCTGCGGACCTATCGGGCGCCACTGCACGCGAACGCCTGGAATGAATTCATGGATTGCTTTGCCGCCGAACTTGCCGGGGCGGTATCGCTCGCTGAGTTCATCCACGCGTTCTACGACAGCCTGCCGTTTCGCCTCGAGCGTCGCATCATCCAGACGCTCATTGGCAGGCCATCGACCGCGCAGGACGTGCAGGCACTGGCGAACGGGGCGACCGAGCATTTCGCGGCCTGGGTGGTCCTGGAGCGTAACGACACCCAGATACTGTTAGGCGACTTCCGCGGCCAGACGCGGTCATGGCTTGCGGTCAGGCCGCTGCCTGGCGGCGGGACCCAATTGCTATTCGGCTCGGGCATCCGCTCGGTTCCCGACCCAGTCACCGGCACGCCGACCCGGAGCTGGGGGTTCCGAGCGCTGGGCGGATTTCACCTGCTGTACTCGCGCGTGCTGCTGGGCGCGGCGCGGCGCCGCCTCGCGACTGGCAGGCCTCGCTAGGGACAGGCGGCAGGCCAGGCCGCCGAATCGATGGTTTCCCGATAGGCGTGCCAGGCCGCATGCCCGATCACGGGCATGGTCACAATCAGCCCGACCAGGGCGGTTGCAAAACCAATGGCAATTGCGGCCACGATCAGCAGGCTCCACACCAGCATCGCCGGTTTGTTGCGCAGTACCGCATTGATGCTGGTGACAACGGCGGTCACGCCATCAACGCGCCGATCGAGCAGCATTGGCAGCGCAAAGGCGCTGGCCGCAAACACCACCGCCGCGAAAATCGATCCCACCGCGCTGCCAATCGCAAAAAATTGCGCGAGTTCGGCCAGCGTGGGCTGGCCGCTCTCGGGATAGAAGATATGCACCGCGGTACCCGCCCGAACCCAGACCAACCCGACCACCAGCAGTGCCAGCGAATACACCAGCGCATCGCCGAGCCGTTCGCGCTCTTCCAGCATCACGCGGCGCAGCGAAGGCTGCTCGCCGCGCGCCAACTCAGCGCTGATCGCATAGATCCCGAGCCCGAGCACCGGCGCCAGGAACACAAAGGTCGAGAGCATGACGATCAGCATCCAGCCGCTGCCGAAGCTCCACGCCACATAGCTGACCGCGGCGCTGACCAGGAAGATGACCAGGCCATAGGTGAGGCTCTGGCGCGGCGCTGCTAACAAATCGCCCCAGCCAAGCCGGATCCAGCGCCACGGAGCGCCCGGCGACAGATGGCGACAGGGAGCGACAAAGGGCAGTGCGTCCGTCGGGCTGTCGGTCATCGCGCCTGCCCGCCGGTCATTCTCTAGAGCGGCAACACCATGCTGCCGACGGTCGGACCCCGCGCCTTGCGCGATATCCGGTTCTTGAACCCTGGTGGTTTCACGACCAGCACATCGCAGGGCAGCTGATCCAGCATGCGTTCGGCGGTATTGCCGATGAGCAGCCGCGCGACGCCGCGGCGCGAAATGGCACCCATGACCATGACTTGCGCCCGCGACCGGCGCACCGCGCTCGCAAAGGCATCCGCGACCGAACCCATCAGCAGGTGGCGCCTGTTAGGCGGCACCTTGGCGGCACGCGCCAGTTGCGAGAAAGCTTTTTCAATGGTCTTCGAGTGCTGGTCTTCCGCGTCCTGTGGCACCCAGAGCGGCCCGGGCATGCCCGGCATCGGCGACACCGCGACCGACAGGGGCTGCCAGCTGTGCACCATCTGCACATTGCCACGCAGCGCAGCGGCTACGCGCGAACCCGCGGCTAACAAAAGCCGGTCCAGCCGCGCCGGCTTGTCCGCGGCATGCAGCGGGTCGACTGCCACGAGTACGCCCGGGCGCCGATACGGCCGGGGCGACTTGACGAGCAGCAGCGGCACCGGACAGTTGCGGATCAGCTCCCAGTCGACATTGCGCAGGAATACCCGCGCGGTCGGCAAATGCTTGTGCACGACCGCAACGACCAGATCGGCTTTGGTGGCGGCCGCGCGCCGCAGGACGGCCTCGAATGCCGGGTAATCCCACTCGACACGGCAACTGACGCGCACGCCCTTCAATTTCGCCTGGGCAACTTTTCGCTCGAGTTTTGCTGTTGAGCGACTGACCGCCGTTGCGATCACGCTCTTGTAATTGAAGTCGGCGCGCCCGATGCGCGGCGGCACCAACACCACGGATTCCGCGATCGCGTGATAGACCTCAAGCCGCGTACGCGCGGAGCCCGCAAACGCCGCCACTTTTCGCAGCAACGCCGGCCGCAGTTCGTCCACATCGCGGACCGCCAGAAGTATTCGTTTGAATCCGTTGCTCATATTTTTAGTAAATCCGCTTCAATCGCGTCGGGCATCAGGACAAACACGTATGCACTATCGCCGCTTCCGAACTAAGGTGTCAAATTGCCGGAGGTTGAAATGTTGCCCATCAAGAGAATCCTGGTCACGATTGCCCTGCCGGGCGCCGTCGACCAACCGGGCGCCGACAAGGCATTCTTGTTAGCGGCCGCCACGGGCGCAGAGGTGGAATTGTTCCACGCAGCGTTTGACCCGGAAGCCGACCGCGGTGATCGCAGCCGGGTAATCGGGCTGCGGCAAATGCAGCTGCGCAAGATCGCGATGGCGCGCCAGCCACCGGAGTCGACAGTCGTCATCAAAGTCGACTGGTCATCCAACGCGAACGCAGCCATCGTCGATGAGGCCGCGCGCTTCCGGGCAGACCTGGTCGTCGGCCAGTCCGCGCGCCGCGGCGCGGCGCGACATGTGCTGAGCTATCACGACTGGCATCTGATCCGTGAGCTTTCGCAACCGCTGTTGCTGGTCAAGTCCGCAAAGCCGTGGCAGGGCCGCGACGTGATCGCCGCGATCGATCCCCTGCACGCGCATGACAAACCCGCGGCGCTCGACAAACGCCTGTTAGCTGCGGGCAAGACGTTTACGAAATGGACCGGCGGCAAGCTGCGGGCATTTCATGCGCACGCGCCGGCGCTGACCTATCTGCCCGGCACGGCGCTCCATCCGATACCGACGCTGGCCTCGCCGGCCGAGCAGCGGCGCCGCGAGCGCGCGGTGCGCGCGCGGGTGCTGCGGGTAACGCGCGCCGCGGGCCTGCCGGCCGGTCGCGCCGAAGTCATTCCAGGCGACGTAACGCGCGACCTTCCGGCATTCGCCAGTCGCATCAATGCCGCGGTCGTCGTGTTAGGTGCGATCTCGCGATCGATGCTGGGCCGCTGGCTGATCGGCTCCACCTCCGAGCGCGTGCTCGATCAACTTGAGAACGACGTGCTGATACTGCACCCCGAGCGCGGCGCGCGCCGGCGCAGGACCCGGGCTCGTTAGCCGCCGGTTCAGACTAGAAAGCGCTGCACGGCGGCGCGTACCACGTCGGGGACATCCACGGCTTTGCGGCTCAGCGCATCGACATAGACATGCACGAACCGGCCGACGGCGACCGGATCGGCTTCGGGGCCGCGAAACACGCCAATGCCATAGACCACGCTGCGCCGGCCAAGCCGCTCGCAGCGCAGACCGAGCTGCAGCGCATCGGGAAACGATATCGATTTCAAAAACCGGCAGCTGGTCTCAGCGACCACACCGATGGCCGGCAGCGCGCGGATATCCATCGCGGTCGCATCTAACAACCAGCCATTCACGGCAGTGTCGAAGTACGAGTAATAGACGACGTTGTTGACGTGGCCATAGACGTCGTTGTCCATCCAGCGCGTGCCCATGGCGCGAAACACGCGAAAGTCGCTGCGTTTCGGCAGCAAGGTTCCAGTACCGGGAGAAGATGCGCCGGCCTGCGCGGTTGGCGGATCGGTTTCACTGGCGCTCATGCCCGGATTCTGACATTTTTACGCCATGAAAACCCGCGCCGCCCTGCTGACATCGATGCGAGCCCCGACACCTTACGCGACGTCGCGGCCGCTGGAGATCGTGGACATCGAGCTTGCGCCGCCTGGGCCGGGCGAAGTCCTGGTACGCATACGGGCTGCGGGCCTGTGTCACTCCGACCTGTCAGTCATAGACGGCAACCGTCCGCGACCGCTGCCCATGGTGCTCGGCCATGAGGGAGCTGGTGAAGTGGTGGCGCTCGGCGCCGGCGTGCGGGGTCTCGCCGTGGGCGATCATGTCGTCACCGCGTTCGTGCCGAGTTGCGGCCACTGCGCACCGTGCCGCGACGCGCGGCCCGCGCTGTGCGAACCGGGGTTCGCCGCCAACTCCGCCGGTACCCTGCTTTCCGGTGCGCGCCGGCTGCAACGGGCCGGCGCCGCCGTCAATCACCATCTCGGGGTGTCGTGCTTTGCGGAATACGCCGTCATGGCGCAGGAATCCCTGGTGCGCATCGATCGCAGCGTGTCCTTCGCGCAGGCGGCCGTGTTCGGCTGCGCGGTGATGACCGGCACCGGTGCCGTGCTCAACACCGCCGCGCTGCCGCGCGGCGCCAGCGTCGCGGTACTGGGTCTCGGGGGCGTGGGACTGGCGGCTTTGTTAGGAGCCCGGTTGCGCGAGGCGCGTGACATCGTCGCCGTGGATTTGTCGGATAAAAAGCTGGCCCTGGCCCGCGAGCTCGGCGCAACGGTTTGTTATAACGCCGCCGATCCGGATGTGGTGGCAAAGATCCGCGAGCACAGCAAGGGCGGGCTCGAGTTCAGCTTTGAAATGGCGGGCTCGGTGCGCGCGCTCGAAACGGCATGGCAGATCACGCGGCGCGGCGGCACGACCGTCACGGCCGGCCTGTCGAATCCAGAGGCCAAATTCACCGTCGGCCACCTCAGCATCGTCGCGGAGGAGCGCACGCTCAAGGGCTCCTACCTTGGCAGCTGCGTGCCGAGCCGCGACATCCCGCTTTATATCCAGTATTTCCAGCACGGCAAGCTGCCGGTGGACCGTTTGTTAGCCGAACGCCTGACGCTGGACGACATCAACGCCGGCTTCGACCGCCTCGCCAGCGGCGAGACCATCCGGCAGATCGTCGAATTCCCCTGAGCGCAGCGCTTGCCAGGGCCAATTGACAGACCCTAAGGCAGCAGAACCGTCGCACCGGTGGTGCGGCGCGCTTCCAGGTCGCGATGCGCCTGTGCCGCGTCCTTGAGCGCATAACGCTGGCCAATGCGTACCTTGACCTTGCGCGATGCCAGCATGCGAAACATTTCGCGCGCCGCTGCCGCCAGAGCACCCGGTTGACCGATGTAATCGAACAGGCTCGGGCGGGTCAGGAACAGCGAGCCGCGCTTCGACAGCTCCAGCGGCGAGATCGCCGGCGGCGGCCCCGAGGCGTTGCCATAACTCACCACCATGCCTAACGGACGGGCGCTGTCGAGCGAATCCATGAACGTGTCCTTGCCGACCGAGTCATAGACGACCGCCGCGCCAACGCCCTTGGTGAGCGCGCGGATTTGCGGCGCCAGCGGCGCGCCGTCGGCGATCAGCACCTGATGACAGCCGTGCGCCCTCGCGAGCACCGCCTTGGCCTCGCTGCCGACGACGCCTATGACCCTGGCGCCGAGCGCCCGGCCCCACTGCGTCAGCAACAGACCCACGCCACCGGCCGCTGCATGCACGACGATCCAGTCGCCGCGCTGCACACGATAGGTCCGGCGCAGCAGGTAGTGCGCGGTCAGGCCTTTCAGCATCACCGCGGCGGCGGTTTCATCGCTGACGCCGCGCGGCAGCTTGACCAGCAGGCCAGCGGCGACATTGCGCTGCGTACAGTAGCTGCCCGGTTTCGAGTCCACGTAGGCGACGCGATCGCCCTTGCGCAGGCCCCTGACCTTCGGGCCCAGCGCCTCGACCACGCCGGCCGCCTCGCGACCTAACACACCGGGCAGCGGCATCGCATACAAGCCGGTTCGTCCGTACACATCGATGAAGTTCAAACCGATGGCGGTATGCCGCAGCCGCACCTGGCCGGGTCCCGGCGGCGCCAGATCGATTTCCTCGAAGCGCATGACCTCCGGTCCACCGGTCTGGTGGATGCGAATCGCATGCGTCTTGTCAGCCAACGCACTCATGGTTTCGGTGCCTCGGCGGCCTTGGGAACGACCACAAATCCCAGTTGCTGAACCATGCTCATCAGGTCGGCATTGCCCCAGCGTTCGACGACTTTGCCTTTTTCAAAACGGTAGATGTCGATGCCGCTGATCACGTAGGGTTTGTGTGTCGGCGGGTTGCCCGCGACGCCGACATTGTCCTGCGCGTGGACACTGGTGCGCACGATGACGTAGTCGCCGGAACAGAGGATCAGGTCGTCGACCAGGCGCCGCTCCGGGTTGTTGCGTTTGGAGGCCGCCCACATTGCCCCCATCTGCTCGGGGGCAACCTTGCGCACCGAGCCGCCACCGGAATCCATGTTGTGCGAAATGATCTCCGGCCCGTAGAACTCCGCAACGCGGCTGGCATCACGATGCATGAACAGGATGTCGTGAATTTTCAGGTAAGTCTGAAGGTTTTTCTGGCTGCCCGGGCAATTGATGACCGGCTTCGGATCTTCGGCACGGACCGGCGACGCAAAAAAAGCTAACAGAACGACGGTAACAAAAAGATAACGCATGATTGGGCCTCCTGCTACCTATTCTATGCGTATTCCTACGTAGAGACAGCTGTAACCCGCTCGGTGATCCTTGAACTGGATGGTTGAGGAGAACTGACATGCAACTAAATGAAGGCACCGCTGACCGCGTCATGCGGGTCGTGGCCGGTCTGATCGTACTGAGTCTTTTTTTCGTTCTGGACGGCAACAGCCGCTACTGGGCGTTTGTGGGCCTGGTGCCGCTGATGACAGGTCTGGTGGGTTACTGCCCGCTTTATAGCCTGCTGGGCTTCAACACCTGCCCGGCGAACCCGGCCGGCAAATGACTGCCCGGCGCGAACAGCTGGAAGCCCGGCGGGATGAGTTGCGCAATCGGCTCGCATCGGTTCGCGCCGATCTGTCCCGCAAACGTGAACCCCTGAGCGCCGACTTTGCGGACCAGGCGACGCAGCGCGAGAACGATGAGGTTCTGGAAGAAATCGGGCGTTCGACCGAGATCGAACTGGGCCAGCTTGAGCAGGCGCTGCGCCGCGTCCAGTCTGGCGACTATGGCAGCTGCGCAAAATGCGGCGCTGGCATCGAGTCGGCCCGGCTGGACGCGGTACCGTACACCGACCGTTGCAGCAACTGCGCACAGTAAATCCACTTACGTAAACCTCCGAACTTGAGCTTGGCCTCGCCAGTACTACTATATTGGTGTTGGAAGTAGAGAGAGTTGAAGGAGGTGCTTTTTTATGAACCTGATTAAATGGGATCCGTTCCGCGAAATGGATGACGTCTTTGGCCGTGCGCTGCCGGCAATGTTTGGCCGCCTGCCGATGGTAGCTAACAGAGAGGCAGACTATGCCTGGGCGCCCACCGCGGACATCAGCGAAACCGAAACCGAATACCTGATTCGCGCCGAACTGCCGGCGGTCAAGAAGGAAGATGTCAAAATCACACTTGATCGAGGCATGATCACGATTGAAGGCGAGCGCAAGGAAAAACAGGAATTCAAGGACGAAAAAGTCCATCGGATGGAAAGCTTCCAGGGCAATTTCCTGCGCAACTTTGCGCTGCCCGACAATATTGACGAAAAGGCCATCCGCGCTGAGACCAAGGACGGCGTGCTGACCGTGTATCTGCCGAAGCTGAAGGTTGCAAAACCGAAGGCCATCGAAGTCAAGGTGCACTAGCCCGTCGCTTCAGGCGACGACCTTGACGGCGCCTGCATCCTGGGCGGAAAGCTCGTGGTGCCGGCGTCCTGCTGTGCGCCACAGCAGTACTGCGAGCACGAATCCAAGCGTGCTGACGATGCCGAAAAACAGCATCATGGGTTGATAGCCGGCCGGGTTGGTCGCGCTCGCGCCGGCGGAGTCGTTTAACCATCCTGCCAGCATGTTGGCGCCGGCGATGCCGGCGTTCTGCACCACCCACATCAGACCTAACGCCGTGCCGAAACGCTGCGGCGCCACCAGCCTGCTGGTCAGCGGCCACATCACCGCCGGCACCAGCGAGAAACTGACGCCGATCAGGGCGGTCGCCACCCAGAGGTTCCAGTGTGTCATGGCCATGATGGCGATTGAAATCGGCAGTAACAGCGCGCCAAACATCAGCCACGGTGCATAGCGGCGCGTTCTGTCGCACAGCCAGCCGAACGCGGGTGTTGCGAACATCGCGGCCAGAAACACATAGCTGTTCATCGCGCCGGCGCTCGCCAGATCGAGGCCGTGAGCGTGCTGGAAATACTTGATCGAGAACGTGCTGCGGAACGCCAAGATGACCGCATACCACAGCACGCACAACACCAGCAGGTACCAGTAGGCGGCGCCTAGGCCCAGCAAGTCCGTGAACACAAATGGCCGGTGCGCGATGGTCGCGACGCACACCGCCGCAACTCGCTTGCGGCGATCAATCCACCAGCAAGCACAGGCCGCGGCGAAAGAACTCGCCGCGATCACCGCGGCAATCACCAACGGCGGCTGCCAACCCTGCGCATATGCGTTCGCAAACCACGCGGGCGACATGTCAGCCGAGAACGAACCAGACCGACCCAGAGCAGTGAGCAAGCCCATCGCAAATGCAACCGTACTGCCCGCGAAATAGTCGGACATGATCACCAGCGTGCAGATGTTGAAAGTTTCTCCGCCAATTCCGAACAACAGTCGCCCGGCAGCCATGCCGTAGAAATTTGGGCTCCAGGCTGTTAGCACGGCGCCGGCCAGGCACACGGCGGTCGTGATCACCGCCATCCGGGCAGCGCCAAAGCGATCCACCAGGATGCCGCCCACCAACAGCAGCACGACATTGGGCAGGCTGTAGATCGCATTGAGTATGCCGATCTGCGCGTCACTGAACCCGCGCTGCCGCTGCAGCAGGTCGGCGACCGGCCCGATCGAGTCGTACACGTAGGAATTGCCATAGTAGGCAGCAGCCGTGAGCGTGAACACCAGCCAGGCGACCTTCCGGCCACGGACAGAATCGATCATTGGCCAAGACTAACCGTTTCCAGGTCCTGAGTGGCGGCCATGCCCGCCTGCCGCAGCGGCGCGCAGCGTCCCGGATTCCAGCAGCAGCACCCGATCCGCGCTGGCAATGGTTTCCGGCCGATGCGCAATGATGACGCGTGTTAGCCGAAGGTCGCGCACGGCGTTGTTGACCTGGCGCTCGCGCGCCACGTCGAGATGGCTGGTCGCCTCATCCAGCAGCAGGATTCGCGGCCGGCGATACAGCGCGCGAGCTAACAAAATGCGTTGCTTCTGGCCGCCCGACAGCGCGCTGCCCATGTCGCCGATCAGGCTGCCGTAACCCATGGGCATGGCGGCGATGTCGTCGTGCACGGCCGCGAGCCGGGCGGCCGCCTCGATGCGCGACGGCATGGCGTCGGGGTCGAAAAAACTGATATTGTCGGCAATGCTGCCCGCGAACAGGTGATCATCCTGCAGCACTGCGCCCATCATGCCGCGCACCTGGCGCGCGCCTATGCGGGCCAGGTCCTCGCCGCCAAAGCGGATGCTGCCACGGCTTGCGGGCATCAGACCTAACAAAATCTTCAGCAGCGTGCTCTTGCCGCAACCCGAGGCCCCGACGATGGCCACCGACTCGCCGGCGCGAACCGAAAAACTGCAGTCCTGCAGAATCCAGGGTTCGCCATCGCCATAGCGAAAGGCGAGCTGCTGCACGTCGATATCGGCAGCGAGCGCCGGTTTGCAGAATTCAGCGCTCCGACTGGACTCAGCCTCGGACTCTGACTCGGCAAGCACAATGTCCGCCAGCCTCTCGGCATGCAGGCGCAGCATGCGCAGCTCCATGCCCTTGTCGATGAGGCTGCTGACACGCATCGCAAACTGGTCTTTGTAAGCCAGATATGCGATCAGCATGCCGACGGAGAATGCATTCGCCAGCGCCAGCTGCGCGCCCATCCAGATGACCGCGATGCGTTCCAGCCCAAACAGACACTGACTCGCGGTGCTGAAGCCGAGACCCAGGCGTCCGAGCCTGAGGTCCTGGCTGAGGGTCTTGACCAGCAGGTCTTCGTAGCCCGTGCAGCGCAATGCTTCCCGACCCGCGACTTTGACACTCTGGATACCGCGCAGGGTTTCCAGCAGATGACTCTGCTGCCGCGCCATCGCGGCAAGTTGCTGTTCCGTGCTGTCGCGCGCGCGTCGATACCAGAGCAGCCGCACGGCAAGATAGACGCTGACAACCGCAAACGTGAGGGCCGCCAGCCTGGCGCTGTAAGCTAACATCAAGGCCAGCGTCAGCGCAGCCATCAGCCCGTCGATCACGGTTTCGACCAGGCCGGTGGTCAGGGTTTTCTGGATGGCCTGCAGCGACCCGAGACGCGAGGTGATGTCGCCCAGATGCCGTTTCTCGAAGAAATCCAGCGGCAGCCTCAAAAGATGCGCGACCAGATTGCCCTGCCACTGCAAACCCAGCTGCGCGGATAGTTGCAGGATCGCCCAGCCGCGCAGCAGGCCGATAGCGGTTTGCAGCAGCAGCGCCAGCCCGAACCCCAGACCTAACACCGTGAGCAGGTCGCGGTCGGCTGAAACCAGCACCTGGTCCACGACCCATTGCATGAAGAATGGCGCGAGCACCAGAAAACACTGCAACACCAGCGACAGCGCGAGAATCTGCGCCGCCGCCGGCCACAGCCCCCGGGTATCGCGGATCAGATCCCGCAGACGCAGCGCCGGTGCCGCGCGCCGTTTCCGGAAGCCCTGGTCCGGGAGCAGCTCGAGCGCAACGCCAGTAAAATGCGGCGACAGCTCGGCGAATGACATTTGCCGAGGGCCGCACGCGGGATCCAGGATGTGCACCGAGCGCCTGTGCACTGCGCTCAGCACGACGAAGTGATTGAGATCCCAGTGCAGCAGGCATGGCAGGCGCAGGTTCGCAATCTGGTCCAGGTCAAGGCGCAGCGGCCGGGCATGCAGGCCGAGTTGCGCAGCAATGTCGATCAGCTGACCGAGACGCGCCCCTTTCAAAGACAGGGAGAATCGCCGCCGCATTTCCGACAGCGTGATCGCGTGTCCGTTAGCCGTGGCCACCATGGCGAGACAGGCGAGCCCGCATTCGGCCGCCTCCGATTGCAGAATCGACGGACACGAGCTGGACATGGGCGGGACTCAGCGGCCGGACAGTGGCGAGCGCAGTGCGTGCAGGGGCTCGAACAGCCACTCGATCAGGCTGCGCCGGTCGCCGACGATGTCCGCCTCCAGCAGCATGCCGGCCTTGAGCGGCTCCGCGCGGCCGTAGGCGGCAACAAACTGGCTGGTCAGTTCGACGGTTACGCGGTAGAACGGCTCGTCGATGGCCAGCCCGCCTAACAACGCGCGCGCCTGCACCGGAGCCAGCGCGTTGCGGCTGACCTGCCGGACCAGGCCGCGGTGGTGGCCAAATTTCTGGTACGGAAATGCCTGGTAACGCAATTGCACGGCGTCGCCCGGCCTGACGAAGCCAATGGCGCGGCTGGGCAGCAGCAGTTCGGCCTGCAGCACCGAATTGACCGGCAGCACACTGAGCAGCTGCTGCCCGGCCTGCACCGATTCGCCAGCCTTGACGAGTATCGAGGTGACCGTGCCGGGCACTGGGGCCGTGATTGCGGATTCATGCGTGGCATCCAGTTCGATGCGCTGCTGTTCCAGCGATACCAGTTCGCGGTCGAAGGGGTCGAGGGCCGCCTGTTGTTCGGCCGGCCATTCGGCGAGCGACTGCCGGATCTGCGCCAGGCTGCGCGCCACCGCGGTCCGCTGCCGCAGCAAAGCCTGCAGTTCAGCCTGCTGGGCGAGCGTTGTTGCCTGCTGCTGCCTGAGCTGCAGTGTGCTGACGAAGTGCTGCTGCTCGAGCGCACGCCACTGCGCCAGCGTTTCATCGCCGAGGCGCAGTTGGGTCCGGCGCGTTTCCAGCTCGGCGTCGGCCATGGCGAGTTCCGCCAGGGTCGCGCGCAGCTGCGCCTCCAGTCCGTTGCGGCGCAGCAGGCAGCGCTGCAGGGCCAGCGCGCGCCCATCGACGAGTTCGGCACGGCGCTGCGACAGGTTGACGCGTGTTGCCTCGACATTGTCGCGCGTGCCCGAGGCGCGCGGCATGCGTATCAAAGCTAACAAAGTGCCCGTCCCGACGCGCGCACCCTCGGCCACCGGCACCTGCACGACCACTCCGGACAGCGGCGCCAGGGCAGTCGCGACGCCGTTGCGGGGGATGAGCTGCCCGATCACGCGGGTACGCCGGGTGTAGCCGCCCTGCGCAAGAAAAAGCACCAGCAGCGCTCCGCTCAGCAGCGCGGCAACCGTCAGCAGGCGCAGTGTGAGCGGCTGACCGCGCAGGATGCCGCCCAGCTGAGCGCTGTGCCTGGCCTCGATGGCCTCGGGACGGAACAGGCTGTCGGTCAAGTTACCGGCTACTGGGCGTTGAACAGCGCGCGGTCATCGACGCACGGCAGCAGCGGGAATTCGTAGGCTCGTGGCGTTTCGACGTTGAATACATACGGCGCGCTGCACGCTTCCTGGCATGCGGCCGCGCCATCGACCTGCGCGATCTCAGCTTGTGTCAATTCGTTCATGGCAGATTCCTTTCCCTGTCAGCCGATTGAATTTTCGACTGCGATGCTGCAATACCGGTGCTGCGCTGAGAAGACGCATGGGCCGCTATCTAACAAATGCGGCGAATATTGCCAGGAACAAAAAGCAACGGCGCCGATTGGCGCCGTTGTTGTTGCCGGACTTTTCAAATCCGGCGAATCGCGAAGTTTATTGCGCTTGCGAGCAGCCGCTGCAGTCGCGGTTGGCGCTAAAAAATTCTACAAAGCTGCGTCGTCAGTCTCGCCGGTGCGAATCCGGATCACGCGATCGATGTTGGTGATGAAGATCTTGCCGTCGCCGACTTTGCCGGTCTTGGCGGCCTTGACGACCGCTTCGAGCACCTGGTCGACGAGGTCGCTGCGAACCGCGACTTCGATGCGGGTCTTGGGCACGAAGTCGACCACGTATTCGGCGCCACGATAAAGCTCGGTATGGCCGCGTTGCCGACCAAAGCCCTTCACTTCTGTCACGGTCATGCCGGACACGCCGAT
>JAYUGT010000288.1:0-19373 GCA_043738315.1 Gammaproteobacteria bacterium
ATGACGTCGGCGCCTTGCGAATAGCCGACCAGGATGACGCGGCGCTTGTGCCAGGTTGCGCTGTAATAACGCATGATCCGGTCGACATCATTGGCAACCTCCTGCGGCGTGCGCGCCTTCCAGAAATATTTCAGCGCGTTGAGTACCGCGACAGGCTGGCCCTTGGCGTTGAACGCGGCCGTAATTTTCTGATCCATGCCAGCGTAGCCGCCGTCGCCTGTTAGCAATACCACGAATGAGTCATTCTGCGTGCCGCTCGCCGGTAACTCGAGAACCGGCAAGTCATCGAGACCCTGCGGCGGCGTGGGCGGGGCGGATTGCGGCGCGCGGGTCAACGCCTTGAACGCCGCCAGGTACTGCGGCAACCAGGCCGGCTCGATGCTGTAGTCCTGCCCGACGTGCGGCAAACGCAGCAGCGTCGCGCCCGCAATGCCCTCGGTATACCGGCGCGCCGCAGTCGCCTCGCACGCCCGGTCCTGCTCGCCCTGCAGGACAATCCAGGGATCATTCATTCTGGCAGCGGGCAGCAGCGTCACCCCGGTGCCTTTGCTGCGCGCCGTGATGGACAGTTGCTCGCGCTTGCACAGCGGTTTGGCCAATGCCAGCTGCGGGCAAAAACCTAACGACAAGCCACCCGCGAACGTGCCCGTGGCAGTCTGGTTCAGCAGCGCATACACCAGGCTTGCACCCGCGGAGTAACCGACGAGGATCGGGTAGTGATACTCGGTCAGACCCGCGTGTTGCTGCACCAGTCGGGAGAGCCGCTCGAAGTCGGCGCCCGGATAGGCGCAACTCACAGGACTCTTGCCGATGACCTGCAGGTAGTGCGCAGTGTCGATGCCCGCAACGAGCGCGCCCTGCGCGCCTAACTGCTCCGCCAGGCCGATGACGCTGTCACGCCAGCCCGCCTCACCCGACAGGAACAGCACCACCTGCCGGGTGGGGCCGTCAGGGTGATAAATATGGACCGTGCCGAATTGGCTGACCTGCAGAGTGTCAGGCGTGGAGCCCGCATGCGCGGGACCGATCATGGCAAGCACGACCGACGCAACATAAGAAACCCATCGGCGGAGGCCCGTTAACTGCATTTTCTACAGGTGCTTAGACGCTGGACGCCGCGGATGATGCCGGTCAGTCCTTCAGCCTGCAGTCTACTGTGGCTGGTCTCCAACGTGCGACCCGCCGGTCATTACAGCTACTTAATGTATGCGTAAGCAACCCTCCATTGGGCCCGCATTACAGTCACCGGCACGCTGCAAATGCAGCGTCTAATGTCATCACCTTGAGGAATACAGCATGAAAATGATCAGCCTTCTGACCGCCGCCGCCCTGCTCGTGGCAGGGTCCGCCTACGCCGCAACCGGAACTGCCCCCGCACCCGCCGCTGCGCCGCCGGCAACGACCAGCGCCCCCGCTCCTGCTGCCGCAACCTCTGCCCCGGCGAAAGCCGCTCCGGCGAAGCAGGATCATCATTGCCGCGATGAGGCCAACGAGAAGCACCTCGCTGGCGCTGCCCGGGCTGCCTTCGTGAAGAAGTGTCGCGCGGACTCGATGAAGAAGTAATTGAGTCGCGCCCGGCACGCTTGCAAGGCGTGCCGGGCGCATTCTTGTTAGCTGGCCGGAAACGTACAGCAGACCCTGAGCCCAGGCGCATTGTCCTCGAGCGCCATGGTTCCCTGGTACAGGCCAACGATGGCCCCGACCAGGCTGAGCCCCAATCCACTGCCAATGACATCCCGGTCGCGCTCCAGGCGCGCGAATGGCTGGAGCACGTGTTCGCGCTCGCGCGCCGGAATGCCGGGGCCGGAATCGGCAACGATCAATTGGACCGTGTCTGCCTGGCGACTGACGGACACCAGGATCTTTCCGCTCGCGGGCACAAACTTCAGCGCGTTCTCGAACAGGTTTGTCAGCAACTGTGCCAACAGTTGCCGGTGGCCCTGAACCCGCGCATTCCCGTCCGCCGTGCATTGCAGCGACAGGCTCCTGGCAGCGGCCTCCGGCTGGTAGAGATCGGCAACCTCGCGCGCCAGGGCGCCCAGGTCCACCGCTTCCCGTTTCTGGTTTTCCACGCCGGCCTCGGCGCGCGCGATTTCGAGCAGTGTCGTCAGCGTCGTCTGGATGCGGTCGATCTCGGTCAGAGTCGAGTCGAGTGCCTGCTGCGCAAAATCCGCGTTGTCAGGTTCGCGCAGCGCCTGCTCGATGCGCGCGCGGACCCGATGCAGGGGGGCGCGCAGATCGTGTGCGGTGCTGTCGAATGTCGTGCGCAAGGTGGTGGCCTGATGCTGCAAACGGTCCAGCATCTGGTTCACGATGACCGCGAGTGCGTCGAATTCGTCGCCGGCCGTTGAGACCTGCAAGCGCCGCGTCATGTTGCCCGCGATGATGCCGCGGCAGGTTTCCGCGACCGACTGTACCCGGGCCGTCAGGCGTTTCACGTACAGGTAGCCGACGAATGCCGCCAGCAGCACGGCCAGCCCGACACCCCAATACATGGTGGCGCGGAAACGTGCAAAAAAACGCTGATTTTCGCTGATGTCGGTGCCGACCAGCAGTTGATGCCGCCGGTCGATCCGCGTGATCGACGCGCGCACGGTGTGCTCGACGGGCCGCGTGGCATCCTGGCTTGTCAGCGTGAACTGGATCCACGGCGAGGGCGACGATGACGGCGGCGATGGAGAAACAACCGGCCATTCTCCGATGTTGCCGGCGACATGGTGCAAGTCCTGGTCGACTAACAGATACACCGCGCCACTGCGGCCCCAGCTGTCCTCGCGCAAATTCAGCGCATCGATAAGCCGCCGCAGTCCGCCGAGACGGTAGTCGTCCTTGAGCCCCTCGAGCTCGGCGTTGATGATGCTGTCGGTCTCGCGCACCAGAACACGCTGCGTCAGGACGTACATGGAGCCGACTATCAGGCCGATACACACCGCGAACAGCGTCACGTAGAAAGTTGCCAGACGCACCGGCGACATCGAAAAAATCTGGCCGCGCGCAGTCATGGAGGTCAGGTGTCGCTGGCAGGGCGCTCATCCCGAAGGATGTAGCCCGCGCCGCGGACGGTGTGAATGAGCTGGCGTTCGAAGCCTTTGTCGATCGCCTGCCGCAGCCGGCTCATGTGCACGTCCACCACATTGGTTTGCGGATCGAAGTGCAGATCCCAGACGCCTTCCAGCAACATCGTGCGCGTCACGACCTGGCCCGCGCGCCGCATCAGGAACTCGAGCAGCGAAAATTCCTTCGATGTGAGGTCGATGTGGCGTCCCGCCCGGGTAACCCGGCGCGCCAGCAGATCGAGCTCAAGGTCGGCAACGCGCAGCTGCGTGACAACTTCGTTGCCAGCGGTGCGCCGCAGCCGCGCCTCGATCCGGGCTAACAACTCCGAAAATGCGAAAGGCTTGGTCAGATAATCATCGCCGCCGGCCTTCAGGCCCTGCACGCGGTCGTCCACGGTGCCGAGAGCGCTGAGAATCAGCACCGGCGTCGTGTTGCCGTTGTCGCGCAGCATGCGGACGATGGACAGGCCGTCCAGGTGCGGCAGCATCCGGTCGACGATGATGAGATCGTAGGCGTGCTCGGTGGCCTGGAACAGGCCTTCGCGGCCGTCGCTGACGTGGTCGACCACATAGCCGCTTTCACGCAGTCCCTTGACGATGTACTGTGCGGCTTCGCGGTCGTCTTCAATGAAAAGCAGGTTCACGGCCGGTATTTAGCACGTTATCTTCACAGGTGGCCAGCGTCTGCAGCGCTGCCTGAGTAACCGCGCGGCGATGCGAGGTGCAGGGCAACTCCCAGCAGGACCATGGCCCAGACCACCACGGGACTGGTGGGCAGATCGGTCAGCGCCGACAGCGCCAGTCCCACCAGGTAGCTAACAGCAGCGAGCAGCAGACCCAGGGGCGGCTGGCGGCGCTGCGGGAAGCGATACACGGCAACCGCAGGCACGATCAGGGTGGTGAATACGAGGTACACGCCTACAAGTTGTACCGACGCGGTCACGACAAACGCAAACAGGATGTAGAAACCGACCCGGCCGATGCGTTCGCGAAACCGGAACCAGAGCACGAGAAATATGCCGGTGACTACGGCCGCGCGCAGCAACTGCCCGCCCGACACCCACAGGATCTGGCCGGCTAACAGATCCTTCAGGTCTTCGCCGCCATGCGGGTCGTTGGCCAGCAGCAGGATCTGCGCCGTTGATGCCAGCACAAACAGGATCCCGATCAGCGCTTCCTGCACTTCGGGGCGCTTCTTCTCCGTCCAGGTCAGCAGCAGGGCGCCGAGCAGCGCGGCACTGACGGCCGCGATCTGCGTAGTCCAGCCCTGCAGGTCAAATCCGGCGTAATGCGCGGCGATGACGCCGACGCCGGCAACCTGCGCAATCGCGAGGTCAATGAAAACGATGCCACGGCTCAGGACCTGCTGGCCGAGCGGCACGTGCGTGAGCAGCACCAGCATCCCGCCAATGAACGCGGGCCAGAGAATGCTGAAGGTGTCCTGCAGGGCATTCATTTCGCGGCGTCCAGCAACCGGGCTACGGTATCGTCGAACAGGCCAAACAGGTTGTTAGCACCGGGTGTGCCGCCCACCGAGAAGGGCAGGAGCACGACCGGCGCCTGGGCGCGCTGCGACAACCAGTCAGCTGCCTTGGGATCGTTATAGGCGTTGCGCAGGATCGCGCGCGGCCGGTCCGCTGCGAGCCTGGACACGAGCGATGCGAGATACGCCGCGCTGGGTGGAACGCCCGGCTTCGGTTCGATCGCCGCGAGTTCACGCAGCCCCAGCCAGTGTATGAGATAGGACTGGTCCTTGTGGATGACGACGACGCCAACGCCCTTGAGACGCGCTGCCTGTGACTCCCAGCGGGTGATCGCCTGCTGCCAGCGCGACTGGAAGTCCGTGCTGCGCGCGGCGTAGTACACCGCGTTAGCAGCGTCGAGGCTTGCCAGGCGTAGACTCAGCGCGCGCCCGACAGCGGCGATGTTGTGAGGATCAAGCTGCAGGTGTGGATTGCCGTCGGGGTGCACGTCGCCCATCGAACGGTCCACCCGCGCCGGGACTTCGAGCAGGCTCACCTGTTTCGCAGCTTCGAAGTAGCCAGGATTCCCCGGTTGAATCTTGTTATTGCCGGACTCCTGAATCAGCACCGGCAGCCAGCCTATTTCCAGTTCCGCGCCGGTAGCGATAACCAGGTCGGCGCTGCGCGTCCGCGCGATCAGGCTCGGCTTGGCATCGACCCGGTGAATGTCCTGGAAGGCCGTGGTCGCGACATAAACGCTGACCTTGTCGCCCCCGAGTTCGGTCACCAGAGCGCCCCAGTCCGGGCTGGTCGCAAAGACCCTGAGGGCGGCTTCGGCCGGCGCGCCAATCCACGTTGCAGCCAGAATCGCGGCCAGGATGATTCGTTTCGGCATGTTAGCTCCTAGTACTTGTGGGCGCCGTGCGCGCCGAGACTGAATATGTATTGCAGCTGCAATTGCCGGTCGGTCGCAGCGGCGCGCGCCTGGTCCCAGGCGAACTGGGCGCGCAGGCGTGAAAATTCGCTGAGATTCCAGTCCAGCATGGCTGTGGTTCGACGGGGATCCGCGGCCTCCAGCAGTGGAAACGCGAGGCCGCTGGTTCCGCCGCGAGCGATACTGCCGAGCGGGAAGCTGCCCGAATCGAGCGCGTCATAGCGCAGCCCAACCCGCCAGCGCGGCGCAAACTTGTAGATGCCCTGCAGGTACCAGCCGGATTGACGCGAGCGATAATTGTTAGCGATGGCGCGCGCGTCGACGTCGAACAGCAGGCGGCCGCGTTCGAGTCGCGACAGGTACTCGCCCTGCAGCTTCAGTTGCCGCTCGGTGGCATTGCCGTGCGGCGCCCATTTCCAGGTAAAGTCCGCGACCCAGGTCTGGCTTCGGCCGCTGAAGGCATTGATGACCGGCACGCCGGCGGCGTCGATGTCGTCATAGCGCCGGTCTTCGGCGTCGGCACGCAGAAAGGAAATGCCTGCGCGCCAGCTCGCCGAGTCGCCAATGTCGTTGCCGAGGTGCAGGAACGCGGTCGCCGCATTGACACCGTTAGCGCTGCGCGACGTTGCCGGAAACGCGCGACCGCTGCCCGCTTCAAGGCCGACCTCGGCAAAAATATCGGTCGGCGCCAGCCATTTGAGCTGCAGGCCATCCTGGGCGCGCTGGCCACCTAACAGAGCTTGATAGGCCAACGGTTGATCGACGAAATCCCAGGCATGGGAATGAACGTCGTTGAGGTAACCAATGCCCGAGAAGAACCGTCCGCCTTTCAGGGTAAATCCCGAAGGTAATGCAGTGGTGCGAAAGTAGGCTTCTTCCACGCTGACTACATTTTCGCCGGTAATCGCAACGGTGACATTGCCGAAAAAAAACGGATCCACGTTGGCAGAGATCGTGAGTTCGGATTCACCGAGGTTGAAACTACGCGGGCCCGAACCACTGTCGCCTCCGCTCGGGATGAAACCCGCAATCTTGTAACTTGCCGGATCCAGCGCGGTCTGCGCGTAATTGCCCGCCAGGATGAGAGAAATCGACGGATTGAATGCGTTGGCGCCGCCGCCGGCTGCGACTGGCGCCGGCGGTTGCGGCGCTGTGGCGCCTGCTGTTGAATCCGGTGCCGTAGCGGCGGTCGCGTTGGCCGCTTCCAGCCGCGCCAGGCGCTCCTCGAGTTGCGTGATTCGGGTTTCGTAGCTGGCCTTTACTGCGGCAAGTTCCGCCTGCAGATCGCCTAACGGATCGGCCAGCGCCAACGACGGCACGGTCAGCCACAGCAGCAGGCTCAATCGTGCTGCGGGCGCGAGCAATGTCTTCATCATGAATTCCCCTGGCTGGAACAACTGCGGTTGCGCAGACCACCGCCGTGCGGCTCTGCGCCATACCTGACAGAAATAAGCGTTGTTAGCGGGGAATCGGGGGTGCTCGGCTGCGATAGGCGGTGAACAACCGCGATGGGAAGAGAAAACGAGGCGCTGCGCCTGCCAGCGATGCCGGTGACCCGGCATCCAGTATGGTCAGTGCTGAGGGCGGGCTGTCGCCCAGGTGCGCCAGCGCCACGCATTTTGAGCAGGAATTGTTATCCCGCTTCGGATCCTGCTTCGGATCCTGGTGGGTCGAATCACGCGAAAAATGCGAAATCTGGTGGGCATAGGCCTGCTGCTGCGCAAACAGGACGAGCGCAAACAACAACGCCAGCTGCCAGTGGCGACGCCTGTGAACCGGTTTCAGCATCACTGAAGTTCAGTGTAATACAAGGCGCGGCGTCGCGCGCTTTACGTATTTGTAATCTGACGCTTTGGTCCGCGCCGGCGTTGTTGCCACAGCCGACGTAGAGTGCTAACAGACGGGAATGAGTTCTTGCGAGTCCAGCCGGAGGCCGCGAATCAAATGATTCGGTCAGACGGGGCGGGCACCGGTATGCCTTCCGCAACCGCCACGCGCAGCAGCGCATTTTCCAGCAGCGCGCGCGCCTGACCCGCCGTCCGTTGCAGATCTCGGTGCAGCGCCGCGTCTTCAGGGCTGCGGTTGGCGCATGCGGCGCTGTAGCGTTCGAAGCTGACCAGGTCGAGGAGCAGGTCCACCAGATGGCGCGGACATTCGCAGTAGACGGTGCTGGATGCGTCAGCGAAAGCCGCGAGCGCGCGTTCATCGAAACGTGGCGGCGTCGGGTCGGTGCTGTCGATTGTCAGGGCCGCGCTTACCGGACTTGCCCCCGGTTGCAGCAGGCGCTGGCATAGAGCTGCCATTTCAAGCGGATCCGACGGCGCGCGCGCGATGACATGGCCCGCCGCACGCAGCGTGCGGACGATTGCGCTGGGCGCAAATCGGTACAGGATGATGATCCGGCGCGCTCCGCAGAGCTCCTTGAGGCCGGCCACCGTGGCTGGCGAGTCTTCAAGCAGCGTCGGCAGCTCGACAATGACCAGATCCGCGGCGCTGCCGCGCAGCGCGCTGGCGGCATCGCTGACGCTGTTGGCGCGCGCGACAATTGTTAGCTCGCCGCCTGACATGCTACTCGCAAATGACTGCGTAAAACGTTGTGTCGTAAGCAGTGGCCCGGCCAGCGCCACGCGCAGCTCCCGCATGTCAGCGTCGATTGGCTCTCCAGGCCGCGTGCCGAGCGAGCTGATTGTGGACTGCATTGCAATCAGCGCCTCCGCTGTTAGCCTGGCGATGCTGCCAATCGGATGTCCCTGGTCCAGCAGTTGCTTGATCAGGCTGAGTCGGCGTACTTCAGCGGCTGTGTACAGCCGCTGGCCGCTCGCGCTGAGGCGCGGTCCTACTACGCCGTAGCGGCGTTCCCAGACACGCAGTGTTTCGACCGGTATCCCGGCCAGGCGCGCGGCTACGCCGCTGCGAAAAGTTTCCGCATTCGGCGTAGCGGCGGTGCTGTTCGCAGTCATGGCAGGCGTCTCTTAAAGGGCAAGGGTCCAGTATATACAACTGAACCGTTAATGACCCGATAATAATCGGTTTAAACGGGTCAATAACAGGACATTTTCACGAGGTAGCCACTATAGTACGGTTCATGATCGGGTCAAAAACATGAATCAGCCCAACTGCACGGATGACGTCGCCGTCGTCATGGGCGCTATTGGCGGGATCGGCAGCGCGCTGCTCCGTCGGCTGAAAGTCACGGGCGGATTCGGCGCGGTGGTCGGCTTGAGTCGCACGTCGACCCCGGCGCTGGATCTGGGCGACGAGGCGAGCATCGCGGCCTGCGCCGACTTCATCTCACGGCAGGGCAAGCTGCGGCTGGTGCTGGTGGCGACCGGGCTGCTGCACCGCACCGGCATACAGCCGGAAAAAAGTATCCGCGAACTCAATGCGGCGGCCATGACGGACATGTTTGCCGTGAACACCATCGGACCGGCGCTGGTGCTGAAGCATTTCCTGCCTTTGTTAGCTCGGGACGGCAGGGCGGTGCTGGCGGCCCTGTCGGCGCGCGTCGGCAGTATCGGCGACAACCAACTGGGCGGCTGGTACAGCTATCGCGCCTCCAAGGCCGCGCTGAACCAGATGCTGCATACGGCGGCGGTCGAGCTCCGTCGCAGTCACCGGCACGCGATCTGCGTGGCGCTGCATCCCGGCACCGTCAACACCCCATTGTCCGCGCCCTTCAGCAAGGCGGGACTCGAGGTGCAGGACCCGGACCTGGCCGCCGAACGCCTGCTGAACGTGATCGCCGGCCTGACGCCCGAGGACTCCGGACGATTCTTCGATCACCGCGGGGAGCCGGTGCCGTGGTAAATCCGGCGCCCGGCCAGGTGCGCAACATCCGGCGGACGATCGGTCGAGTGGCGTTCGTGCTGGCGATCGGATTCGTTGTCTGGCTGCCGGTGGGGCTGTTGCAGATTGTGCCGTTCGTCTTGTCGCTGCCCGGCGAGTCCGGTCTGCGCGTACATGCCGCTGCTGCCGTAGCCTGCCTGCTGGTGGCGGCGTGGGGTTATTGGAACGACCAGGATTCCTAACAAATTGTCGATTCACATGAAAGGACTGTTGTCATGATCAAAATGTCGGACGTATGCATACTGGTGGCGGTGATGGTGGCGTTTGCCGTCTCCGGGTACCTGTGGTTCACCGGTCAGAAGGATGAAGGACTGTTCACCGCGATCTGGGTGCCGTCGATCCTGTGCTTCGGTATCTACTTCAAGCTGCTCGCATTGAAGGGGCGCAAAAATGACTGACCTGCCACTTCTTTACTTCGGAATGTTCTGTTTCGGCATGACTGTGCTTGGGGTGGTGCTGACCATCCTGGAATTCAAAAGGCTGTAAAGGCGACTGGTCAAAGCCTCGGTTGCTGGCAGATGCGGTTGCTGTCGAGATCGGTGCCGGTGAGCGGGCCGCCCCACACGCAGCCGGTATCGAGTGCCAGCAGGTGAGGTTTCCGGACCAGACCTAACGTCGACCAGTGCCCGCAGATGATGCGGGTGCCGGCCGACCTGCGGTTCGGTGCCAGGAACCATGGGCGCATCGCCGTGGGCGCGGCCCGCGCTGCCGTGCGCAACGAGCCCGGGCTGTCTTTGAGATCCAGGTTGACCCGGCCGCGCGCGTCGCAGTAACGCAGTCTGGTCAGCACATTGACCACGAACCGGTGCTTGTCCGCGCCGCGCAGTGACCGTGACCAGCGGTCGGGTTTGTCGCCGTACATGCGCGCCAGGAATCGACCCGGGTTTTTCTGCAGCGCGGCGGCGGTTTCGGCCGCATACCTGACGGCGTCAGTGGCCAACCACTGCGGCGGCAGGCCGGCATGCACCATCAGGTCGTTGTGGCCCGCGTCAAAATGCGCGAGCGGCAGGGTAATGAGCCAGTCGAGCAGCTGGTCACGATCGCGCGCCGCCAGCACGCGCTGCAGCGTATCGTCCGGACGCAGGCGGCGGTCCGTGCCATAGGCGACCGCCAGCAGGTGCAGGTCATGATTACCTAACACGGTGATCGCGTTGGCGCCGAGGGCGCGCACGAACCGCAGCACGGCGAGCGATGCCGGACCGCGATTGACCAGATCGCCCACCAGCCACAGCTGGTCGCGATCGGACTTGAAGCGCAGTTTTTTCAGCAGCGCGCGCAGCTCCGCGTGGCAACCCTGGATGTCGCCAATCGCGTAGCGGGCCACTTACTGCAGTATTCCGGGGATCGCCAGCCGGAACGTGGGGATGGGCGCGTCAAAGGTCTGGCCACCATCGGCGACCATTTGGTAGCTGCCCTGCATGGTGCCGACCGGCGTTTCGAGCACCGCGCCGCTGGAATAGCGAAAGCCCTGGCCCGGCTTGATGTAGGGCTGCTCGCCGACCACGCCATCGCCGCGCACTTCCTGCACCTTGCCGTTGGCGTCGGTGATGACCCAGTGCCGCTTCAGCAGCTTGGCCGGCACCTCGCCCTCGTTGCGGATGGTGATGGTGTAGGAGAAAACGTACTTGTCATCGCCCGGATCGGATTGATCCTTGAGGTAATTGGTCAGCACGTCGATGCGGATCTGGTTCGTCATAAATCCAGTCTGTTAGCTCTTCTTGCCAACGCGCACCGCCAGCACATCGCAGCACGCGGCGTGCAGCACCGTGTCTTCGGTGAGATTGACCAGGATCGACATGCCATGGCGCTCGCGGCAGCCGATGACGATCAGGTCGGCGCCGATCTCGCGCGCCACGCGCACGATTTCGGTCTTGACGCTGCCGGCTTCGATATGCAGCGTGGCATCGTGGGCGCCGAGCTCCTCGGCCAGCTGAGTGATGCGCTGGCGGGCGCGATTGACGAGCTCGGCCTCGATCTGCACGGTGGGCATCAGCGTCTCGCCCATCGGCTCGACCGGCACGAATTCGACCACGTGCAGGATCTCGAGCGCCGCGTTGTCGCGTTGCGCCATGTCCCGGGCGCGGGCGCCGATGTGCGCGCTGTCGTCGCTCAGGTCCACCACCAGCAGGATCTTCTTGTAGCCAGCCATGACGGCAAACTAGCTGCTGCGCGCGGCAAGCGCAAGTTTGCCGAATGCCGCCGGCGTCAGGGTCTCGGCGCGGGCGCCGGGATCGATGCCGCAGGCCTCGATGGTGGCTGCATCCAGCTCCTGCCGGAGCGCATTGCGCAGCGTCTTGCGGCGCTGGGAGAACGCGGCCTGCACCACGCGCCCGTAGCGTGCATCGACTGGAAAAGCGGGCTGGGCGCGCATGCGCAGCCTTGCGACCGTGGACCAGACTTTGGGCGGCGGTGCAAAACTTTCGGGCGCAACGTCGAACAAGGCATCGATTTCCGCAAACGGCGCCAGCATCACGGTCAGGCGCCCGTAGTCGCGCCCGCCGGGCGCGGCGGCCATGCGTTCGACCACTTCCCGCTGCAGCATCACATGCATGTCCTCGATGAGCTGGTACTGGTCTAACAAATGAAACAGCAGCGGTGTGGACACGTTGTAGGGCAGGTTGCCGACCACGCGCCAGCGGCCCGCCGGGGCCGGCAGCAGGGTGCGCAGGTCGACTTTCAGCGCATCGCCCTCATGCAGGTGAAAGCGCGGCTCCCGGCCATAACGTTCGCGCAGCCGCGGCACGAGATCGCGGTCCAACTCAATGGCGTGCAGCACGCAGCCGCTGGCTAACAAACCGGCGGTCAGCGCGCCGCCGCCCGGGCCGATTTCCAGCACCGTGTCGCCCGGTCCGGCGGCCACCGCGGCGACGATGCGCTCGACGATGCTCGCGTCGTGCAGGAAATGCTGGCCGAAACGCTTGCGCGCCCGCAACGTCATGCCGCGCCGCGCGCGGCCGTCATCTGCAGCGCAAGCGTGAGCGCCGCCTGCAGGCTGCCGGCATCCGCGCGGCCGCTGCCGGCGAGATCGAGGGCCGTGCCATGATCGACCGAAGTCCGGATGATGGGCAGGCCCAGCGTGACATTGACTGCCTGGCCGAAGCCCGCGGCCTTGAGCACCGGCAGACCCTGGTCGTGATACATCGCCAGCACCACATCGTGCTGCGCCCGGTTGCGCGGCACAAAAATCGTGTCCGCCGGCCAGGGCCCGCTGGCCGCAATGCCGCGCGTTTTCGCGGCGGCGATGGCCGGCGCGATGAGGTCGAGGTCTTCGCGGCCCAGATGCCCGCCCTCGCCGGCATGCGGATTGAGGCCGCAGACCGCGATGCGTGGCGCCCTGCCACCTAACAACCTTGGCATGCCGGCCTGCAGCACGTCCAGGACAGCGCCCAGCTGCGCGGTGCTGAGCGCGCCGCTGACCGCGGCCAGCGGCAGGTGCGTGGTCGCGAGCGCGACCCGCAGTTCGCCGGCCACCAGCAACATCACCGGTAACGGCGCGCCGCTGTGTTCCGCCAAGTATTCGGTATGGCCGGAAAACGGCGTGCCGGCATCGTTGATAATGCTTTTCTGCAGCGGCGCCGTCACGATGGCGTCGAACTCGCCCCGGAGCGCGCCCGCGATGGCCCGGTCGAGGACTTGCAGCACCTGGGCGGCGTTGGCCGGGTCCAGCCGGCCGGCGCTGACCGGTGCGGCGCAGGGCAGATGCTGCACCGGCAACACGCCGGCGCGGTGCGGGCTGCGGGCGCTGCCCGGTGCATAGTTTGTTAGCTCAATGGCCAGTCCGAGTTGCCGCGCGCGCGCGGCGAGTACCTCGCGATCGCCGAGGCAGACGAGCTCGCAATCCTGGCGAGTCAGCGCCAGCGCCAGGCAGATGTCGGGTCCGATGCCGGCCGGTTCGCCGGCGGTCAGCGCGATACGTGGCGCGTTCACATCCGGTATTCGACGAAGGCCTCGTCGCGCAGCCGACGCAGCCACAATTCCGTTTCTTCTTCGGACTTGCTTTCGCGGATCTGCATGAAGGCGCGCTGCTTGCGCATTTCGTCGGTGTTATCGAAATCGCGGCGGCCTAACACCTGCGCGATATGCCAGCCAAACTGCGTATGGAACGGCTGGCTGATTTCGCCGTCCTTGAGCGCCTCCAGCGTCGCTTCGAACTCCGGCACGAAGGTGCCCGGGTTGGTCCAGCCGAGATCGCCGCCTTCGGACGCGGAGCCCGGGTCCTCGGAACTCGCCTTGGCCAGCGCGGCAAAATCCTCCCCGCCGACGATGCGTTCGCGCATGGTGGTCAGCTTCTGCCGGACGGTTGCGTCGTCCTGGATCTCGGTGGGCTTCATCAGGATGTGGCGCACATGGGTCTGGCGCACGACGGTCTGGGTGTCGGTGCCGCGTATTTCGTTGACGCGCACGATGTGGTAGCCGCTCGGCGTGCGCAGGGGTTCGCTGACTTCACCGGCCTTGAGACGCGCGACCAGCTCCGCCAGGATGGTCGGCACCTCGCTGCCCTTGCGCCAACCTAACGAACCACCCTCGAGTGCGGTCTGGCTGTTAGAGTACTGCACCGCGAGGCGCGAGAAATCCTCGCCCTTGCTGGCGCGCTGGTAGACTTCAGTGGCGCGGCGCGCGGCGTCATCCAGTTGCTGCGGCGTCGCAGCCTGTGGCACCGCGATCAGAATATGCGACAGGTTGTATTCGTTCAGTTCCGACGGTCGATTTTTCTGCCGCTCCAGGAACTGTTGCAGTTCGCGCGGCGAGACGTAGATGCGCTGCAGCACATCGCGCTGGCGCAGATAGGTCAGCGTCAGGTCGCGGCGCACGGTCTCACGATAGCCTGCGTAATCGAGTCCCTGTTGCGACACCGCCTCCGGCAATTGCGCCAACTGCAGGTTATTGCGCTGGGCAATGTCGGTCAGCGCGTTATTCAGGGCTTCGTCGTTGATGCGCAGCCCGACCTTGTTAGCACGCTGCATCTGGATTTCCTGCATGACGAGGCGCTCGAGCACCTGGGTGCGCAGCGCCTCGAGCGGCGGCAGTTCCAGCGGCTTGCCGGACTGCTGCGACTCGGCACGCAGTCGCTGCACCAGCATGGCCATCTGGTCCTCGACCTCG
The DNA here is from genome assembly GCA_043738315.1 of Gammaproteobacteria bacterium. Classification (GTDB taxonomy): domain Bacteria; phylum Pseudomonadota; class Gammaproteobacteria; order Steroidobacterales; family Steroidobacteraceae; genus UBA964. Next base: position 14,403 of record JAYUGT010000288.1, read on the forward strand.
CTCTGCAGGACCACGCCATCGTTGACGACCGCGGCGACTTTATCCAGCAGCAGGCCCTTGGCGGGCGCCTCGGCGGCGGCGGGTGTGGCCAGGGCAGGCGCAGCCGCCGGCTCCTGTGCCGCGGCCTGGCACAGACCAAAAGCCAAAAACAAGGCCGCGAGGTGGGAAGGGCGCGCCTGGGGGATCATAAAAGTCCTTGAAAATCAGCGAGTTATATTTTCCGCGGGGGAATCGCCCGTCGCGGCGCTGGAGTATCCCCGAATTGTACTTTCGAGAAAAGTACCTGCTGGGGTTCCGACACTGGCCAATCCATTGAGTTCCAGCTGCAAATAGATGCCGCTGTCGCGCTCGCCGGTGCGATTGGAGATGAAGCGGCGTGCCACGACCCGCAAGCGATAACAGCAGGCGCGGTATTCCAGGCCCGCAAACTGGTCCAGCGACTGACGGATGCCAAGGTCATACACATTGCGCGCGAACAGCTGCCAGCGATCGCGGATCGGCCAGGCCGCCGACACTTCCGCCTGCTCCAGCCGGCCGACGCCTGAGTTCGGCCCGGTGCCGGCAAAACGCCGGTCGGTGTTGTACTGGGTGCGATAGGCGATGTTCACCACCCGATCCGGCGCCGGCTGGTATTGCAGCCGCAATTGCGCACGCTCGCTGCGCGAGGCTTCGGGATTCCATTGCAGGCTCGCGCCGATGTTCCAGTGCCGCCAGGTCTGCAGGCCCAGCTCGGCGATCACGTCACCACGTTTCTCGAGGCGTCGCACCTCGCCCGGCAGGCTGACACGCGGGCTGTTGAGGTACCAGGTTTCTCCCAGCGTTGCTGTTAGCTTCTCGCGTCCCGCGCTGGTGTCGAAAATGCGCGCGGTGAGCGCCGTGGTGACCTGGTTGGCGTCATTGACCCGGTCGGCGCCGACATAGCGGTTGCCGCTGAACAACTGGAACAGCGACTGGTCGGGCAGCGCGGTGTCGAACACCGGCAGCTGGCTTTGATCGCGAAACGGCACGTACAGATACTGCAGGCGCGGCTCGAGCGTGATGCGCCGCGCGCTGCCGCCGTCGCGCTCGAGTACCAGGCCGGCATCTAGTTGCGCGAACGGCATGGAACGCTGCGGCGAGCGTGGCGCGCCCACCGCGACATCGTCGAGCTGGTAGCGGGTGTAGCGATAGCCCGCGGCGGGCCGCAGGTACCAGCCGGGCGCCTCGAAGGTTAATCCGACACGCGGCATCAGGTCGGTGCGCCAGCCATTGACGCCGACGCCGCGCGAGAAATTCACTGTCTCGCCGTCGAATTGCAGGAACAACGGCCCGAAGCGGTAATTGCCGGCTGCCAGCAACCTTGGCAGGCGGGCGTACGGTCGTGCGCTCGCCGCCAGGTTCCGGTCGATGGTCTGGAAATGCTGCACCTGACCTAACAAACGCCAGTTCTCGCCGCGGTAGCTGAGCTCTGCGTTGCGGGCCGCAAACGCGACGCTGGTGCCTTCCGGGCCCTGCGCAAAATCCTCGAAATACTCGGGATCACTGACGTTTTCGGCATCGACACGGGCGCGCCAGCCACTCATCCAGTCAGCGCCGTAATGCAGCACCACGCGGCCGCGGTCGCTGCCATACAAATTGTCGGATGGCAGCACGTCAAAGCGCAGTTCCCCGCGCTGCGTCGCGGTCAGAAACCGCAACTCACCGTTCAGATCGAGGCCACGGCGCGTGTACAGCGTGGGCGCCAATGTCGCATCCGCCTGCGGGTGGATGTTCCAGTACCAGGGCGCGGTCAGCTGCGTGCCGCTGCGGCTGGAATAGCCGCCGTCCGGAAACAGGAAACCGCTTTTGCGCTGATTGCCAAGTGGAAAGCTGATGTAAGGCAGGTACAGGATGGGCACGCCCTTGAATTCGATGCTGGTGTTGCGGCCGACTCCGCTGCGGGCCCGGGTATCCAGGTCGAGCTCGCTGGCCCGCAGCCGCCACGCGGGATCGTCGGCCGGGCAGGTGCTGAAGCTAACACCGCGGAGTTTCATGCGGCCATCGATGCCGACGCTGACCGATTCGGCGCGGCCGCGCGCCGGGCGCGACGGGATTTCGAATTCCGCACCCTGCACGTCGGCGCCCCGGGTCGTGGAATACGCGCCGCTCGAGCCGCGCAGCTGCACCAGCGGGTCGCGATATTCAACCTTGCCGCGCACATCCAGCTGGTTGCCCTGTGCGCTGTAATCGACCTCGTCGGCGCGGATTTCGCGATCGCCCTGGCGGACCTGGACGTTGCCGCGCAAACGCGCATTGCCATCGACGCCCAGGGTCGCATCGTCGCTGCGAATCTGGATGGTCGAGTCCTGGGGAGTGAGCGGTGGTGGCTTGGCGGTGCGTGCCGCGGAGGCTGCATCCGACGCAGTCGAGGGTCCGCCGGGTTTGGGACAACTGGTCGGTTCGGCCGCGAGACCCGCCAGGGGCAGTGCGCCGACCAGCCAGGTTGCCAACAGATACTGAAGTCGGGGCGGCATGAGTGCGGAACATTATACTGGCAGCACATGACGGACATGCGCCGCGCCGCGATTCATCGCTGGCTGGAATCGGAAACCGGTATGCAACTGCAATCGCTTGCGATCGCCTCGGCGGACGCGAGTTTTCGCCGTTATTGGCGCGCCACCGAGCGCGGCGGGAGCAGCGCCATCGTCATGGACGCGCCGCCCGACAAGGAAGATATCGCGCCTTATCTCAAGGTGGTGGCGCTGCTGGCGCCGCTGGGCGTCCATGTGCCCGAGGTGCGGGCCGTCGACGCCGCCCAGGGTTTCGTGCTGATGGAGGACCTCGGGTCGCAGTCCTATCTGGCCGCGCTCCAGTCCGGCAGCGATCCGGAAGTCCTGTACGGCGATGCGCTGCAGGCGCTGCTCGCCCTGCAACTGCGGGGGGGTGTTGCGGCCCGCGAACTCGCCCCCTATGACGCCGCGGCGCTGGATCGGGAAATGGCGCTGATGCCGGAGTGGTTCCTGGGGCGCCATTTGCAATACCGCATGAACGCTGACGAGCAAGCGTTGCTGGCCCGCACCACGGCCTGGTTGCGCGATGAAGTGCTGCGCCAGCCGGTGGTATTCGTGCACCGCGACTATCACTCGCGCAACCTGATGCTGCTGCCAGCTAACAACCCGGGCGTGATCGATTTCCAGGACGCGGTCGCGGGTCCGGTCGGCTACGACCTGGTGTCGCTGTTCAAGGATTGCTATATCCGCTGGCCGCGCGAACGTGTGCACGGCTGGTTGCGGACCTATCGGCAGCGTCTCAATGCCGCCGACGGCGGCCGTTTGCTGGCGGGGGCCGATGAGCGCGAGTTGCTGCGCTGGTTCGATCTCGCCGGCCTGCAGCGCCACATCAAGGTGCTGGGTATTTTCGCGCGCCTCTGTCACCGCGACAGCAAGCCCGGCTACCTCGCCGATTTGCCGCTGACGCTCGACTATGTCCGTGACGCCGCGGCGCGTTACAGCGAGACGCAGCCCCTGGCGCGCTGGCTCGAGGATCGCGTGGTGGCGCAGCTGCCGCTGGCTAACAAAAAGGCGCTGGCGCCATGAGCGTACCGAGGCGCGCCATGCTGCTGGCGGCCGGTCTCGGCGAGCGCATGCGGCCCCTGACGCTGGCCACTCCGAAGCCGCTGCTGCTGGTCGGCGGCCGCGCGCTCATCGACTGGCACCTGACCGCGCTGGCGCGCGCCGGGGTGCGCGAGCTGGTCATCAACCTGTCCTGGCTGGGCGCGCAGATTCGCGCCCACGTGGCCGATGGCGCGCGCTTCGGGCTCCAAGTGCAGTACAGCGAAGAAGGCCCCGTGCCACTCGAGGCCGGCGGCGGCATCTTCAAGGCGCTGCCGATGTTAGGTCCGGAGCCGTTCCTGGTGGTCAACGGCGACATCTGGACCGATTACGATTTTGCGCGCTGCGCCGATGTGCCGCCGGACTGCGACGGGCTGCTGGTCATGGTGCCGAATCCGGCACAGCACGCGCGTGGGGACTTTTTTGTCGCCGGGCAGCGCATCGTTGCGCACGAAACCCCGGTGCGCCGTACCTACTCCGGCATCGCCGTGTACCGGCCCGGGTTCTTTGCCGGCAGCGCGCCGGGCAAGTTCCCGTTGCTGCCGCTGCTGCAGCGCGCGCTCAATGCCGGCCGGCTGGCCGCGCAGCTCTACGATGGCCTGTGGTTTGACATAGGCACGCCGCAGCGCCTGCAGGAACTCGATACCCGCCTGGCCTCCGGGGCTAACGGCTGATGGCGTAAGATCGGGCCTGTGGCGGACTTTAAGAAAATCCCCGTTGTCAGCGAGCCGGTGCAGGCACGCAGCGGCGAGAAATATCGCACCGCGCAGGGCTTTGCCGCGATCAAGGATGGCGTGCGTCCGGCTCGCGAAGCGCCTAACAACGAGGGCCTCAGGGGCAAGCCGCGCTGGATACGTGCGCCGCTGGCCGCCGGCGCCGGCTACGAATCGGTGCGCGCGCTGGCGCGCGAACATCGCCTGGCCACGGTTTGCGAGGAAGCCAAGTGTCCGAACATCGGCGAGTGCTGGAATGCCGGCACGGCCACCTTCATGCTGATGGGCGAGGTGTGCACGCGGGCCTGCCGGTTCTGCGCCGTCGACACCGGTAATCCGCGCGGCTGGCTGGACGCCGATGAACCGGCTAACACCGCACGCTCGGTGCAGTTGCTCGGCCTCAGGTATATCGTGCTGACGTCCGTCAACCGGGATGACCTGCCCGATGGTGGCGCGGCCCATTTCGCCGCGACGGTGCGCGCGATCAAGCAGCTGACGCCGGCGACCGCGGTCGAGGCGCTGACGCCGGATTTCCAGGGCGTGACCGATCACGTGGCGCTGGTGGTCGATTCGGGCGTCGAGGTGTTCGCGCAGAACGTCGAAACGGTGCGCCGCCTGACGCATCCGGTGCGCGATCCGCGTGCGGGTTACGAGCAGACGCTGCAGGTCCTGGCCTTTGCCAGGCGGCA
>JAYUGT010000289.1:0-7544 GCA_043738315.1 Gammaproteobacteria bacterium
CGAGTGCCGCGGCGGCGCGCGCGTAACCCCAGGCAACCGCATCGTGCCGCACGGTACCGCCACGCCGCTGCAGCAGCGCGCCGATGATCGGAAAACGCCGCGGCGCGTCCAGATCGAGCGCCGGCACGAAACGCGCCAGCGCCTTGCGGTCCAGCAGTTCGGCATCGATGCCGGCGAGGCGCATCGCATTGCCGCGGCGCGCGTACGCTGTCATCTCATCATCGGACGTGGCGAGATCCACCACCCCGCGCGGGCTGAACATCACGTTGTAGTTCAGATCGCGCGACAGGGTCTGCCAGCGGCGCAGCGAATCCTCGTAAAAATAGTGATTCTCGGGCAGCAGGTAATTCGAGCGGACGATCGTCGTATTGCGACCCACGTTGCCGTAGCCGACCAGACGCTGTTCCAGAACCGCGATGCGCTTGATGCCGTGATCGCGTGCGAGGTGATACGCAGTGGCGAGACCATGCCCGCCCGCGCCCACGACCACCACGTCGTAGGCCGCTTCCGGCGCTGGCCGACCCCAGAGCGGCCGCCAGTAATCACCGCGTCCTAACGCGGCGCGCGCGAGTGCCAAAGCGGAGTAGCGTTGCAGCATCTGGCGGCTCAATCCTCATCGACGGCGTCGCCGAGCTCGGATCGGCGCCTGGCCATGAATTCCTTGAGCGCTTCATCCAGTGCCGGATCCAGTCCAGGGTCCACGTAGTCGGCCAGCATCTTCTTCCACACGGCGTTAGCACGCTGTTCGGCGTTCAGGCCGCCTTCGCTCGACCATTGTTCGAACGAGGAATAGTCGGCGATCGTCGATTGATAAAATGCGGTTTCAAAATTCGCGAGCGTATGCGCGCAGCCGAGAAAGTGACTCCCGGGCCCGACTTCGCGGATCGCGTCCATCGCCTGGCCCCGTTCGGTCAGGTCCATGCCGGCCGCCAGCGCCTGCATCATCGCCAGCTGGTCGACGTCCATGACAAATTTCTCGTAACCCGCCACCAGCCCGGCCTCGAGCCAACCCGCGGCGTGCGACACCAGATGCACTCCGGCTAACAACGTCGGCAACAGCGTGTGCGCGCTCTCATAGCCCGCCTGCGCATCGGCCTGCTTCGACGAGCACAGCGACCCACCGCTGCGACAGGGAATTTGCAGCCGCCGCGCCAACTGTGCGGTCGCGAAAATCATTTGCGTTGCTTCGGGGGTTCCAAAAGTCGGCGAACCAGTACGCATGGACACGGCGCCGACAAAGGATCCCATGATGACGGGCGCGCCGGGCCGCACCAGTTGCGTCAAGGCCATGCCGGCCAGCGTCTCCGCCAGGATCTCCGCCATGCAGCCGGCCGTGGTCACGGGCCCCATCGCGCCGGCCAGCACCGCGGGCACGACGATCGTGCCCTGATTGTGCGCCGCGAACTCCCGCAGCGCGCCTAACATCCGGCCATCGAAGGTCAGCGGCGAATTCGAGTTGATGTTGCCGAGCAGCACCGCGTGCGAATCGACGTATGCGGCGCCGAACAGCACTTGCGCCATGCGCACCGCGTCGGCCGCGTGACCCGGAGTTTCAGGCGTGCCCTCGCAGGCCTGGTCGCTGTAGCGAAAATACGTGTACTGCACGTCGAGGTGGCGCTTGCCGGGCGGGATATCCATTGGCTCGCAGGCACTGCCACCGGAGAAATGAATCGCCGGCGCCATGTGCGCCAGCTTGACGAAATTCGTCATGTCCTCGAGCGTTGCGTAGCGGCGGCCGCGGTCCAGGTCGGTGACAAACGGCGGTCCGCCGACCGGAGAAAACACGGTCGCGTCGCCGCCGAACTGCACTGTCTTGGCAGGGTTGCGCGCGTGCACCTCGAACACCGACGGCGCGGTCTTGAGTAGCGCACGGCACATGCCGCGCGGAAACCGCACCAATTCGCCTTTGACCTCGGCGCCGGCCGCGCGCCACAGCTGCAGCGATTCCGGATCGCGGCGAAATTCGATGCCGATTTACTGCAGGATCGTCTCGGCATTCTGCTCGATGATGTCGATGGCTTCCGGGTGCAGCAGCTCGACCACCGGGATCTTGCGGCGGATATAGGAGAGCTTGGCAGCCCCCTGCTGGCTGCGGGCGGCGCGACGTGTTTCGCGCCCGCGCCGGCTGATCAATTTGATTTCAGACATCGCCCCCTCCATAAGTCCCGCCCGGCAGGTTACTATCGCGGTAACTTGAGGAATCATCAAGTAATAGCAGAGGACCGCCGGTGAAAAGTCATTATCGTGTCGTCGTCATTGGCGGTGGAGTGGTGGGCGTCAGTGTCCTATATCACTTGGCCAAGCTCGGCTGGACCGACATTGCCCTCATCGAACGCTCGGAACTGACCGCCGGCTCGACCTGGCATGCCGCCGCGGGCTTCCACGCCCTCAACTCCGATCCCAATATTTCCGCGCTGCAAAATTACACCATCAATCTGTACCGTCAGATCGAAAAAGAAAGCGGCCAGAGCGTCGGCCTGCATATGACCGGCGGCATTGAACTTGCCTGCACTCCGGCACGCTGGGAATGGCTCAAGAGCGAGTGGGCGCTGTTTCGCACGCTCGGCATGGAGGCCCAGCTGATCACGCCCGCAGAGATTGCGGCGCGGTGCCCGATCATCGACCTCACCGGCGTCGAGGGTGGCTTGTTCGACCCGCAGGAAGGACACCTCGATCCGCACGGCACGACCCACGCTTACGCCGGCGCTGCGAAGAAACTCGGCGCGCAGGTGATCCTGCGCAATCGCGTGCTGGCGCTGACGCCGCTGCCGAGTGGCGAGTGGCGCGTCGACACCGAGCTCGGGCCGGTGACCGCGCAGCATGTCGTCAACGCGGCGGGGCTGTGGGCCCGGCGGGTCGGCCGGATGGTTGGCGTCGATCTGCCTGTGACGCCGATGCAGCACCATTACCTGGTGACCGGCGACATCCCTGCCCTGGCCGCGCTGAAGGAAGAAATGTGCTCGGTCACGGACATGGACGGCTACACCTACCTGCGCCAGGAACGCAACGGCGTGTGCCTTGGCGTGTATGAGCGCAATCCCATGCACTGGCAGACCGACGGCGCGCCCTGGGACTTCGGCATGGAACTGCTGCCCGAGGACATCGAGCGGATCTCCGAAGAACTTGCCGCCGGTTTTGCGCGCTTTCCGCCATTGCAGGAAGCCGGCATCAAGCGCTGGGTCAACGGTGCGTTCACGTTTACGCCGGACGGTAATCCGTTAGTCGGCCCGGTGCCCGGGTTGCGCAATTACTGGGCCGCCTGCGGTTGCATGGCCGGATTCTCGCAAGGCGGCGCCATCGGACTCGCGCTGTCGCACTGGATGGCCGATGGCGACCCCGGCGCCGACGTGTTCGGCATGGACGTTGCGCGCTTTGGCGCCTTCGCCAGCAATGACGCATATCTCAAGGCAACCACGCGACAGTTTTATGCGCGCCGGTTTTCCATGACGTATCCTAACGAGGAACTGCCCGCTGGCCGGCCCTTGAAAGTCACGCCGTGTTACGACGCATTGCGCGCCGCGGGAGCGCAGTTCGGCGAAACCTGGGGCATGGAGACACCGCTGTTTTTTGCGCCGGGCCAGCCAGACTTTGTCGAGAACCCCACGCTGCGCCGCTCCAACGCTCATGATTTTGTGGGCGCGGAGGTGCAGGCGACGCGCAGCGCCGCGGGTCTGGTTGAAACCGGCGTCTATGCGCGTTACGAAGTCAGCGGACCTGGCGCCGAAGCCTGGTTGAACCATCTGTTAGCATCGCGCATCCCGGCGGTGGGTCGCATCCGGCTCGCGCCGATGCTGAGTCCCGCGGGCAAGCTGATGGGCGATCTGACCGTGGCGCGACTCGGCACGGAGCGATTCTGGCTGGTCGGTTCTTACATCTTGCAGGAGTGGCATCTGCGCTGGTTCCGCGACCACCTGCCCCGCACCGGCGTCGAGATCCGCAATCTGTCGGAGGAATGGCTCGGTTTCTCGTTGTCAGGGCCGCGATCGAGGGAGATTCTCGCGGCACTCGCGGACCACGACGTTGCGGATGCCGCACTGCCCTTCATGTCGTGCCGGACGATGAACGTCGGCATGCTGCAGGCCGTGGTCGGCCGCTTGTCGCTGACCGGCGAGCTTGGCTATGAGATCACCGTGCCCGCCAGCCAGCAGCGGGCGCTGTGGGCCGCGCTGTGCGCGGCGGGCGCGCCATTCGGGCTGCGGCAAATCGGCATGCGCGCACTCGACAGCCTGCGATTCGAAAAAGGCTATGGCGTCTGGTCCGCGGAATTCGCGCAGTCATACACGCCGGGCATGTCGGGCCTCGACCGCTTTGTTGATTTCGCCAAGCCGGACTTCATCGGGCGCAGCGCCGCGCTGCAGGAGCGCGAGACCGGGCCCGCGCAGCGGCTGGTGCTGATGGCGATCGACTCGATCGATGCCGATGCGTTTGGATTCGAGCCCATCTGGGTCGCTGGCAAGCGCGTCGGATTCGTGACCTCCGGTGGCTACGGGCATCACACCGGCCTCAGTCTCGCGCTGGGATACATCGACAGGCACGTGGCCGAATCTAACGCGCCCCTGACCGTGCACATCGTCGGCGCCGAGCGGCCGGCACGCATCCTGCCTGGTGCGCCCTACGATCCTGCCGGCGCGAAATTGCGCGCTTAGCGCAGCTAACAATGGGCTTGCGCGATGAGCCCGCCCGGCTGATGCCCCGCACGGCCAACGAAATAGGGCAATGGCCCTTGGGATCGCCTATCCTTATCCATCCCTTGGAGGGGGAAGCATGAAGCACCTGAGCGGGCTGGACGCGACGTTTCTGTACCTCGAGACGCCGGAGATGCCGATGCACGTCGGCGGCCTCAACCTTATCGAGCTTCCTGACGGCTACGACGGGGATTTCTACGATGACGTGAAGGCCCACATCGCGGGCCGCATGCATCTTGCGCCGGTCTTCCAGCGCAAGCTCGCGTCGATGCCATTCGAGCTCGCCAACCCGGTTTGGGTGGACGATGACGACGTCGATCTCGATTACCACATCCGGCGCATCACGCTGCCGAAACCCGGCACCATGGCGCAGCTGGAAACCTATGTCGGGCGCCTGCATTCGAGCCTGCTGGACCGCAGCCGCCCGCTGTGGGAGTTCTATGTGATCGAAGGACTGCAAAGCGGCCACGCGGCGTTCTACAGCAAGGTTCATCACGCGGCGGTCGACGGGCAGGCCGGCGTCGCACTGGCGAACGCAATCCTGGACCTGAGCCCGACGCGCCGCGCGGTCAAGGCGCCGCACTCGCGCAAGCGGGGCAACGCCGGGCCGCTCGGCGTTGCCGAACTGATCGGCGCCGCATTGCGCAACACCCTGCTGCAGTACGTCGAGCTGGCAAAACTGCAGCCCGCCGCCGTACGCGCGGCGGCGGGCACGCTGGCGCGGTGGCGGGGAAACGCGGCGACCGGCGGCAATCGCTGGTCGCTGGGACCGAGGACGCCGATCAACGTCGCGATCACCAACCAGCGTTCGTTCGCCACGCTGTCCACGCCGCTCGCCGAAACCAAGGCAATGGCGAAGCGTTTCGGGGTGTCGCTGAACGACATCGTGCTCGCGGTCTGCGCAGGGGCGCTGAAGCGCTACCTGGCGGACGCCGGCTGCGTGCCGTCAAAGCCGCTGGTGGCGGCGGTGCCGGTCTCGCTGCACCAGGCGGGCGAAACCGCCAGCAACAACCAGGCATCGATGCTGCTCTGCAATCTTGCGACCACGATCGTCGACCCGGTCGCCCGGCTCATGGAGATTCACGCGTCAACCAAGTCCGCGAAGGCGATGATGGGTCCGTTCAAGGCGGTGATCCCTACGGATTTCCCGTCAATCGGCGCGCCGTGGCTGATGAGCGGACTGGCGTCGCTCTACGGGCGCTCGCGCCTCGCCAACCGCATTCCTCCGGTAGCGAACGTCGTGATCTCAAACGTTCCGGGTCCGCAGGTTCCGCTGTACCTCGCCGGCGCGCTGCTGAAGACCTACTACCCGGTTTCCATCGTGGTGCACGGCGTCGCGCTCAACATCACGGTCCAGAGCTTCAACGGCTCGCTCGACTATGGGCTGACCGCATGCCGCAAGGCGCTGCCTGACGTGCGCGACCTCGCAGCCTACATGCGTGAAGCGCACGCGGAACTCAAAGGGCTTGCCGCCGCGGTTCCGCTCGCAGATGCCGCAACCGAGAATCCCGCCCAGGTGGTCGCGGCCATTGCGCCCAAGAAACGGCAGCCGGCGGCGAAGCCGCACCGCAAGGGCACCGCGGTAGTGGCACAAGCGCAGTGAACAGCTAACGTGGCAAACACCGCCGACACATTGAAACCGCCGTCGCTCCTGCTCCTCGCGCTCGAGGGCCGCGCGGCCTGGGAAGGCGGCGCGTCCCTCGCGGCGCTGCCCTTGCTGCGCTTTACTGCGCCGCGCGGCGATGGCCATCCGGTGCTGGTGTTTCCGGGACTCGCGGCGGGAGACTTGTCCACCCTGCCGTTGCGCCGGTTCCTGCGCAGACGCGGCTATACGGTTTATCCGTGGAAGCTCGGGCTCAACCTCGGGCCCGGCCGTAACGTATTCGAGAGCTGTCTCAGGCGCCTGCACGAACTACACCACCTGCACGGGCGCAAAGTCAGCCTGGTGGGCTGGAGCCTGGGCGGCGTCTATGCGCGGGAAGTCGCGAAGCTCGCGCCGCAATCTGTGCGCAGCGTGATCACGCTGGGTACGCCGTTCGCCGGGCACCATCGCTCGACCCGTGCGTGGCGGCTATACGAACTGGCCAGCGGCGAGCGTCTCGGCGTAACCCGGCTGACTGAACAGATCCGCGAGGCACCGCCCGTGCCGACGACCTCGATCTACAGCCGCAGCGATGGTGTCGTGGCATGGCAGTGCTCGATCGAGCGGGAGACGCCAATCGCCGAGAACATTGAGGTGCGCGCGAGCCACATTGGCATGGGCGTCAATCCTACGGTGCTGTACGCGATCGCCGACCGCCTCGCGCAGCCTGAAGGCGGCTGGAAGCCGTTCGGGCGCGACGGCGTGAAGCGCTACTTCTATCGCGATCCGTCGCGCTGAACCGGCAGCATGGCGACGGCACAGGTCGGCGGCGTCCGCATCGAGTACGACACCCGGGGCGACGCTGGCGCGCCTGCGATCCTGCTGGTCACGGGGCTCGGCATGCAGCTCATTTCGTGGCCGGAAGAATTCTGCGACGCGCTCGTCGCCGGCGGCTTTCGCGTCATCCGCCTCGACAACCGCGACTGTGGACTGTCCTCGAAGCTCGATCACCTCGGCAGCCCCAACCTGCTGCTCGCCTACCTGCAGTATCGCGTCGGCATGAGGATCAAAGCCGGCTATACCCTCGATGACATGGCGCTCGATACCATTGGCATCCTGGACGCCCTCGGCATACGACGCGCGCACCTGGTCGGCGTTTCGATGGGCGGCATGATCGCGCAGACCTGCGCGACAAAACATCCGGACCGCGTTGCCAGCCTGACCTCGATCATGTCCTCGAGCGGCAACCCGCGCCTGCCGGGGCCGGCGCGCGCGGC
>JAYUGT010000290.1:0-7533 GCA_043738315.1 Gammaproteobacteria bacterium
AAGCATACCCAGACTTTTGTGTCGCTCGGCGGCCATCCCTTTGTCATGGTGTTAGGTGCGCCGACTTCGGGCCCGGCCCCGGACCCGGCCGATGTGCGCGCAATATTTTTCGATGGCCATGCAGGCTTCATGATGCATATCGGCACCTGGCATGAATTCCCGTTCGCCCTTGACGAGGCGACCGACATGCTGGTGATTCTGCGCAACGAAACCAATCGCAACCTGGATGTCAGTGAAAATGATGAGGTTGAGGGCGACGATCTCGAAAAACGCAACGTGCGCACGCGCCTCGGGTTCACCTTCGGTTTTTGACAGCGTCGCCTAGCCGGTTTCCATCGGCAGAGCCGGATCCGACCCCCATTCATTCATCGACGCGTCGTAGATTGTCACGTCTTCGCGCCCTGACATCAGGAGCGCAAAGGCATCCGTGGTCGCGGAAATGCCCCCGCCGCAGTAGCTGATCACCGGCTTGCTGCCTAACAAGCCGGCCGCGCCCAGTTTCGCGCGCAGTTGTTCAGGTGGCAGAAACGCCTGGGTCACGGGATCCAGCAGATCCCTGGCCGGAAGATTGCAACTGCCGGCAATGCGGCCCGGCCGGCCGTAGCTCGAGATCTTGCCGGAGAATATTTCCGGCGCCAGTGCATTGACCAGGAGCTGCTCGCCGCTGCGCACTGCATGCAGCACCGCATCCTTGCCGACAAAGATCGCGCGCCGTGGACCGCTTCTGAAAGTCGCTGGCGGATACCAGGTAGCGCCGCTCTGCAGTGGCCCGCCTTCCTGCTGCCATTTGTCGAAGCCGCCATCGAGCACACGCACGGCGTCGAAGCCGTGCGCGCGCAGCGTGAAAAATACCCGGGTTGCCCACCACGTGGCGCCGCGGTTGTAGAGCACCACCTCGTGACCTGCACCGACACCGAGTCGCGACATGGCCGCGACGAAAAAATCATCCGGCGGCATCATGTAGCGTAGCCTGTGATCCGGATCGGAAAGGTCCGCCTGCACGTCGATGAAACTCGCGCCGGGGATATGCGACCGTCGCCAGGAATCCTGGCCCGATTGCACCTCATAGCCACCGCCCGGTTTTGGCGTGAGGAACACATGGGTGTCGAAAAGGCGCAGGCGGGGGTTCGCGAGGTTTTGGGCGAGTTCGTCGGTGCTGATCAGCCAGGCTGAGGACATGAGTGGCTCCGTTGCCGCTTGCAGGATGCAGGCCGGTCTTCCTAGACTGCCAGCCCGACGACAGGACAATAACGACAGGAAGCAGCAATGACCACCGTGGTTGTATTTTTTAACCTCAAGCCCGGCGTAGCCGTGGCCGATTACGAAAAATTCGCGCGCGAGCTGGATCTGCCGCAGGTGAATCGACTGCCTTCCGTGGCCGGCTTCGAGGTCCTGAAATGCCAGGGCCTGATGGGCGGCGGAGCCAGCCCCTACCAGTACATCGAAATCCTGCGCCTTAAGAGCCTGCAACAGCTGGGCAAGGACGTGCAGTCGCCCATCATGCAGAAGATTGTTAGCACGTTTGCGACCATGGCGGACAACCCGATGTTCATAGTGACTCAGTCGCTGTGAACATCGCTGCAGCGCCAGCTGCGCGGGGCGATGTCTTTTATGGCTGGTGGGCGATCGTGCCCGCCGCGTTCATCATCATCCTGGTCACCAATGGCCTGACCGTCGGCGCCATCGCCGCATTCGATCCCGCGCTGATAGCCCAGTTGGGCGTTACCCGGGGCGCGATCAAGATCGGCGATGCGATCCAGCTCGGGGTGACGTCAACGATCACGGTGGTGGCCGGCGCGCTCACCGACCGCTTCGGCTATCGCAAGGTCATGCTGGTTGGCATCGCGTGTCTGCTCTGGGGTTTCTATGCCTTAGGGCACGTCGTCAGCATCCAGGACTATTACTGGTCGCGGGCCTGGATGGGATTGGGCCTTGCCGGCGCCGGGATGGCGATGTGCATGGTGGCCGTATCGCGCTGGTTCGTGGCCTCGCGTGGCCTCGCGATCGGCATCGTGTTAGCCGGCACCAGTTTCGGCAACGGCTTCATGCCCTCCATATTCACGGCGTTGATCACTGCCTATGGCTGGCGCGACGCGAGCCTGTTCACGCTGGCGCTGCTGGCGGTCCTGCCCTTGCTGGTCTGGGGCCTGATGCGTGAGTGGCCGGCAGTGATAGGACTCAAGCCGCTGGGTGCGGGATCGGCCGCGGTCGAGGCCAGGGCCATGGGTGAGGCTCTCGGTTACTGGCAGATCCTGCGCCAGCGCGAGTTCTGGTTGTTAGGCGCCGCGGCGTTTGGCACTTTCTACGCGTTCCTCGGCATCAACAATAACCTGATCCTGCACATGATGCAGCTCGGAATGGCGCAGTCGGCCGCCGCCGCGATGCTGATCCCGCTGTTTCTCGCCGGACTGTCGGGCAAGGTGCTGGCAGGCTGGCTCAGCGACCGGTTCGGCCGCAAGACGGTCTGGATCGCCTGCCTCGCGCTGATGCTGTGGGGGGCGCTGCTGCTCGCGACGCTGCGGACCGCATGGATCCCGCCGGCCGCGATCATTCTCGGGCTCGGCTGGGGAGCCAACTACACGCTGCTGCAGGCGGTTACAGGCGATGTATTCGGTGCGCGTTCGTTAGGTCGCGTGATGGGTGCGATCACGGTGCTGGACGCGGGCGGCGGGGCGCTGGGTCCGTGGATCACGGCCGAGCTCTCGGATCGTTCCGGAAATTACCAGAACGGGTTTCTGCTGGTCTGCGGGCTGGTGGCGCTGGCGATCTTGTCTGCCGCCTCGCTCAGGCTGCGGAAAATCTGACACCCCATGTTGCGCTACGCCATCAGTCGCATACTCGGGATCATCCCGACCCTGTTCATCATCATTACGCTCGCGTTCTTTGTCATTCGTCTTGCACCGGGCGGCCCCTTCGATGAAGAGCAGGCGCTGCCGCCCGAGATCAAGGCCAATCTCGAAGCCGCCTACGGCCTGGACCAGCCTATCTGGAAACAATACCTGCGCTACCTTGATGGCCTGGCGCATGCCGACTTCGGGCCGTCATTCAAGTTCAAGGATTTTTCGGTCACCGAGCTGATCGCGCAGGGCCTGCCGATCAGCCTCAGCATCGGTCTCTCGGCCGTCTTGTTAGGAATGCTGGTCGGCGTGCCGCTGGGTACTTTCGCGGCGCTGAAACAAAACACCGCTGCCGACTACACGACCATGGCGATCGTCGGCCTGGGCATTTCCGTGCCGAATTTCGTGGTGGCGCCGCTATTGCAGATTCTCTTTGGGCTCAAGTGGCGCTTGCTGCCGGTGGCCGGTTGGGAAGGCGGTGAAATCCGTTATCTGGTATTGCCGGTGGCGGCGCTGTCCTTTGGCATCATCGCCTACGTCGGCCGGCTCACACGCGGCAGCATGCTGGAGGTTCTGCGCAGCAATTACGTGCGCACGGCGCGCGCCAAGGGCTTGCCGGAATACCTGGTGGTCTGGCGTCACGCGCTGCGCCCGGCGCTGCTGCCGGTGGTCAGCTGGCTGGGTCCGGCGTTCGCATTTGTCGTCACCGGTTCGCTGGTCGTGGAGACCGTGTTTGGCTTGCCGGGATCGGGCCGGTACCTGGTGCAGGGTGCGATCAACCGGGATTACTCGCTGGTCATGGGCATGATCGTCGTGTACGGGACGCTGATCGTGATCTGCAATCTGATCGCCGATTTGCTCTACGGTTGGCTCGATCCGCGGGTGCGTTATGACTGAAGTCGCGGCCCGCGGCCTGTGGGCCGACGCCTGGCGGCGCCTGCGGCGCAATCGCGCATCCTTGTTTGCCGCGTGCTTCATCCTGTTGCTGACGCTGTTCGCGTTCGTCGGCCCGCATCTGAGTCCGCATGCGTTCGACACCCTGGACTGGGAAAACATGACAGTCGGGCTGGGCGGGCCTAACAATCACTGGCTGGGAACCGACCGCCTGGGGCGGGACCTGTTCGTCCGCACCATGACGGGTGTCCAGCTGTCGCTGCAGATCGCGCTTCTGGCCACCATCGTCAGTTTCGTGATTGGCATCACCTACGGTGCGATAGCCGGCTTTGTTGGTGGGCGCCTCGACGACATGATGATGCGCTTCGTCGATGTGCTGTATTCGATGCCGTACATATTCATCGTCATTATCCTGTCGACCTTCATCGATCGCGCCAACATTTTCGCGCTCTTTGCTGCGATCGGCGCGGTCGGCTGGCTGACCATGGCGCGCATCGTGCGCGGCCAGACACTGTCACTGCGTAACCGGGAATTCATCGAAGCCGCGCGGGCCATCGGCGTCAGCACGCCGCAGATCGTGGCGCGGCACATCATGCCTAACGTGTTAGGCCCGGTGATCGTCTATGCGACGCTGACGATCCCGCAGATGATTCTGTTTGAGAGCCTGCTGTCGTTCCTGGGCCTGGGCGTGCAGGAACCGGCAGCCAGCCTGGGCAGCCTCATCACCGAAGGGGCGAAGGAAATCGAGTCGGCGGCCTGGATGCTGCTGGTGCCCGGATTTTTTCTGGTGTCGCTGCTGGTGTGCTTCAACCTGCTGGGCGACGGGTTGCGCGACGCGCTCGACCCGCGGGAACGCTGAGCCTTGGGCGCGCTGCTCGAAATCCGCGACATGAACGTCCGCTTCGCGACGTCCGACGGCGAGGTGGCGGCGGTCAGCGAATTCAGCTGTGATTTCTCCGCCGGCGAGTGCGTCGGCATCGTCGGCGAGTCCGGCGCCGGCAAGAGCCAGGCGTTCATGGCGGTCATGGGTCTGCTGGCGCCTAACGCGCAGGCGACCGGCACGGCGCATTTCGCCGGCGTGAACCTGCTGGGCGGCAGCGCCAGTACGCTGCGCAAGGTGCGCGGCTCGCAGCTCGGGATGATCTTCCAGGACCCGATGACCTCGCTGACGCCGCATTTGCAGGTCGGCGACCAGATTGCCGAGCCGCTGGTCGAGCACAAGGGCATGGACTGGCGCAGCGCCCGCCGGCGGGCGTTCGAGCTGCTCGAGCGCGTGCACGTAACCGACGCCGCGCGCCGGCTCACGCAATACCCGCACGAGTTGTCGGGCGGCATGCGCCAGCGCGTCATGATCGCCATCGCGCTGGCCTGCAATCCGGCGATGCTGATCGCCGACGAGCCGACCACGGCGCTGGATGTGACCATCCAGGCACAGATTCTGACTTTGTTAGCCGAGCTGAAGCGCGAACAGCGCATGGCCATGGCGCTGATTACCCATGACCTGGGTGTGGTCGCAGGCCTCGCCGACAAGGTTGTGGTCATGTACGGCGGCCGCATGGTCGAGTCGGGACCGGTGGGGCAGCTGCTGACTTCACCGCGCCATCCCTATACCCAGGCCTTGCTCGACTCGATGCCACGGATCGATGACGCGCTCGACCGCCCGCTGACGACGATTCGCGGCCAGCCGCCGAATCCCCGCAGCCTGCCTTCCGGCTGCGCTTTTCATCCGCGCTGCGACTTTGCGTCGGGACGTTGCGCGGAGCAACGGCCGCCGCTGGAGCAGGGCGCGGTCAACCGCCTGGCCTGCCATCATCCCTTGCGTGCGGTGGCCGGATGAGCGAGCCGACAGAATTTCTCAGGATCGACCGCCTGAAGGTGTCGTTTGCGGTCCGCCAGCGCTGGCTGGGACGCAAGGCGCAATTACGTGCCATCGACGATGTTAGCCTGGTGGTGCGGTCCGGCGAGGCCCTCGGACTGGTCGGCGAATCCGGTTGCGGAAAATCGACGCTGGCGCGCGCGGTGCTGCAACTGATCCGGCCGACTTCCGGCACCGTCGTGTGGCTCGGCCGGCCCATCGAGCACCTGCGTGAGCGTGAACTGCGGCCGCTGCGCCGCGACCTGCAGATCATTTTCCAGGACCCGCTCGCGAGTCTCGATCCACGCATGACCGTGGGTGAAACGGTCGCGGAACCGCTGCGGGTGCACCGGCCGGACATGGATCGGGCAGGGCGCCGCGCCGCGGTTGCCGCCATGCTGACGCGCGTCGGGCTGAGTCCCGACGACATCAACCGTTATCCGCATGAGTTCAGCGGCGGCCAGTGCCAGCGCATCGGCATCGCACGCGCGATGGTGCTGAATCCGAAGTTGCTGATCTGCGACGAGCCGGTGAGCGCGCTGGACGTTTCCATCCAGGCCCAGATCATCAATCTGCTGCGCGATCTGCGCCGCGACCAGAACATGACGATCCTGTTTGTTAGCCACAACCTGGCCGTGGTGCGCCGGCTGTGCGATCGGGTCGCGGTGCTGTACCTGGGCAAGGTCATGGAACTGGCCACGGTGCAGGAGCTGTTCGACTCGCCCCTGCACCCTTACACGCGGGGCCTGCTGGCGGCCATTCCCATACCAGATCCGGCGCGACAGCCGCAACGTTTGGGCTCGGCGCTCGCCGGCGAGTTACCATCACCGCTGACGCCGCCATCGGGCTGCGTCTTTCGTACCCGTTGCCCGCGCGCTGTTGACGCATGCGCGCAGCAGGTACCAGTGCTTGAGACCGTTGACAACAGTAATCGCAGCATCGCTTGTCTGCGCTGGAGGGAGCCGTGATGAAACTTTTATATACTCCGATCAAGGGCTACGTGCACACGGTCGAGACCGTCATCAATTACATCGAGCTGCGCGACAAGATCCAGCCGGTCCCAACCAGGCCTTTCGACGCCGACACTCCCTTGCCGACGATTAATCCGTTAGGCAAGGTGCCGACGCTGGTCCTCGAGAGCGGCGAGTACCTTTCCGGCGGCCCCGTCGTGTACGAATATCTCGACAGCCTGCATCGTCGTCGTAAACTCATTCCCGCGCGCGGCATCGAGCGGTTTCGCTGCCTGCGCCAGGCGTGGATGGCCGATGGTCTGTTCGATACGTTTGTCATGATCGTGATCGAGTCATGGTTGCCGCAGGAACAGCAGCGCCCGGCCCATATCCAGCGTTGCTGGTCCAAGGTCATCGCGATACTCGACCAGATCGAGCGCGATGTTCCGGGGTACGGCCGGATTGACCTGGCGCAGATGCGGACCGTCGGGGCGCTGCAATTCATCAAGCTCAAGATGCCCGCAGTCGGGCAGGCTGCCGTGGGCCTTGATCCGCGCTTTGATTTCACTGTGGGCCGGCCGGCGTTAGCTGCCTGGTTCAAGTCCATGGCACGCAAGAAGCTGTTTCGCGAACCCCTGATCAAGGAGGTCTGAATGCCAACTCCGCATGTCCGCATCCGCGGAAAAATTCACTACACCTCGGACAAACCCGAGCGCAAGGGCCAGGAACGCGGCCGCGAATACTTCACTATCACCAAACATGCTGATGGCCGGCGTACGCTGCGCGCCTACGTCGAGATCGACGACGCGCCCAATGTGATGCGCGATGTCACGCTGAGCGTCGGCGCCGACTGGAAGCCGACCGATTGCTTCGTGCGACTGTCGGTTGGTGACAAGTTCATGGGCTCGAGCTGGTTCCGCTTCACGGCCACCGAGGCCGAATGTGAAGGCTTCACCGTTGCGGAGGGCCGGATCTCGCAGCGCTACGCGCTGGATCG
>JAYUGT010000291.1:0-7518 GCA_043738315.1 Gammaproteobacteria bacterium
GGCGGCCCGAACGTGCGCTTGTCCGAGCAGCTGGGTGAGGTCGTGGTGGTCGCGTTCTGGTCGAGCCGCTGCGGGCCCTGTCGTGCGCATCTTAAGGAACTCGATGCCCTGCACGCGGCTCTGAAAGACCAGGGCCTGATCGTGTACGCCGTTAATGTCGACGACGACATGCGCCGCGCGCGCGAGTACGCCGCCGGCCTGTCGCTGAAGATTCCTTTGTTGCTCGATCCGGGCAAGGGAGTGGCGCGAGCCTATCGCGTCGATACCTTGCCGATGATGTTCAGTATTGACCGCCAGGGCGTTGTGCGCGGCGTACGCCGCGACGATCGTTCCGGCGCGCCCAGTAATGCCGGCGCGGAACTGCGCCGTTTGTTAGCCCAGTAGGGAGTTTGCGGAAATGTTGCGTGTTGCCCGTGTGTTGATTCCCGTCATGCTAGCGCTGGCGGCTGTTGGTTCCGGCGCACAGACGCCGCCCCCCACTGATCCGGCGGTTACGCCGGCGGCCGCTCCGGCGGCCAACGCGACCGCAACTGCCCCGGCCGCAGTGCCCGCGGCGGCTGATCCCGCTGCAGCCGCAGAGCCGGCCGCGCCTGCGCCGGATACCCGGGCACTCGATGAACAGATTCAAACCCTGAAGAAGGACGCCGTCGACCTGAACCGCGAATTGTTCATGCTCGAGGAAGAGCTGCTGTTCCCGGCCAACACCCAGGTGGCGCTGTTCCTGTCGATGGATGTCGGCGAGTACTTCGCGATCGACACGGTGCAGGTGAAGATCGATAACAAGGAAGTGAGCAACTATCTGTATACGCCGCGCGAGGCCGAGGCGCTGCTGCGCGGCGGAGTGCAGCGGCTGTACCTGGGCAATCTCAAGGTCGGCGACCACGAACTGGTGGCGATTTTCACCGGCAAGGGACCTAACGAGCGCGACTACCGTCGCGGCGCGGCGCTGCGTTTCAAGAAATCGGTCGGCGCCAAGTACCTGGAGCTGAAGATCTCGGATCGTCAGCGGCGCGCGCAGCCCGAATTTGAAATCAAGGACTGGGAATAAGCTTGCGCCCGGCTGCGAGACCGCTGCAATCGCTGGCCGTGGTCGCGCTGGGCGCGATCGCGATGCTGGCTGCGCAGCCTGCGCAGGCGGCCAAGAAGAAAGATCCGGACAAACTGCCGGTCACGCGGGTGCTGGATCTGCATTACGGCGACGTGCTGTTCTGGTTCTACCAGGGCGAGAGTTTTGAGGCGCTGACCCGGCTGCTAGCCTATGAAGCCTGGAACCGGATTCCGAACCATGAGGGCGAATCGCAGCTTTTGTTAGGCGGCCTGTATCTCGAGCTCGGGCTGCACAATGAAGCCGGGAAGCGCTTTGAGGCGCTGCTGACGCCCAAGGTACCCGTGAACGTGCGCAACCGGGCGTGGTTTTACCTGGCCAAGGTCTGGTATGCGCGCGGCTACGACGAACGCGCGGAACGCGCGCTCGGCAACATCAGCGGCAGTCTCCAGCCCGCACTCGAAGCCGAACGCCAGCTGTTGCTCGCTAATGTGCTGATGCGCGAGGGCCGTTTCGCCGACGCGGAGAAGCTGCTGACGAACTGGAAGGGCCCCGATGTCTGGACGGCGTACGCGCGCTTCAACCTCGGCGTGGCGCTGGTGCGCCAAAACCAGCTGGAGCGCGCCGATGCCATCCTGACCGGGGTCGGCACGCTCGACAGCGACCGCTCCGAGTTGCTGGCGCTGCGCGACAAGGCCAACCTGGCATTGGGCTTCGCGTTCCTGCAGGCGCAGCAACCCGAGAAGGCGCGCACTGCGCTGCAGCGCGTGCGGCTCACCGGGCCGCAGAGCACCAAGGCATTGTTAGGGCTCGGCTGGGCGGAGTCCGCGCTCGGGCGCCATCGCGAGTCGCTGACGCCATGGATGGAGCTGCGCAGCCGCAATCTGCTGGATTCGGCGGTGCAGGAGTCCTACCTCGCTGTGCCCTATGCGCTTGCCAAGCTTGGCGCGACCGCACAGGCGGCCGAGTACTACGAGCAGGCCGTGACGTCCTTCGAGGAAGAAAGCAAGCGCCTGGACGCGGCGGTGCTGCGCATCCGCAGTGGTGAAATGCTGGACGGCATCCTGGCGCGCGAGGCCGATGGCGCCCGGTACGGCTGGTTCTGGCAGTTGAAGCAGGTCCCGGAAGCGCCGGAATCGCGCTACCTCTACGCCGTCATGGCCGGCCATGATTTCCAGGAAGGCCTGAAGAACTATCGCGACATGTCCTACCTTGATGCCACCCTGACCCGCTGGGAGGGCAGCATCGAGGCTTTCAACGACATGATCGCCACGCGCGACAAGGCGCTGGCAGAACGCCTGCCGCAGGCCGACGCGTTGTTAGCAGCGCAACCGTCGCCGCCGATGGTTGCGCGGCATGACGCGTTCGACGCGCAGCTCGAGGGCGCGCAGCGCACCGGCGACGTTGCCTTGTTAGGTTCGACGACCGAGCGTGCGCAGTGGCAGAAGGTCCTGGATATCGAGCAGGCCATCGCCGCCCAGCCCGCCGACGATGCCAACGCCGAACTGCGCGCCAAGCTGCGCCTGATCAAGGGCGTTCTCTATTGGCGCCTGAACCAGCAGTTCAAGGCGCGAGTGCTGGACGATCGCCGACAGCTGAAGGCTCTCGAGACCGATTTGCAGGAAGGCAGCGAGCGTTTCGCCCGGCTCGCCGGCATTCGCGACCAGGCAGGCGCCAACCGGCAGGAATTTACCACCAGGCTCGCGGCGATGGCGGACCGGCTGAACACGCTGCATGCGCGCTTGAAGGACACGCGCAGACTCCAGGCCACGTATCTCGCCGAACTCGGTGTGCATGAGTTGCAGCAGCAGCAGGAACGGCTCGGCACCTATCAGGTGCAGGCGCGCTATTCGCTGGCGGCCATCTACGACAAGGCCGCAACTCCGGACCTGCCCGCGAAGAAGCCCGCGGCGGAACCCGCAGCGACAGAACCCGCAGCCGAGGCAGTGCCTGGCACCACGCCGACGCCCGCGCCGGAGCCGCGCCCATGAAGCGCACGCCGCGCTGGCCGGTTTTGTTAGGCGCCCTGGCCATGGGCGGCGCGCTGCTGGCGTCCGCCAGCGCGGTCGCGCGCGACAAGGCTAAGCCGCAGACCCTGGGCGATCTCAAGCCGCCCAGCATCGAGATCCGTCGCGAGGCCCGCGTCGATGCCAGCGCCGCACGGGCGATGGACAACTACCGAAAATTCCTCGAATTGCAAAAGACCGATCCAAAGCTGCGCGCCGAAGCGCTGCGCCGCCTGGGCGACCTGAACCTGGAGGCCGGCGAACTCGAGCGCATGGAAAAAGAGGTCTCGTCGCTCGACATCCAGGGTGCCGAGGCGATCCGGCTCTACACCCTGCTGCTCAAGGCCTATCCCGACTACCCGCGCAACGATGAAGTGCTGTATCAGCTCGCACGCGCTTACGAGACCACGGCGCAGACCGATCTCGCGCTGGCGACGCTGGAGCGCATCGTTACTCGCTACCCTAACGCCGTGCTGATGCCCGAGGTCGATTTCCGGCGCGGCGAAATCCTGTTTTCCGCGCGCCGCTGGGTCGACGCCCAGCGCGCCTATGAACGGGTCATTGCGCGCGGCGCAAAAGTCCAGTTCTACAACCAGAGCCTCTACAAGCACGGCTGGGCGCTGTTCAAGCAGGGCCTGAACGAGGACTCGCTGCCGTCTTTCATGGGGGTGCTGGATTCGCTGCTGCTCGAACCTGCTAACAAGCGCAAGCTGCGCGCCGAGAAGAGTCTCAGCAGGCCGGAAACGGAACTGGTCGAAGACACGCTGCGTGTCAGCAGCATCACGTTTTCCTATCTGGACGGCGCCGCGTCGCTGGAGGCTTACCTGGCCAAGGGCGCGCGGCCGGCTTATGCGCACCTGCTTTATTCGCGCCTCGGCGACCTGTTTGTCGAGAAACAGCGCTGGCAGGATGCCGCGGCGTCTTACCGGGCCTATGTCGCCAGGGATCCTAACAGCGAATACGCGCCAGGCCTCGCCATGCAGGCGATCGAGGCTTACGGCAAGGGCGGTTTCGGGCAGCTGGTGCTGGATGGCAAGCGCGATTTCGTCGAGCGCTACAATTTCAGCAGTGCATTCTGGCAGGGGCGTGAACGCGGTAAGTACCCGGCGATCGAGAGCGCGCTGCGCGTCAACCTGAAGGACGTCGCGACCTGGTACCACTCGACCGCCCAGACCTCGAAAAAGGTGGCCGACTATGAACAGGCGGCGCGCTGGTATCGCGATTACCTGCAGTCCTTTCCTGATGCCGACGATTCCGCCGCGACCAACTATCTGTTAGCGGAAACGCTGTTCGAGAGCCTGCAGTTCGCTGCCGCGGCAGAGGAGTACCAGCGAACCGCGTATGACTACCCGCGCAATGCCAAGTCTGCGGCGGCGGCGTATGCGTCGCTCGCGGCCTACGACAAGCACGAAGCCGGCCTGACCGGCGACCCGAAGACCGAGTGGCACCGCCGCTCCATCGATGCCGGCGTGCGCTTCGCGAAAACCTTTCCGGAACATCCGGACAGCGGCGGTGTGCTGACGCGGACGGCGCAGGACATCTTCAAGCAGGGTGACTTGCCGCGCGCCATTGAAGTCGCGCAGGCGGTGCTGGATCGCCAGCCGGCCGTCGATATGCCGAAGCAGCGCATCGCGTGGACCGTGATCGCACAATCGAATTTCGATCTCGGGCAATTCGCGCCGGCGGAACAGGCGTTTGTCCGGGCGCGTGAACTGGTGCCGGCAGGCGACCCGATGCGCAAGGATCTGAGCGAACGCCTGGCCGCGGCCGTGTACAAGCAGGGCGAAGCCAAGCGCAGTGCCGGCGATGGCGCCGGCGCGGTCGATGATTTCCTGCGCGTGGCGCAGCTCGCGCCCGATTCTCCGGTGCGCACCACCGCCGAATACGATGCCGCGGCGCAGTTGATTACGCTCAAGCAGTGGAGCCGCGCCATCGGTGTGCTGGAGGGCTTCCGGCGCAATTGGCCCCAGAGTCAGCTGCAGTCCGACGTCACGCGCAAACTGGCGGTCGCCTATGTCGAGGCTGGCCGGCCGGGTGACGCCGCGGTCGAGTTTGAACGTATCGCGGCTAACAGCGCGGAGTCCGCGGATCTGCGGCGCGAGGCGCTGGCGTCGGCCGCCGACAACTACGAGAAAGCCGGCAATACGGCGCGCACGGTCGCCGTCCTGGAGCGATACATCGCGCAATACCCAAGCCCGTTTGCCGATGCGCTCGATTCACGCCAGCGACTGGCCGATTTTGCCGCCAAGGCCGGCAACGCCGCGCGCCTGCAGTTCTGGCAGAAGGAAATCATCAAGGCTGACGCCGCCGCCGGCGATGCCCGCACTGACCGGTCACGTTTGTTAGCCGCGCGGGCGCAGCTGGCGCTGACGGTCCCGACCCGCGACGCCTTCCGCGCCATCAAGCTGGTGGCGCCGCTGAAGAAGAGCCTGACGGCCAAGCGCAAGGCGCTCGAGGCGGCGCGCAACGCCTACCGGACCGCCATGGATTACCGGGTCGCGGAAGTGACCACGGCCGCGACCTATGAGACCGCCGAGCTGTATCGCCAGTTGGGCAAGGACATCATGAAGTCCGAGCGCCCGCGCAAGATGAACAAGGAAGAGCGCGAACAGTACGACACGCTGCTCGAGGAGCAGGCGTTTCCGTTTGAAGAGCAGGCGATCGGCATCCACGAAGTCAACGCGGCGCGGGCCCGCGAAGGCCTGTGGGACGATTCGGTCAAAGCCAGTTTCGCCGCGTTGGCGGAACTCAAGCCCGGGCGTTACGCCAAGACCGAGCAAATCGTCAGCGCCCCGGTGTTAGCTGCGGCGACCGCGGCGCGGCAAAGCGGTGATCTCGCCGGAGCCGAGGAATTACTAACAAAGCAGGTCGATGGCACCGCCAGCGACTTGCTGGTGCTTGCGGAGCTGGGGTACGTGCAGCGCCTGAGGGGCAAATTTGCCGACGCGCGGGTCTCGTACGAAAAAGCAGTTGCACTGGACGCGACATATGCGCCCGCGCAGCGTAATCTAGGCGTGTTGCTTGACTTGTTTCTCGACGATCCGGCGGCGGCCTTGGCTGCCTTCGAGCGCTATCGCGCCCTGACAGGCGAGGAGAAGCCCGTATCCGGCTGGATCGCGGAACTGAAACCGCGGGTTGCGAAGCTGGCCAAGCCGGCCGCCGAGCCGGCTGCGCCGCCCACCGAACCGGCTAAACCGGCCACCGCGCCGGCAGGAGGAGGTACGTGAAACAACGCATGCGTGCTTTGTTGTTGCTGGCGTGCGCGGCTCAGTTGTTAGCCGGCGCCGTCATCGCGCAGACCCCGTCGGCGCAGGCTGCTGCCGCGATCGAGCCGCGTGTGAATACCTCGGCCCCGGCAGCGCGCGCGCCGGTGAAAAGTGCGGCGCGCAGCGCGGGCGCGCGTGCCAACGCCGATCGCATCGATCTCGACACCACCCAGATCACCGGTAACCGCGAATTGCCCAAGGTCCTGTATATCGTCCCCTGGAAGCGCCCCGAGCTCGGCGACCTGGGCGGCCGGCCCCTGAACAGCCTGCTGGATGAGGTGCTGACCCCCGTCGACCGCGACGTTTTTCGGCGCGAGAACCGTTATTTCAATGCC
This sequence comes from Gammaproteobacteria bacterium, assembly GCA_043738315.1. Taxonomy (GTDB): domain Bacteria; phylum Pseudomonadota; class Gammaproteobacteria; order Steroidobacterales; family Steroidobacteraceae; genus UBA964. The sequence goes on from JAYUGT010000291.1 coordinate 6,653, forward strand.
CTGCAGGCCGGCGGCGAAAAGCCCGCTCCGGCACCGGTTCCGGCCACGCCTGCCCCGGGTTCAGGGGCGGCCAGTCCGGGGACGGCGACTGTGCCCGGCAGCACGTCCCAGCCGGTACCAGTGCCGAAGCCTGAGAGCTGAGTCTTGGAATGCCAATGAGGTCTCGTTCAAACTTGAGTGGTCGTAAAGAGGAGTAAATCGCCGTGGATTTTTTACAGAAAGCCATCAATTTTTTCCAGGATGGGGGTTTTTTCCTCTACCCGCTGGCCCTTATTTTTGTGGTGGGCGTGGTCATTTCGATCGAACGCTTCATCTACCTGACGCGCGAGACCTCGCGTAATCGCGACCTGTGGGACGAAATCACGCCCGTGCTGCAGGCCGGCAATTTCCGCAAGGCCGCGGCCATGGCGGGCGAATCCTCGTCACACATCGCCACCATGCTGAAGTACGGCCTGTCGCGTATTTCTTCGACGCGCAACCGCGATGCCATCCAGCAGGCCATGGAAGAAAGTCTGCTCGAGGTGGTGCCGCAGCTTGAAAAGCGGACCCATTACCTGTCTTCGCTGGCTAACATCGGACTGCTCATCGGTCTGCTGGGCACCGTCATGGGTCTGATCGGCGCCTTCCAGGCGGTCGCGCAGGCGAATCCGGCGGAGAAGGCCAGTTTGCTCGCCGCCGCCATCTCGGTCGCGATGAATAACACCGCCTCCGGTCTGTTCGTCGCCATCACCCTGCTGTTGTCGCACATGTACCTCGAGGGCAAAACAACCGCGCTGGTCGACAGCCTGGAAATCGCCGTGGTCAAGTTCCTGAACTCGATCAGCGAGCGGCGCGACGATGCGGCTCCGGCGGCGCCAGCGGCGGCG
>JAYUGT010000292.1:0-3023 GCA_043738315.1 Gammaproteobacteria bacterium
GCTCTTTGGCCGGCACGCCGGCGAGCAGCATCGGCAACTCGATATTTTCCGCGGCTGTCAGCCGGGCGATCAGGTGGAAGGTCTGGAAAATAAAACCGACCTGCGCGCTGCGCACCTGCGCCTGTTCGTTGTCATCGAGATGCGTCGTATCGATGCCGCCGAGTTGGTAGACGCCGGAGTTCGGCTTGTCGAGCAGACCGAGCACGTTGAGCAGCGTGGACTTGCCGGAGCCTGAGGGACCCATGACCGCGACATACTCACCGTCGCGGATCGTCAGCGTCACATCATCGAGCGCATGCACGGACTGATCGCCGACCTGGAAGGTGCGCTCAATGGCTTTGAGTTCGATCATGCGGGCGCTATTTCCGGGCCGCGCTGGTCCCGGTTTCGATCTTGACCTTGGCGCCCGCGACCACCCCTTCGCGGTCGATCGAGGTGATGACTTTGTCGTTAGCTGCCAGGCCCGCGAGCACCTCGGTGTATTCCCAGTTACCGATGCCGGACTTGATGTCGCGCGACGCGACCACGCCCTCCGCGTCGACGATCAGCACGCGCTTGCCTTCGATGATCGCAGCGGTCGGAACGCGCAGCACGTCGTCGTGCCGGGCGATGACGATCTCGACGTCCGCGCTGTAACCGGGCAACAGGTTTTCCCGTCCATTCTGGCTGTCGATCTCGGCCTCGATCTCCACCGTGCGCGACTGTTTTTCCGCTTCCAGCACGTAGGGCGCGACCCGCCGCACATGACCCTCGTATTGGCGGTTCTGAAATGCATCGAGCGTAATGCGCGCCGGCATGCCGGTCTTGACCGAGGGCGCGTCGACCTCATCGATCGGTGCGGACACGTACAGGCAGCTGTTGTCGATCAGGTCGATCGTCGGCGGCGTCGGGATGCCCACCGGCGACGGCGTCACGAATTCGCCAAGCTCGCCATTGATTTCCGCGACCGTGCCGGCGAACGGCGCGCGGATCCGGGTACGCTCCAGCATGGCGTTAGCCGCATCGACGCGCGAATTCGCGACGCGAATACTCTGCCGTGTCGCGTTGCATCCGGCGGCGCTCGAATCGGCCTGGCCAATGGCGCGTTCGGCAGCATCGTCCGCCACCAGTTTCTGCGCGCGCATCCGTACCCAGCGATCGGCTTCGCGGCGCGCCACCGCCGCGGTGGTGCAGGCCTCGTCCGCCCGTGCTCGCACGGCGGTCGCGTCATTGACGGCCACCTGGTACTGCGCCATCAGATCGTTGTTCCACAATTCGACCAGCACCTGTTGCGCCTTGACCCGGTCGCCCTTGTGCACGTGCAGCTTGGCGATCTGCCCGCCGGTGGCCGGCGCGAGCTTCGCCCTGCGGCAGGCATTGATGGTCCCGGCGCGCGTGTTAGCCACGCTGAGGCGCACCTGGCCGCGATCGACGGTGGCCGCGGCGACGCTGATCGCCGATCGCGAACAGCCAGCTAGTGAACCGCCGGCCAACAGGGCCACGACCAGGAAAAAAACCGGTTTCATAGTTACATCTGCCATGTCATGCGAGGCCGCTATTGTAGTCTTTTGCTGCACGGCAGGACCGATACGTAACAGTCACGATGCGCGCGCAGTTGCAGGACGCCAGTATAAATAAAGTTTCTGATGTACACGCCACACCCCAGCAATCGCCGTTCCTGGTCAGGCCGGATCCTGTCCGCGGCCCTCTGCGCATGCATGTTCCTGGCCGGCTGCCACAGCGCCGGCCAGCGCGATACCGGCATGCGGTCAAAAAAAGGAATCTGCCTCAACGCGATGTCGCTGGGCGATTGACAGGTTCAGGATGACGAGCATGTGCTGCTCTGGGCCGAGAGCCGCGAGTGGGCCTGCCGCCTTACGCTAACAAAACCGCTGCCGGGGCTCAGGTTCGAGAAAATCATGTCCGTCATCGATAGCAATCGTGACGGGCGCATCTGTGCATTTGGCGGCGATGCCCTCCTGACGCGCGAATGCAGTGGCGTCCCGGTCGCGATCCCGGATATCGACCGGCTGTCCATCGCCGCTACCAGGGCTGCCACGGCCGGCGCCCCGCCGTCCGGCGGACGCAAGGCATCGACTTGCGAAAAACCGCAATAACCCGAACACCTGCAGTGCGATAATCCGGCTCCGTCTGTAACGTCATAACGCCGTCCCCATGGATCGAAACACCGCTGTGCATCTGGCGCAGCAAGCCATCAAGGCGCGCAACAAACGCCTGGTCGAGCAGCTGTTGGTCGCCCAATCAGCGCGCGCTACAAACCCGCCCGCCGCGAACAGGACGCAGGACCTGCCGCTGATCGCGGTGACCTGCGCCACCGGGTGGGAGTGTTATGCGATCGTCGAGGAACTGACCAAGACCCGCGCTTTCCGCGTGCGGGCCCTGTACCGCACCGCCGGCACCCAGGCGGCCGCGCGCCTCGAAGCGCTGCTGCGGGAGACCGAAGCGGTCAGCCCGGGCCTCCTGACCCTGCAGGCCGGCGTCGACATGAATTCCGAGGCGCTGCTGACCCGGGCATTTGCCGGCTGCAGCGGCGTCGTGCTGTACACGACAGCTAACACCAGCCGGGCCGGCAAGATCACCAATCATGGCAAGGATCCGGAGGGCGGCCGCCCGGTCGTGATGCAACAGGTGATGGCGGCGCTGGCCGCACTCAAGGCCAACCCCTCGGTGCAGCAGGTCATCACGCTGATCTTCCCGAGCGACAAGATCACCGGCATTGTCGATACGGCGCCCGAGATCCCGTGGTGGATCGACCAGAAACTGCGGCTGTCGGCTTTTCTGCGCGGCCAGGGCATCAACGTCACCTGCATCCACCGGCCTGCGTACTATTACGCGATGCATCGGGTCGACTACACCGCGCAGCAACATTTTCGCGGCGACAGCAGCCTGTCACGCACCATGATCCGCGAGAACAACATCCCGGGCATCACCCCGCCCGACTTTCTCGTCAACTGGGTCGATGTGCGCGACATCGGCAAATGGGTCGGCACCTGCTTTGCCTACCCGGAAGTATTTTTGAATCA
>JAYUGT010000293.1:0-7427 GCA_043738315.1 Gammaproteobacteria bacterium
CTTTCTTGCCGGTCGCATCGCAATCAGTGGGACTGGAGGGCGCCATGCAGGCCTTCAGCGGGCCGACCCACTGGTTCTTCAGGTTGAAGCTGCAATGACCCGCAGGACCGTCGGCGGTCGCCACCAGGCCGGCTCCACCCAGGCTGCTGGCGAGCGCGGCAGCGGCGACAACAACAGCAGCGAATGCAATCGATGAACGAACTCTCATGGGGTCCTCCTCTGTGAACCTTGGATGTTAGTGGCCGGTGCGCGGCGCGGCAAGAATCACCGCGGCCAACGGTGGCAACATCAGGTCGAGGCTGCAAGGCTGACCCATGCACGGCGAGTCCGTGGTCCGCACCACGGCCAGGTTGCCCAGGTTGCTGCCGCCATAGTGCGCAGAATCCGAGTTGAAAATTTCGCGGTATTCACCGGCGCGCGGCACGCCAATCCGATAGGCCTCGCGCGGCACCGGCGTGAAATTGCAGGCCACCAGCAGGAATTCGCCGTTATCGTCAAAGCGGCAGAAGGCCACGACCGATCGCGCCTGATCATCGCAGGTCATCCACGCGAAGCCGCGTTGCTCGAAGTCCAGCCGGTGCAACGCGGCATGGCCGCGGTACAGCGCATTCAGGTCGGCAATCAGGCTCTGGATGCCGGCGTGCTCCGGCAAGCCGGCCAGGTGCCAGGGCAGGGACTGCTGGAAATTCCATTCGCTGTTCTGTGCGAACTCGCCGCCCATGAACAGCAGTTTTTTCCCGGGCAGCGTCCACATCCAGGCATACATCAGGCGCAGGTTGGCGAACTGCTGCCAGCGGTCGCCGGCCATCTTGTCTAACAGCGACTTCTTGAGGTGCACCACCTCGTCGTGCGACAGCGGCAGCACGAAGTTTTCGTTGAAGGCGTACATCAGGCCGAAAGTCAGCTTGCTGTGATGATGGCTGCGATACACCGGGTCTTCGCGAAAATAGCCGAGCGTGTCGTGCATCCAGCCCATGTTCCATTTCATCGAGAAACCAAGGCCGCCCTGGTCCACGGGCCGGCTCACGAGCGGCCAGTCGGTGGATTCCTCGGCAATGACCATGGCGCCCGGGAACCGGCCATGCACGACGCTGTTCAGCTGCTTCAGGAAATCGATGGCTTCGAGATTGCGGTTGTCGCCCCATTTGTTAGGAGTGAAGTCGCCGGCGCGGCGCCCGAAATCCAGGTAAATCATCGAGGCCACCGCATCGACGCGCAGACCGTCGAAATGAAACTCCTCCAGCCAGTAGCAGGCGCTCGACAGCAGGAACGAGCGCACCTCGTGCCGTTCGTAGTTGAATATCAGCGTGCCCCAATCCTTGTGTTCGGCGCGGTCGGCGTCGGCGTACTCGTAGCAGGCGCTGCCGTCGAAATTGGCGAGGCCGTGCGCGTCGCGGGGAAAATGTCCCGGTACCCAGTCGAGCAGCACGCCAATGCCGGCGCGATGGCAGGCGTCGATGAAGTAGCGCAGGTCATCCGGTGAGCCGTGGCGCGCGGTCGGCGCAAAGTAGCCGGTGGTCTGGTAGCCCCAGGAATCATCGAGTGGGTGCTCGGTAATCGGCAGCAACTCGATGTGCGTGAAGCCCAGGCGCGTGACATGGGGAATCAGCTCGGCAGCCAGCGTGCGGTAATCTAACAAGCCGTGCGGGCCGCGGCGCCACGAGGCCAGGTGGACTTCATAGATGCTGAGCGGTGCGTGCAGCCAGTTGCGCTCACGATGGGCCTTGCGCCAGGCGCCATCGCGCCAGTGATGTTTGGCGGGTGCTGTGACCACGGACGCGGTGGCGGGCCGCAGCTCGTCGGCGCGCGCATAGGGATCGCTCTTGAGGTTCACGCTGCCGTCGCGGCGGCCGCGGACTTCAAACTTGTAGGCCTCGCCCGCCCCGATCCCGGGCAGGAAGATTTCCCAGACACCGGAAGCGCCGCGATTGCGCATTGGGTAGCGGCGCCCGTCCCACAGGCAGAAATTGCCAACCACGCTAACACGCTCGGCATCGGGGGCCCACACCGCGAATTGCGTGCCGTTGACACCATCGATAGTCGTGACCTGGGCGCCCAGGATTCGCCAGGCCGAGTCGTGCTCGCCACGGGCGAATTTCGCGAGGTCCGCATCGCCGATTTGCGAGGCGAAACTAAATGGATCGACCTGCGAGTGTTCACGGCCGTCCGCGCCGCGCCAGGTGACGGTGTAGTGTGTCGGCAGCACCCCGGGCGCCCCGTACCACACAAAAAAATCGCTGGCGCCGACGCGGCTCGCGCTCTGACCCTGGAACGCGACGGAAATCACGTCCGGTATGAGCGCCAGGACGGCGCAATCTGCGCCATGACGGTGCAGGCCCAGCACGCCGTGTGGATCATGGTGCCGGGCATCGGCCAGCCGCGCAAAATCCGGCGCTAATGACTGCAGAAGTTTGGCTTGGGGCGAGGACATCGTAAGGAGCTTATGCTTATATAGGCTCTATGCCGAAACAACCAGCCCGAGCTTCCTCTGGTCGTTACGTCAGCCGCCTGACCAGCGGCACCCTGGGCGTCATCATGGCGGGCGGACGCGGCGAGCGCCTCAAAGGGCTCACCGCACATCGTTGCAAACCGGCCACGCCCTTCGGCGGCAAGTTCCGCATCATCGATTTCGTCCTGTCGAATTGCCTGAATTCGGGAATCCGGCAGATCAGCGTGCTGACGCAGTACAAATCCCAGTCCCTGATTCAGCACATCCAGCGCGGCTGGGGTTTTCTGCGCGGCGAGTTCGGCGAGTTCGTCGAAGTCAGTCCGGCGCAGCAACAGCTGGGCGAGCACTGGTATCGCGGTACCGCCGATGCGGTGTTCCAGAACATCGAATGGATCCTCGCGCACCGGCCGAAGCATGTGCTGGTGCTTGCCGGCGACCATATCTACAAGATGGATTACGGTCCGATGATTGCGTATCACGTGGAAAAAGGCGCGGACGTCACCGTCGGCGTGGTCGAGGTGCCGCGCGAGCAGGCGCGCGGCTTCGGCGTGATGACCACCACCGAATGGAATCGCGTCATCAAGTTTGCGGAAAAACCTGCGGAACCGGACCCGATGCCGGGCCGGCCTGACGTGGCGCTCGCTTCCATGGGCATCTATGTCTTCAACACGCGCCTGCTCGAGAAATTGCTGATCGCCGACGCAGCCGACGCCAGCTCCGCGCATGATTTCGGCAAGAACATCATTCCCGCCTGCATCACCGACAAGCAGGTGTTCGCGTATCCGTTCCAGGACGTCAAGACCCGCGCCCAGAGCTATTGGCGCGACGTCGGCACGATCGACGCATTTTACGAAGCTAACATCGAGCTCGTGGCGGTCAATCCCGAGCTCAACATTTACGATGAGGAATGGCCGATCTGGACCTACCAGGTGCAACAGCCACCGGCGAAGTTCGTGCTCGATGATGGCGAGCGCATTGGCGCGGCCATCAATTCCATGGTCGCGGGCGGCTGCATCGTCTCGGGCGCGCTGGTGCGAAGTTCACTGCTGTTTTCCAATGTGCGCGTCGAAGACGGGTCCAAGATCACCCGCTCCGTCATCATGCCTAACGTGCAGATCGGCAAACAGTGCACGATCCGCAACGCCATCATCGATGAGGGCTGCGAGATTCCCGACAACACGCAGATTGGCGTTGATCTCGATGCCGACCGCCAGCGCTATGAAGTAACGGAAAAAGGCGTGATCCTGGTGACGCCCGACGTGTTGCGCAGCACCTGAGTGATGGGCACCGGGTAATGAACCTCGATTCGCGCGGGCGCCTGCCCGTGGTGCTTTTGTGGCACATGCATCAGCCGCACTACCGCGATGCACTCAGCGGCGAGTACGCGCTGCCCTGGACCTACCTGCACGGCCTCAAGGATTATTCCGACATGGCCGCGCACCTCGAGGCCAATCCGGCGGCGCGCGCGGTCATCAATGTGACGCCGGTGCTGATCGAGCAGCTCAACGACTACGTGCGGATGCTGCGGCGCCACCTCGACCAGGGCGCGCCCGTCAGCGACGCGGTGCTGGCGCTGCTAACAGAACAACCGCTGCCCGAGGCGCCGGCCGCGAGGGTCGGCGCCCTGCGCGCCTGCCTGCGCGCACAGAAACCACGCATGATCGAGCGCTTTCCAGCATATCTCGCGCTCGCAACTCTTGCCGAGTCCTTTGGCGATGACTCGCAGGCCGGCTACGTCAGCAATGCGCTGCTGAGGGATATTGCGGTCTGGTACCACCTTGCCTGGTGTGGCGAGGTGTTGCGGCGTAACAGCCTTGTGGTCAGGCGCCTGATGGCCAAGGAACGTGATTTTGATGCGGCCGATCGGCGCATGCTGCTGACACTGATCGCCGACACGCTCGCCGGCATTCTGCCGCGCTGGCGTCGCCTGGCGGAAACCGGCCAGGTCGAGTTGAGTGTCACGCCTTATTCGCACCCGATCCTGCCACTGCTGCAGGATTTTGGCGCCGCGCGCGAATCGCAGCCTGGCCTGCCCTTGCCGCAAAACAGTGGCTATGCGGGTGGCGCTGAGCGCGCGGCGTGGCACGTGGACGAGGCTATCCGGCGCTTCACGGCCGAGTTCGGCTTCGGGCCCAAGGGCTGCTGGCCCGCGGAAGGGGCGATCAGCCGCGCCACGCTCGAACTCCTCGACAGTCGCGGCTTCGAGTGGGCGGCCTCGGGCGCCAATGTATTGCGCGCGTCGCTTGCGGCCAGCCATTCAGAGCTCGACGAGGCGGGCTTTGACCAGCCCTGGCGGCTGCGCGCTGCGCGCCTGCAGTGTTTCTTTCGCAGCGACCGGTTGTCTGACCTGATCGGGTTTCAGTATTCCGACTGGCACGGCGACGATGCGGCGGCACACCTCGATCACGAACTAACAAGACTGGCTGACCTGTATCGCGGCGATGCCGGCCGCTGCGTGCTGATCGCACTCGATGGCGAAAACGCCTGGGAGCACTACCCGGATAACGGCTTCTGGTTTCTGAATGCGCTTTATCGCCGGCTGGCTGACAACCCGCGTCTGGCACTGACCACGCTGTCGGCGGCGAGCGAGCGCGCCGTGGTGCCGGCAGTGCTGACGCAGGTCGTGGCGGGCAGCTGGGTGCACGGCACCTTGTCCACCTGGATGGGCGATGCGGACAAGAACCAGGCCTGGGAGCTGCTGTGCGCCGCAAAAAACTGCTTCGATGCGGTGCGCGCGTCGGGGCGGCTGTCTGCAGAGCAGTTGGCCGCCGCGCAACACCAGTTGGCGCAGTGTGAGAGTTCCGACTGGTTCTGGTGGTTCGGCGACTACAATCCCGCCGAGGCAGTCGCGAGTTTTGACCTGCTGTATCGCCGGCAGCTGACCGCGCTGTACCGATTGTTAGGCGAGGAGCCGCCGGCGGTGCTGGAACAACCATTATCGCGCGGCGGTGGTGCGGTGGAGGGTGGCGGCAGCATGCGTCGGGCCGATGGTTGAGCATGCGCTGACCGGCGGCCACCGCGCTGCGGGCGTGCTGTTGCACCCGGCCGCGCTGGGGCCGGGCGCACTGGGTGCTCCCGCGCATGAGTTTGTCGATTGGCTGGCCGCGGCCGGGTTCCGTGTCTGGCAGATGCTGCCGTTAGGTCCGGTCGGATCCGACGGCTCACCGTACTGGGTGCGGTCGGACTGTGCCGGCAATGCCGCCTTGCTGCCGGCGGCCAGTCCAGCCAATGACCATGGGCTCGAGCGCTTCAGAACCGACAACAGCGACTGGCTGTCGGATTATGCGCTGTATGAGGCGCTCGCGACCCGTCACGGCTTGAGCTGGGCTGACTGGCCTCCGGAGCTGCGCGATCGCGATACCGACCGGCTGACAAACGCAAGGGTGCTGTTAGCTCCCGAGATACGGGCGGTCGAGCTGCAGCAACTCGCGTTCGAACAGGCGTGGCGGTCGCTGCGCGCACACGCGCACCGGCACGGCATCCGGCTGATCGGCGACCTGCCCATGTACGTAGCGCCGGACGCGGTCGATGTCTGGGTTCATCGCCGCGAATTTGTGCTGGATGCGCAGGGCAGGCCGGCCTTGTTAGCCGGCGTACCGCCTGACTATTTCTCGGCCGATGGCCAGTTATGGGGCAACCCGGTCTACGACTGGCATTATGCGAGCGCTAACGGCTTTGCGCATTTTCGCCGCCGGATACGCGCGGCGCTGCACCGCTGCGACTGGCTGCGCATCGATCACTTCCGCGCACTGGCCGCGCACTGGGTGGTGGCGCCCGGCTCAGGCAATGCGCGCACGGGGCACTGGCGGGACACGCCTGGCGCCGATTTCCTCGCCGCCGTGCGCACCGATTTCCCGCAGCTGCCTTTCATCGCCGAAGACCTCGGTGAAATTACGCCGGACGTGCACGCGCTGCGCGACCAGTTTGCGCTGCCCGGCATGCATGTCATGCAGTTCGCCTTCGACGGCGATCCCGCCAATCTGCATCTGCCCGGGAATTTTCGCGCGAACTCGGTGGCGTATCTCGGTACCCACGACAACGATACGACACCCGGCTGGGTGTTAGGTCTCGACAGTGAGACCTTGCGGCGTGCCTGTGCCCGGCTTGGCGTGGCACCGGGGCAGCTGGCGACAGCCATGCGCCGGGAATTGCTCAAGTCGCGGGCCGCCCTGGCGGTGCTGACGGTGCCGGACCTGCTGGATCTCGGCAGCGAGGCGCGTTACAACACCCCAGGCAAACCAGACGGCAACTGGAGCTGGCAGCTTCCCAAGGAGGCGTTGACCGGGGCGCTTGCCCGGCATTTGCACGGCGAACTTGCGGCGGCGGGCCGGGTCTGATTCCTGTGACCGGCCGCTAAGCCTGGGTTCAGCCAGGTCTGCTACAGTCAGTCGGGATCTGATGGAGGCCTTGTGATGGCGCTAAAGAGAACGCTCGCGGTTCTGGCAGCGAGCACCTTGATTGCCAGCTGCGGCGCGCTCGGTGGCCGCATGGAAACTCCGCGGCTGTCGCTGGTCGACGCGCAGCTCGTCAAGGGCGACCTGTTTGAGCAGCGTCTCAAAGTCCGCATGCGCGTGCAGAACCCGAACGATCGTGAGCTGGCGGTCAGGGGCATCACTTACGCCATCGATGTCGCCGGTGAGGAATTCGGGCACGGCATGACAGCTAACAGTTTCACCGTGCCACGCATGGGCGAGGCCGAATTCGACATGATGGTGACGGCTAACATGGCGGGCATGCTGGTCAAGACGCTGGGTGGCAATCGCGGCGGCACGCCCGATGCCATCGAATACAACATACACGGCAAGGTCGCGCTGGCCTCGGGAATCCTGCGCAGCATCCCGTTCAATGAGAAAGGCACGCTGAAGCTGCATTGATTCGCGCCCCGGCGGCCAGCATCTGTTAAATCTTTTCTTGTTATGTCGAACGCGGCAAATGCCGCGGCAAATCCTGTCCTGACGTCTGAGACCTGAGGCACAGC
>JAYUGT010000294.1:0-7383 GCA_043738315.1 Gammaproteobacteria bacterium
CCGGTTCGCACCGAACTGGGACCAGATGCCGCCGCAGCGCCAGCAGGCCCTGACTCGCGGCAGCGAACGTCTGCTGGCAATGACGCCCGATCAGCGCGAGCGGGCCCGCGAGCGCTTTGCGCGCTGGCGCGACATGGATGACGACCAGCGGCGCATGGTGCGCAACCGCTGGCAGCAGTTTGAATCGCTGTCGCCGGACCAGCAGGATGCGGTGCGCGAGGGCTTCAAGCGTTTCAAGTCGCTGCCGCCGGAACGGCGGCGCATGCTGCGCGAAGCCTGGCGAACCGCGACTCCCGACGAGCGCCGCAGGATGCTGGATGTCCTGCGTGCCGCGCGCGCGCGCCGTGCGGGAGCGATTCCGCGTCCGGCGCTGCCGCCGCGCTGAGCGCTAGTCAACCGCCTTGACGGCGGTAATCAGGTCGATCGCAGCACGCTGGCCGTCGGCGTACAACATGCGCGTGTTGTCGAGATAGAAAAGCGCGTTTTCGATGCCGGAAAAGCCGGCGCCCTTGCCGCGCTTGACGACGATGACGTTCTTCGCCTTGTCGGCATTCAGGATCGGCATGCCATAGATCGGCGACGATTTGTCGGTGCGCGCCACCGGGTTCACGACGTCGTTGGCGCCAATGATCAGCGCCACGTCGCAGGTGTCGAACTCACCGTTGATTTCTTCCAGGTCCTGGATGAGTTCATACGGCACGCCCGCCTCAGCTAACAAGACATTCATGTGGCCGGGCATGCGGCCCGCAACCGGATGGATCGCAAACTTGACGGAGACGCCGCGCTCGATCAGCTGCTGGCACAGTTCCCAGACCTTGTGCTGTGCCTGCGCGACCGCCATGCCATAGCCCGGTACCACGATCACTTTCTGCGCAAAGGCCATCATCACGCCGACGTCGGCCGCCTCGATCGGTTTCATCGACCCGCTGACCGTGCCGGTCGCTTCGCCGCCGGTGTCGCCGAATCCTGAGAACAGCACGTTGCCGAGCGAACGGTTCATCGCCCTGGCCATCAACTGTGTCAGCAGCGTGCCGGCGGAGCCGACCACCGTGCCGGCGATGATCATCGCCGCGTTGTTCAGCACAAAGCCCTCGAACGCGACCGCGAGACCGGTCAGCGCGTTATAGAGCGAAATGACCACCGGCATGTCGGCACCGCCGATCGGCAGTGTCATCAGCACACCTAACACCAGGGCCAGCGCGAAAAACGCGGTCACCATGCCTGCGGAAGCGTCCAGCTTGAACGCCACCAGCACGCCGCACACCAGCGCACCTGCCAGCAACAGCAGGTTGACGACCTGCTGGCCGCGGAAGCGGAACGCCCTGTTGATCTTGCCGTCGAGCTTGCCCCAGGCGATCAGGCTGCCGCTGAAGGACACCGCGCCGATGATGCCGCCCAGCGCCGCAAGCAGTCCGACCGTCACCGACAGCGAATGTTCGGCGCCGTGATCCGCGCTTTTGTACAGCTCCACCGCGGCAATCGCCGCCGCCGCGCCGCCGCCCATGCCGTTGTAGAGCGCAATCATCTGCGGCATGTCGGTCATTGCGACCCGGCTGCCTTTCCACCACGCAAACAAGCTGCCGACGACGATGCCGGCAATGATCCACAGCATGTTGCTCATGCCGGGGTAGGCGAACGTGACCAGCGTTGCGACCAGCATGCCGGCACCCGCCCAGAGGATGCCGCTGCGCGCAGTCACGGGCGAGCTCATGCGCTTCAGGCCCATGATGAAAAGCACGGCGGTGACCCAGTAGCTCGCCTGGATCAGCGTTTCGGCGGTCAGTAAATCCTGCATGGCAGTCAAATTCCTACAATAATTTTTTTAATGCGCCGACTTGCCCGGCTTCTTCTGGCCGCTGGACTTGAACATCTCCAGCATTCTCTCGGTCACCACGTAGCCGCCCACGGCGTTGCCGGCCGCCAATGCCACGCCGACGACGCCGACGATCTTGCCAAGCGTGCTGTCGGCGTTGCCGAGCGCAACCATGGCGCCGACCAGCACGATGCCGTGCACGAAGTTCGAGCCCGACATCAGCGGCGTATGCAGGATGACCGGCACGCGCGCGATGACTTCGTAACCGACGAAGCCGGCCAGCATGAAAATGTACAGAGCAATGATTCCGGTCATGATCGTCTACTCCAGGTTACTTTCAGCCTAACGCGGCGCGCGTGGCTTCGTGGCGAACCACGCCGTCGTGCGTCAGGCAGGACTGCGCGAACACTTCATCGGTCCAGTCGATTTTCAGTTCGCCCTTGTCGATGGCCGGACGCAGGAAATTGAGGATGTTGCGCGCGTACATTTCGCTGGCGTTGTAGGCAAGCGTGCTGGCGAGGTTCACCGGGCCGATGATCTTCACGCCGCCGTGCTGCACGGTCTCGCCTGCTTTGGTCAGTTCGCAATTGCCGCCCTGTTCCGCGGCGATGTCGACGATTACTGCGCCGGCCTTCATGCGCTCGACCGCGGCGCGCGACACGATCAAAGGCGCGCGCCGTCCCGGCACGGACGCGGTCGTGATGACGGCGTCGCTCGCGGCGATGCGAGCGTCCAGCACTTCCTGCTGCCTGGCCTTTTCCTCAGCGGTCAGCTCGCGCGCATAGCCGCCGCTGCCTTCGGCGCTGACGCCGACGTCGACAAACTTGGCGCCCAGCGACTTGACCTGCTCCCGGGTCGCGCTGCGCACGTCATAGGCTTCGACGACCGCGCCGAGGCGGCGCGCGGTGGCGATCGCCTGCAGGCCCGCGACACCCGCGCCGATGACCAGCACGGTCGCCGGCCGGATCGTGCCCGCCGCAGTGGTCAGCATCGGCATGAACTTGTCCAGCGTGTTAGCTGCGATCAGCACGGCCTTGTAGCCGGCGATCGCCGCCTGCGACGACAGCGCGTCCATCGACTGCGCGCGCGAAATGCGCGGAATGAATTCCATCGCGAAACTGGTCAGCTTGCGGTCGCGCAGGGCGCGCACCTGGTCGTGCCGGGTGTGGGCCTGCATGTAGCCGACGACCACGGCGCCCGGCTTGAGGGCGCCAATCTGCGCCACGCTCAGCGGTTGCACCGCCAGCAGCACATCGCTCTGCGCCAACACCGTGGCGGCGTCGACCAGTTCGGCTTTCTTGTACAGGGCGTCGGGGAACTGGGCGCTGACACCGGCGCCGTGCTCCAGCAATACCCGGGCGCCCGCCAGGGCCAACTTCTCCGCAACCTCGGGAACGAGGGCAACACGGGTTTCCTGGGGTGCGCTTTCGCGAAGCGCACCTATGGTCACTGGCATCTGGTAGGTCTCCCAGCCGGCCCGGGTCGGGCGGCACACTAAATTCTCAACTATTTGAATTTTCGCACAGCCGTGCCGTATCTTTAAAGGTTTAATGGCCCAGCTCGGAGATATGAACCGCGATATGAACGGCATTGATCTGGAACGCGCAGACCGGAAACCTGACGACGACCTCAAGATCGCCGCCCGGACGGGCTTGGCTGCGCTGCATCATCACGTGCTGCGGACCGACGTCGCCGGCATGCCGCTCGAGTGGATCGACTACAAGGAAGCCGCGCGGCTCTATCACCAGGACCAGGTGGCCTACACCTGCGGCACCCCGCTGTATAACCTCTATGGCGGCGTCAACGCGCGCTCGGGCCGGCGCACCATCCTGGAAGTAAATTCCATTATCGCGACCGTCGGGCACACGGCCAACCCCGGCAACACCCGCCACGACTACGTGCCGCCGCTCAACAACCAGACCCTGTTCCGCCGCGACGCCTATGTCTGCCTCTATTGTGGC
Organism: Gammaproteobacteria bacterium; assembly: GCA_043738315.1. Classification (GTDB taxonomy): domain Bacteria; phylum Pseudomonadota; class Gammaproteobacteria; order Steroidobacterales; family Steroidobacteraceae; genus UBA964. The sequence continues at coordinate 3,775 of JAYUGT010000294.1, forward strand.
CAGCGCTTCGCAGCCCGCGAGCTGTCGCGCGATCACATCCGGCCCTTCAGCCAGGGTGGCCGCGATGTCTGGACTAACGTGGTCACGGCCTGCCGGGTCTGCAACAACCTCAAGGCCTCGCGCACGCCGGAGCAGGCGCACATGCAGCTGATCGCGGTGCCGTTCACGCCGACCTACGCGGAATACATCTTCCTCAAGGGCCGCCGCGTGCTCGCCGACCAGATGGAATACCTGCTGGCGCATTTCCCGCGCTCCAGCCCGCTGCATCGGCGCCTGCAGAACTGGCTGAGCTGAGTTGCCACGCCGCTGGGCGTAGACTCCGGCGCGTGATCTACCTCATCGACGCGTCGGTTTATATTTTCCGTGCCTATTACTCCATGCCGCCGGATATGCAGGATCGCGATGGCAATCCGGTGCACGCGGTGTTTGGCTTCGCACGTTTTCTCAGCGACCTGATCGAGCGCGCGAAACCCGAGTACATCGCCGTCGCATTCGATGAGAGCCTGGAGAGCTCATTTCGCAACCGGCTGTACCCGCCATACAAAGCTAACAGGGAGCCGGCGCCGCCCGATCTGAAATGGCAGTTCGGCGCCTGCCGCGAGTTCGCGGACCTGATCGGGGCGACCGCGCTGTCGAGCAACGAATACGAAGCCGATGACATCATCGGCACGCTGGTGACGCGTTCGCGCGCAGCGGGCTGGCCCAGTACCGTGGTGACGCGTGACAAGGACCTGGCGCAGCTGATCCGGCGCGGCGACATCTACTGGAATTACGCCGACAACCTCAAGCTCGAGCATCACCAGATCGCGGAGCACTACGGCGTCGAAGCCGAACGCTTTGCCGATTATCTTGCCCTGACTGGCGACAGTGTCGACAACATCAAGGGCGTGCCCGGCGTGGGGCCGAAGACCGCAGCGGCGCTGCTGACCGAGTTCGCGACGCTGGAGGAGATCTACCAGAATATCGACCGGGTGGCGGCGCTGCCGATACGCGGCGCGTCCAAGCTCGGCGCGAAGCTGCTGGAGCATCGCGACGCGGCGATGCTGGCGCGCGAACTAACAAGGATTGTCTGCGACATGCCGCTGGTCCTGGGCACTGAGGCCATACGCCGCAGGGCGCCGTTACTGCCGGAAATCGAGCAGTTTTGTGATCGACTGGGATTTGGTCCAATGCTGCGCCGGCAGGCCGAGCGGGTTGCTAAAATCGCGTCATGAGCGACAAGAACATCGAATCCACACTGCATGAGCAGCGGGTATTTCCGCCCGCGGCGGAATTCAAGGCGCGCGCCCGGGTAAGCGCCGCCGAGCTCGACCTGATGCACCGGCGCGCGGCCGCGGACCCGCTCGGCTTCTGGGCCGAGCAGGCGCGCAACGAGGTCTGGTGGAAAAAGCCGTTCACCGTCACGCTGGACGATTCGCAGGCGCCGAACTACCGCTGGTTCACCGACGGCGAGCTGAATGTGTCCTGGAATTGCCTCGACCTGCATCTCGCCGAGCGCGGCCACAAGACCGCGATCATTTTTGAGGGCGAGCCCGGCGATACGCGCCGCATTTCCTATCGCGAGCTGCACGCCGATGTCTGCCGCTTTGCGAACGTGCTCACGTCGTTAGGCGTGGTGGCGGGCGACCGGGTCGTCATCTACATGCCCATGGTGCCCGAGGCCATCGTCGCGATGCAGGCCTGCGCGCGCATCGGCGCGGTGCATTCGGTGGTTTTCGGCGGCTTTTCCGCCATTTCGCTCCGCGATCGCATCGAAGACGCGGGCGCCAAAGTGCTGGTGACCGCCGATGGCGGCTGGCGCGGCGGCCACATCGTTGAACTCAAGGCGGCCGCTGACAAAGCATTGCACGACTCCTGCCCGAGCATCGGGAAAGTCGTGGTGCTGCGGCGCACCGCCCAGCCGGTGTTCATGCAGCCGGGCCGTGATCTGTGGTGGCATGAGCTGACCGCCGGCGCGGCCGCCACCTCGACACCGGTATGGGTCAATGCCGAGCACCCGCTGTTCCTGCTCTACACCTCGGGCTCCACCGGCAAGCCCAAGGGCATCCAGCATTCCAGCGCCGGCTATTTGTTAGGTGTGAAGCTCAGCGCGCGCTGGGTCTTCGACCTGCATGACGACGATGTGTTCTGGTGCACCGCCGATGTCGGTTGGGTGACCGGTCACAGCTACGTCGCCTACGGGCCGCTGGCCTCGGGCGCCACGATCGTCATGTATGAAGGCGCGCCGACCTTTCCGGACGGCGGGCGCTTCTGGCAGATCTGCGAGCAGCACGGCGTCACGATTTTCTACACCGCGCCCACGGCGATCCGTGCGCTGATGAAACTGGGCGATGAGATCCCGGCAAAGTACGATCTATCGCGGCTGCGTTTGTTAGGCAGCGTCGGTGAGCCGATCAATCCGGAAGCCTGGATGTGGTACCAGCGCGTGATCGGCAGGGAGAAATGCCCCATCGTGGATACCTGGTGGCAGACCGAGACCGGCGCCATCATGATTGCGCCGCTGCCGGGAGCGACGCCGACCAAGCCCGGCTCCTGCACGCGTCCCTTGCCCGGCATATTTGCCGATATTGTCGATGATCACGGCAACGCCGTGACTCAGCCGGATGCGGGCGGTTACCTCGTTATCCGCAAACCCTGGCCGTCGATGCTGCGCACCATCTGGGGCGACAACGATCGCTACCTCAAGACCTACTGGGAAAAATTCCAGAAGCGTTTCTATGTCGCGGGCGACAGCGCGCATCGCGACAAGGACGGGTACTACTGGATCATGGGCCGCATCGACGATGTGTTGAATGTGGCCGGGCACAGGCTCGGCACAATGGAAATCGAGTCCGCGCTGGTCGCGCATGTGCGCGTGGCTGAATCCGCCGTGGTTGGCAAGCAGCATGAAATCAAGGGCGAAGCCGTGTTCGCCTATGTGGTCTGCAAGGGCGCGCGCCCGGAAGGCAAGGCGGCGGAGCAGCTGACAAAAGAGCTGCGCGACTGGGTGGCGGAACAGCTCGGCGCGATCGCCAAGCCCGATGAAATCCGCTTCACCGACAACCTGCCGAAGACCCGTTCCGGCAAAATCATGCGCCGGCTGCTGCGCGCCGTGGCGCGCGGCGAGCCGATCACGCAGGATGTCTCGACGCTGGAAAATCCGGCGATCATTGACCAGTTGCGCGGCGTGCCGGTGGCTGCAGGCAGGCGCAAGCCGCCCGTTAGGGTCAAAACCAAAGCTAAACCCAAGCTCAAGCCCAAGCCGAAACGCAAGGCGAAGGCGGTATCCTCGGCGCGTAAGCCAACAGCCAAGAGGAAGAAATAGCCGCCCGTGAGGACACGAACATGAGCACAGCCCTGGAAACTTTCTGGCAGGCCGCACGCGCCGTCGTACCCGGGCTGCCCGCCACAGGCTACAAGACCCGGACCTTTGGCCGCAGCGCTGAGATGGCTAACATCCTCGTGCCGCTGATTGCGTCGGGAGAGAAGACCGGCACCTTTGCGCTGGCGGCCGAATACGAGCGCGATCCCTCGGCGCGCCCGTCCAAGGGTGACTATTTCGTCGTGACCTGGTTTGACGGCCGCCCGGCGCTTGTTTATCGGGTCACCGAAGTCGCCACGTTGCCGTTC
>JAYUGT010000295.1:0-18984 GCA_043738315.1 Gammaproteobacteria bacterium
CGCCTTGTAAACCTTGCTGAGCGCCTCGCGCATGATCGCCGGATGCACCGCGATCGCGCGGTTTTTTGCGGTATCGAACCAGTAGTCGCCGGCGATCGAGTGGACGTTGCCGTCGAACAGCAGGCCAACGAGTTCGCCACGCGCGTTGATCAGCGGGCTGCCCGAGTTGCCGCCGACGATATCGCTGTTGGTCGACAGGTTGAACCTGGTGCTCATGTCGAGCTGGTCGCGCACCGCGAGCCAGCGATCCGGGATCCGGAACGGATCGGCGCCGGTTGCGCGTTCGAAGGCGCGCGCCAGCGTGGTGAAAGTCGCCAGATCGACGCCGTTTTCGCGCCAGGCCTGCACACTGCCGAAATTGAGGCGCGGCGTGAAGGTTGCATCCGGGTACACGGCGGTGCCGAGAATCGCAAAGCGGGCACGGGCGATTTTTTCGGATGCGTTGTCGATCGGTCCTTCGACCTGGTCTTCGTGCCGCTTGCGCAGCGCCCGGGCCGCGGCGTCAACGCTGCGGGCCAGCTCGATCATCGGGTCCGTGGACGCCTTGACCGCGGCTGCGCCGCCGGCAAACAGCGCGGCACGCACCGCCGGATCCTGCAGCTGCGTGCCCTTGATCACACGCGCCGCGAGTTCGTCCGGCGATGCCGTTACCAACAGGCTGCGAATGACCGCGTGGTCAGGGCCCAGCCACTCGCGCATGCGTTGCAGCGAAAACGACAAGGTCAATTCTTCGAGTTCCGGATAAACCGGGACCGCCGCCTTCAGCTGCTGTTCGAGGCGCGGCAGACCGGCATCGGTAAACTCCCGCAGGCGCTCCGTGTTAGGTTTGGCGCGCTCATCGGCGGCCCGGACCAGTGCCCGCGCATAGCGGAACAGGCGGCTGTTGAAGCCGGCGCCGCCCTCGAGAAACACGTACTCGAAATACATGTCACGTTCGACCGCCAGCGCCTGCTCTATGTCACGCCAGGGATCGCCGAAATCCTTGGCGAGATCGGCACGCGAAGCAACCTGTTGGCGCAGCGCCTGTTCTGCCGTCCGTTTGGATGCAATCAACGAATCGTCCAGCAATGCGTCCAGCAGCTTGCGGCGCACCTTGATGCCATTTTCGAGACCGTTGAGCGGCTCGGCAACGATGCGTTCCGCGGTCGGGCTGGTCTTGGCGAACTGCAGGTAGCGGCCGCGCAGCTCGCTGCTGCGCAGCAAGGCGCCCGGTAACTCCAGGTTGCGCGACTGCAGGTATTCGGCAACCGTCAGAAGGCGATTGGTCGTGCCGGGGTTGCCGGACACGAATACGGCTTCGCCTGCTGTGGGCCCGTCAAAATTGATGGGCAGATAATTGACGCTGTGAACGGGCTTGCCTTGTTCGTCATAAACCCGCATCAAGGACATGTCGAGGCACCAGCGCGGATACTGGAAATTGTCCGGATCGCCGCCAAACGCGGCGATCGCTGCCTCGGGCGCAAACACCAACCGCAGGTCGCTGTAACGCCGGTACTTGTACATGAAGTACTGGCCGCCGTTATAGAGCGTGACCGCCTGGCATTTCAGCGGGCCGGACTTTTTGTCTTTCGCCGCGGCCGCTTCGCAGCTTGATTCCAGTTCGGTCAGCTTGCGCTTGCGAGCCTCGTTAGCCTCCGCAGCGCCGAGGCTGGCGGTCGCTGCGCCGATCTGTGCGGTGATGTTATCCATGGCGATCAGGATGTCGGCGATCTGCACACGGCAGCGCAGCTCGCGGCTGCGATCCGGGGCGAGAAATCCGCTGTCGATCAGACTCGCTTCCTTGCTGGAATTTTCGGCGAGGCAGGATTCCGCACAATGGTGATTGGTCAGGATTAGGCCATCTGGAGATACAAAACTGGCGCTGCAATTCTGCAGGCGCACCGAGGCGAGACGCACCTGGTCCAGCCACTGCTGGTCCAGTTTCAGGCCGTACTGCGAGTTGACCCGCACGAGCGGAAAATTATCGAAGGTCCACATGCCTTCGTCGGCAAAGCTAACACCGCTCAACAGTGCGGCCAGCAGGAAAACAGGTTTCAGGCGACGCATCGCAACTCCGGAAGATGATTGATGACTGCGACGCATTATCCCGTATTCGCGCCAGAAATGCGCCGCCACGGCGTTTGCGGATCAACGGGCCAGATATGCGGCTGGTCCCGCGGCCGCGGCTGAACTGTAATTGCCGCGGGGTCCACGGGATCGCGGCAGCCAGGGAAGGCCGTTCATGCGTCGTCAATCAGTCGGTCAGGGTCTGTTCGAGGCAATGGTGCTCATTGCCTGTGTGGCGCTGTTGCTGCTGGGCGCGTACGAGCTGACTGCGAACCGCCAGGGAGTGGGGCGCGAGTCCGGGGGCAACATTGGGGGTACGGCGCCGTCGGCGAGGCAGGACACTCTGAGCAATCGGTCGTCCCTGGCCGGAGCTGGCGGCGCCGGCGCCGCGGACGGTCTAACACGCGCCGGCGGGGGCGCCCGGGAATGAATGCCGGCCGCTTGCTGCACAACGGCCAGGCAGTTGACGTCAACGTCTGGCAATGCGAGTCCTTCCTGGAGCGCGCGCTCGGGCTGATGGGGCTGGCGCCGATCCCCAACGCGCTCGCGCTGCGAATCACGCACTGCCGGGCCATTCACACGTTTGGGCTGGGCTTCGCCATCGATGCCGTGTTCACCGATCGGGAAGGCCGCGTGCTGCGTTGCCTGCGGGCGCTGCCACCGCGCCGGGTGGCGCTGCAGCCAGGCGCGTACGCGGCCTGGGAAATGCGCGCCGGGCTCGCCAGTGTGTTAGGTCTGGAAGCGGGCAGCACGCTCACCGCAGAGCGGGGCCCAGGACCCGCGCGAATCAGCTAGCGTCGTCGGGCGCGAGTGTCAGGCTGTCAGGCGCGCTCGGGGCGGCAACATTCTGCTGCGGGTCCTGCGTCAGCGGCGCGGGGATGGCGGCACGGTGCGCTTCTTCGCGCGCCAGCAGGTCCTCCGGGGTGTCGATGTCGATCGCCGCTGATGGCATGGTCACCCGGATCACACGCTCCATGTGGCGCTGCAGGATCACGCGCGCGCCACGGTCGCCCTGCAGCTGCTGCAGGTCGCCGAAACACCAGCGCGGAAAGATCGCCGGGGCACCGACTGTACCGCCGAAACTGGCGGCCGCGATCCACTCGGGTTGCGCGCGCCAGGCGCCCGTGAGCCGCGCCAGGTCGTCATGCGTGACGTCCGGCTGGTCGGCTAACAGGACCAGCACGGCGTCGGCGGAGCCCGGCACCTGGGCAAGGCCCGCCCGGATCGAACTCGAAATTCCCTCGCGCCAGTTGCGGTTGATTGCCAGGCCGACACTCGCGTGACGCAGCGCCGGCGTCAGTTCGGTCGCATAGGCGCCTAACACGACGGTGACCGCGTGTCCTGCGACCTGCACTGCGCGGGACACCGCCAGCGGCAGCAGTGGCCGATCGCCGATGCGCGCCAATTGTTTCGGCGAACCGAAGCGGCGCGCTTCGCCGGCCGCCAGTACGATCGCATGTACTGCGGGTTCGCTCACGGTACCTCAGGGGCCCTTGTTGGCGTCGGCCGGCCGTCCCGGCGATCTGAGTTCGATACCGGTGGGCAGTGCGCGGCCGACCGCGTCAAACAATTCGCGTTCCTCCAGGATGGAATCGGCATGGACGAACGACGCGCGCCGCCACTCCACGACGCTGTAGTGTTGCTCGAACAGGTGATAGATCGCGTGCCGCCGCCGGACCAGCACGTCGCTGTAAAACTGGTTGTAAGTCCTGCAGGCGGCTAACAACTCTGGCGGCGGGGACTCAAGCGCTGCTCCCAACTCCTCGATCGCCCGGCTGCTCAGCCACAGGGTCTCGGCCAGGTCGGCGAGGGTCTTGTGGTCGGTCGTGTCGTTGGCCGGAATCAGCGGCTGCAGGATGGCGCAATGCTCCAGGTCCTGGCGATTGAAACGGCGCACCACGAATACCAGGTAGCGTGCCGCGGCCCGCGCGAACGGCTCCAGCACGGCGAGCGGGTAGTCGGCGGCCAGCGCCGCGGACATTGCGGCGCGGGCTGCGCCCATATGCGCGCGTTCGGTGGAAACCTGCTGGCGGATGAATTCGAGTTCGTTCATGCGGTCGTCCGGGGTAGGCGCGTGCGGAAATATATCACGAGCGCCACGGCAGCTAACACGGCGTCGGCGACGCCCATGACAATGTAGGGCGCGGATGGACGCCAACTGTCAAACAGGCGGCCGCCGATGAACGTGATCGACAGGATGCCGGCGGCCCCGAACATGCTGAAGACGCCGATGACGGCGCCGCGGCCGCGATCCGCGGATACCTGGCCGACCAGCGACTGGGACGCGAGAATGCCGCTCATTTCACCGATACCTAACAAAATGGCCGCGAAATACATCGCCGGCGACAACGGGTCCGGCGTCAGCCCGACGGTCAGGTAGGCGACGGCGGCGAGCATCATGGCCAGCGCGACTGCGAGCGTGCGGTCGATCCGGTCGACGAACAGGATGACGACGACGGCCCACAGGGTTGCCGCGAGTTGCGTGACAACGAAGAACACCCGGCCCGCGGCCTGTGCCTCGGCCGTGGTCATGCCATTGCCGGCGCCAACGATCGTCAGCCACTGCAGGAAGAACGTCGACAGCACCGCCAGGTCGCCGCGCGACACGAAGGCCGACAGGTAAGCTAACAAAACGCGCGGTTCGCGCGCCGCGCCCAGGCCGATCCGCAGCGTCGCCAGCAACGGCTCGCGTGCCGCGACCCTGGCTGGCGCGCCGGGCTGCAGTCCAAAGGCAACGATCAGCAGCGGCACCAGGCACAGCGCGGCGATGCTCCAGTACGAGCAGCGCGCGACCTGCTCGGGTGCAACCCCCATCTTTTCGAGAATCCGCGGCAATCCTGCGCCGACCCCGATCAGCGATGCGATGCCGATGCCATTGAGGAAGAAGCAGATGCCGACCAGCCGGCCGCGGGTCTTTTCGACCGCGTAGTCGGCGATCACGGCGGCAATCATGGCCGACACGCAGGCGGCACCGACGGCGAAGATGCCGCGAAACGCATACAGCTGGCCGGGCTGCGTTGCCAGCGGATAAAGGACATAGGCAAGCGCCATCAGGACAAAACCGACCGCGTAGATCCCGCGCCGGCCTGCCTTGTCCGATGCGGCGCCGACCAGGCTCGCGGCGATTATGAAAATGATTTCGTTGAAGCCGGCGAGATTGCCCGCGAGTTTGCCAACTTCACTGTCCGGTACGCCGAGCACTTCGCGAAAAAAGTACGGTTGCAGGTTGCCGATGATCGACAGCAGTGCAATCGTGAAAAACGACGCGCCTAACAACGAATAGAAATGGCCGCGCGTGACACCGGGTACAAACTCCCAGGGACCGATCTTCAGTTGCAACGGCGCCGCATCTTGATTCATGGACCAGGTTTCCGGTGGGTTCCCGCAACAGAAAAGGGGCCGACCCTGTCGGGTACGGCCCCAGTCAGTCAATGCCCAAAGTCCGGGTGAGCGACGATCAGCCGGCCGCCTGCTGCGCCACCTGGCTCCCGGCGGCCTTTGGTGCAACCAGCGGCGCGGTATCCAGCACCCAGGCCTTGGTTTCGCGGCGCGCCGGGCTGGGGATGGCCGTGATGACATCGCCCCTGGCTTTCAACGCCTTGAGTCTTTCCATGTCCATGCGCCAGCCACGTTGTTCAAACTCGTCGAGCTTGTCGCGATACTGCAGGATGACCTTGTCGGCGGGCATCATCAGTTCCTTGGCGCGGGTCGGCGGTGTCAGGCGCGGATACACCTCGTTCATGACCTTGATGTCCTGCGAGGCGATGAACACGTTGCGCTGGTTGACCTTCTTGTCGAGCCAGTCGTTCAGCCACTTCCATGGCGCTTTCTTGCCAAACAGCACGTTGCGCTCGTTGAGCAGGAACACGCGCGTATGGGTCTCGTCGATCGGCGCTTCGAACATGTATTGATGCATCGAGGCCTTGGCCGAGAAATTGATGAAGGTCCACATGTGGTTCGGGCCGTAGGTGCCCGAGCCGGCCTCCATCTTGCCGCCCTTGGGACGTGCAAAGCGCATCACCGGATTCTTGAGCGGCGGCGCATCGAACGTCGACAGGAAGCCAAAACCCCAGGGGTTGTTCTTGTGCGGACGCAATTCCATCATCAGGTAGCTGTCTTCGCGATCACCTTGATAACCGTGGGTCGTGTGCACGTACTCGTTATGTGCCGGATCGAGGCCGTTCTCGATGGAACGCTCGTAGTGGTAATTGATGTCGAAGGTGATGACCGTGGAGCGCCACTCGGGCGTGCCGTGTTCTTCCACCGGCATGATCGGCGGGCGTTCTTCGGCGGGCAGGTCGCCCAGGAAAGCGAAGACGATGCCGTATTTCTCCTCGACCGGGTAGGAGTCGACGCGGGCGCGCGGCGGCGGCGGCGTCTTCATGCCGATCGACGGGATGCGGGTGCACTTGCCGTCGCGGTCATAGCGCCAGCCGTGATAAGGGCACTGGACGGTGCCATCTTTGCACTTGCCCATGCCCAGCGAGGCGCCACGGTGCACGCAGGTATCGGACAGCACCGCGGGCTTGCCTTCCTTGTCGCGGAACACCACGAAGTCATGCGCCAGGATGCGCACCCGTTGCGGCGTGGTGCTCAAGTCCTCGGCACGTACCACCGGGTACCAGAAATTAATGAACATTGCTCAGCGCTCCTTGCGAACCGATCGTTAACCGCGCGATTGTCCCGCCGCGGGGTGCTTTTGGACCATGTGCAAGCCCCGCATTGACCGACGCGCGGTCGGCATGCTCTAGTTTGCATCATTGCGTCATAGAGAGGTGCAGGCAATGAGCGAAGCGCAGCGAGCTGTTAGCAGCGAAGGGTCCCGGGCCGGCGGTCCGCCACCGGGAGTCGGTGGTCCACCTCCGGGCGTGGGCGGTCCGCCGCCGGGCGTCGGCGGCGGTCATAATCCCATGGCGGGCACCTCCAGCGGTTTTGAAGGCCGCGAGGAATTGTTAGGTCAGGCGGTCGCGCTGGCGATCCGCACGCTCAAGGACTCGGTGCCGTACCAGCACGAAATGAACGACGCGCTGGTCAAGATGCACCTGACCGCCCTGCAATTCGCCAAGGACAAGGGCCTGGTCAAGGAACTGGTCGAGCACGACATCAAGACCATGCAGCCGATGCTCGCCCGCATGAAGGGCATCATCGAAAAGACCGGCGAGAAGGAAATTGCGCTGATCGGCATGTTCGATCGCACCGCCTGCCTGTATCAACTGTGCCTCGATCTCAAGGTTGAGAAGGGCCGGCGCGAGTTCACCTTCCCGTTCACCATGGTGCTCAACATCAGCCGCAGGATCGGCCAGTTCGACATGACGTCCGAGGAAGTCCACGAACTGTGGATGAAGCCGCGCCTGCACGGCTACGCCGCCTGCGTCGGCGTCAAGATCGATGTGTCCGACATCGGTGTCGACGGCAAGGTCGTGGTCAAGCTCGTCGATTGATGCAGCGGCGCGACCTGCTGCCGGCGATGTTAGGGTTTGGCGCGGAGTTTGCGGCCGCGACCAGACCCGCCGCAGCGGCGGCAAGCGCCGGGACTGCTGAACCTGGCAAGGGCCTGCCTCAGACTGCCGCTGAACACCTGCGCAACCTGGTACGCATGCAGGGCAGTCTCGATGAAGAGGACGTGCCCTGGTGGTTCACGGGCGTCATCTTCGCGGTTGCGGGCGAGGGCAGCACACCAGTGCCGCTGCTGCGTTTCGAAGGTATGGAAATCTACTGGTTCCGGCACCAGCCCGACGGTTATTTCCTGTGCGGTAACACGGTTACTTTCTTTCGCGACTTCACCACCAACCAGTACCTGAGTGAATTCAGGAATCCCTGGACCGGCAATACCGACACGGTCAAAGCGGCGGTGCAGGGCGGCGGGCTCGGGTTCAAGTACACCGAGCGCGGCATCTGGCCAGCCCGCTACAGCGGCGAGGATCTCGGGCCCGTGCCGCCAGGACCACTTTGGGTGCAATGGCATGTGTTAGCTGACTACGTCTGGCTGCAGCATCAGACGGTCTATCCGCCGGGCATGCCGCCGATGCACGGCCAGCGTCAGTCCATGTTCGTACCGCGACGCGAATTCGCGCGCAAAAGCAGCAAGCGACTGCCAGCGGCTTTTACTTCGGTGGTGTTTCAGGGCTGGCCACGCTGGATGAACATGGGCGATCGGCCCGGGCATGTCGTATGGCATGCCTCCGGCGTCAAGATCGCATCTGTCGCGCAGCTGCCACCGGAATACCGCGAGCGGGCCGAGCGCGAATATCCCGACAGAATGACGGCCCGCCCAAAAACTTAAGTTGTGGTAACAGAATACGGTTGCGCTGGAGCAACAAGGTTGACCGCTGCCGGGTGGGTCTGTTACTAAGAGCGCAGATTGCATTGCCCGTTAGGGGCAATCCCCTCAGGGACGAGTGGATTTCGAGTGTCAGGGCGGGAGCGGCGCGGGACGCGCAGTCTCTACCTATCATCGTTATCGGGGGAGATTTCAAGATGCGAGCCAATAGAATTCGCTCATTCGTTCTGCGTACGGCCGGTGCCATGGCACTCGGTGCGTTAGCCACGGTGCCAGCATTTGCCGACACCTCCGAGTCCGGCAGCCTGGATGAAGTCATCGTCCAGGCCCGCAAGGTCGCCGAAAATCTCCAGGACGTGCCGCTCAGCATCAGCGTCTTCACCGCCGAGGACATCAAACGGCAGAATATTTCGTCGAACGAAGACGTCGCGCGCCTCGACCCCTCGGTCATTTTCGATTACGGCGCATCCCTGCAGGACACGCGCATCGTGATCCGCGGTTTGTCGCCGACTCGTGGCCGCGTGAATTCTGCGGTTTTGATCGACGGCATCGATATCACCAGCGAGAGCATTCAGTTCGCGGGCGGCGGTCTGCTGGCCACGGGCAAGTTGTTCGATCTGCAACAGATTGAAATCGTCAAGGGGCCGCAGGCCGCTCTGTATGGGCGATCCGCGTTTGCCGGTGCAATCAGTTACACCACCAAGGACCCCGGCAAGGAGTTTGGCGCCGAAGTGCGCCTCGACGGTTCCGAAAAAGGCCGTTATTACGCCGGCGTCGGCCTTGATTTGCCGGTGAACGATAACTTCGGGGTTCGTGTCAGTGGCACGTACTACAACCGCGATTCGATCTACAAAAACGTCGCGTTGAACGCCGATGTCGGCGCGTCCGATGGTTATGGCCTCGCGGTCACCAGCAAGTGGCAGGCGACCGAAAATTTCAGCGCGCGGCTGCGTCTCGATTATTCGCAGGACAATGCCGACGTACGTGCGCAGTATTACCTGCGTGCTAACACGCGGCGCGATCCCGCGGCCGCCAACCTGTGCGCCAATGCAGCAGCGCGAACTGCCAGCACGACCTGCGTGTTTACCGGCACCGGCATTAATCCGGCGACCGGCGCCGTGGGTAGCCAGACGCGGCTCTTTTACTGGGGCAGCACCGGGCGCTACGCCGATATCGGAAGTCCGCGGCCTAACATGACGCCGGATCCGAAGACCGGCAAGATGTATCCCGGTTCCGAGCTCAAGACCTTCCGTGCCAACCTCACCCTGGAGTGGAAACTGGCCCAGGGCACGCTCACCTCGCTCACTGGCATGACGGACTCTGACGCCTTCGCGTCCGAAGACCTCGATCATGATGCGGTGTGGAATGGCACGATCGACACGGCGAATCGCTTGTCGGCGTTTACCACCAAGACCAAGACCAAGCAATTCAACGAGGAATTACGTTACACCAGCGATCTCGAAGGCCCGCTCAATTTCACTGTCGGTGGCCAGCTGTTCAAGGCCGATGACGACAACAAGACCAATTCACTGAGCATGAGCTGTTTCCCGGCGTTCTTTAACTGCGGGTTCCCGCCGTTCATTCCAACGGTCACCGCGTATTCGCAGGTGGCGCGGCTCAATGTGTTGGACCGTTTCTGGGGCCGCAGCCTTGATCACAAGTCCTTCTACGGCAAGCTGGAGTTCAAGCCCACCGATAAATGGGAATTTGAAATCGAGGGCCGTCATTCGAAGGAATCCGAATCAATCTATGGCCCGCTCTGCGATCCGGCGAATACTTCGCTGGCATTTGGGTTCCCGTTAGCCTGTGCGGATGCAACCACGACCGCAGCTGGTTCGCCGTTCCCGCCGGGCACGCCTGGCGTGGTGTTCCCGTTCACGGTCGATTTCCCCTCATCGACCTTGCTGTACAGCCCGCTGACCGCAGCGGGCGTACGCCAACAGACCTCGGTTACCCGCCAGACGCCGGACTACGACAGCACCTTTACGACCTATCGCGCCTATGCGCTGTTCAAGGCCGCGGAGAACATGAATTTCTATGCAACCGTGGGACGATCAGTCAAGCCCGGCGGCCGCTCAACCGTGACAGCCGGCAACTGGCTCGATGGCAACTACGACGGCATACTCGACGACAGCTTGTATGGTCCGGAAAAACTGATTTCGTATGAGTTGGGCGCGAAGATGCAGTGGCTGGACAATCGGCTGCGCACGAATTTCGCGCTGTTCCGGCAGCAATACACGGATAAACAGATCGGCACGCAGGTGCTGACGCCGAACGGCACGCCGGTCGGCCGCGTCATCAACGCCGGCAAGGCCAAGATCAATGGCGTCGAGGCGGATATCCAGTGGCGTGCGACCGACCGCTTGAGTTTCGCCTTGGCCTACAGCTACCTCGATGCCAAGTACACGGACTTCAAGTTCCGGTCGAACTCTGCGACGGACGCCATTCGGTTCGGGGATTGCACGCGCGAGCAACTGGGCACTGGATTCTTCTGCCAGATCGACGCGCTGAAGAATCGCAGTCTGCGGCTTGAAGACGTGCCGAAACATTCGGCGTCCGCTTCGGCCCATTACGAGATTCCGGTCTCGGCATTCGGCGGGTCGAAGTTCTACATCGAGGGCGATACGCAGGTGCAGACCGAACGCTTTGTCGATCCGGCGAATAGGCGCTTCGTGGAAGACTACGTGCAAGCTAACATCCGCCTCGGTCTGCAGGCCGAGCGCTGGGAGGCCGAGCTCTATGTCAACAACGTGACCGATGACGATACGATCCTGTCAGCCCAGGACAACCCTGGCGACGTCGACGCATCGATCAATACGCCGAATGCGTTTGGCCCAACCGATGGCCTCATCATCACTTTGCCGGATCCGCGCATCATCGGTGTGCGTTTCAACTGGCGCTTCGGCGGCGGCAAGTAAAAGCACCGCATTGCGGATGAGATGAGTGATGGGCCGCTGCCTTCGGGCAGCGGCCCTTTACATTGGGGACTATGAAAACTCCCAGATCCGCGCTTGGGCTCGTTCTGTTAGCGAGTTGCCTCGCAGTCCAGGCCGGCGCCGCAGGCAAAAGCCCGATTCAGTTCATCGATGAAGCTGCCAGGCGCGGTGTTGCGGATATCGGCGTGAACTCCACCGGCCCGACGTTCGGCGATTTCGACAACGACGGCGACCTCGATGTCTTCGTCCCGGTCGAGGATCTGGCGCCGGGCCTGACCGACCGGCTGTTTGAAAACGACGGTAGCGGGCATTTCAAGGACGTCGCCGCGGCGCACGGAGTGCAGAACCCCGGTGCCTTCAATCGCGGCGCGGTGTTTGGCGACTATGACAACGACGGCGATCTGGATTTACTGACCGCGAACATGCCGCCGGGCGAGGGCCGCCGCAAGCATATTCCGACGACGCTGTTCACGAATCAATTGAAGGAAACGGGTGTTGCGAACTTCATCGACGTGACGCGCGCAGCCGGGTTGATGCGTGCGGGCAATGAAAATGACGCCAAGATCGGCGGCATTGGCGACACCGCCGGCGGTGTGGCCTGGGGCGACTACGATCGCGACGGCGACCTGGATGTGTACTGGAAGAATGCTGACGCCGACATCGATAACGCGCTGTTCCGTAACAACGGCGACGGCACGTTCACCGATGTAACCGCCGCGTCGGGCGCCGGCGTGCAGGGCTTCGTCAAGGAATCCAATTCCCAGGGCTCGCCCAACTGGACCGATATCGACCAGGATGGCTGGCTCGATTTGCTGGTGACGATGGAAGGCGACCGCAAGGTGCTGTTGCATAACAAGGGTGATGGAACCTTTGAGAACATTACCGCGAGCCGCAAGCCGCCCAACGGCCTGCCGTTTCTCAATCCAGGCAACGCGCAGGGCGCCTGCGTCGCCGATTTTGATCATGACGGCGACCTGGATTTCTACCTGCCGCTGGCAGACCAGGCGAACCGGCTCATCCTGAGCCGCTTCAAGGAGAAGGGCGTCGTGAGCTTCGAGGACACGACGCTCAAGTCCGGGGCTGGTGACAAAGGCGGCGCACGCGGTTGCGTCGCTGCGGACTTCGACAACGATGGCAACATCGATCTTTATGTCAACAACGGGGGTCTGACCAACACGCTGATCAACGACATGATCCCGGGGTTTCCGCCGTTCGTGCAGTTCTATATCGCCTGGGACCCGGCGCCTAACACGCTGTTGCGCGGCAATGGCGATGGCAGCTTTGTCGATGTCACCCGGGGTTCCGGCGCCGAGAGCATCGGTGTTGGGTCTGGCGTTGGTGCGGCGGACATCAACAATGATGGTTTCGCCGATCTCTATGTCACCAATCGGACCTACTACGCACTCGGCAAGCAGGTCAGTCCGCAGGCCGGGCAGACCCGGCTGCTGATCGGCAGACCTAACAAGAATAACTGGATCAAGATCAGGCTGCGCGGCACCAGGGGCAATCGGGATGGGCTGGGTTCACGAGTGCTGGTCGTGTCTGGCGACCTGAGCCAGACATTTGAAACCACCAGCGCGCATGGCTACAACTCGACCAACGATCCGGTGTTGACCGTGGGACTGGGCCAGCGCAGCTCGGTTGACAGGATCGAGGTGCGCTGGTTGTCAGGCGCCGTCAGCGTAATAGAACAACCCGCGATCAAGTCGCGGGTTGAGGTTGTCGAACCGTCCGACCGCTAGCGCGCGGCCAGACGATTGTCGCGGGCCGGAATGCGGGTGCCGACGCCCGGGTCGGTCTTCATCTGCACCGTCCGCACCGTGCCATTCAGTTCGTACCTGACGCGGTAGCCTTCCGTGCGGCGCGTGGTGTCGTAGACCGTCTGGCACTGTTTTTCCGTGATTGTCTCGGTATTCTTGTCCTGTATGCGCCCTTGCACCTTGCGGCCGGCATAGCCACCGGCAACCGCGCCTGCAACCGTGGCAATCTTCTTGCCGTCGCCACCGCCAATCTGGTTGCCCAGCACACCGCCGATCACCGCGCCGATGGCCGTGCCTGCGATCTTGTCCTCGTCCTTGATCGGTTTCTGGCGCGTTACCTGCACGTCCTTGCATACCTCGCGCCCGACCTTGTCGGTCACCACCACCGGCGAGCTGGCCAGTACCACGGCATACCGCTCGGCAGCGGGCTTGTCTGACTTGCTAACAGTGCTGCTCGCGGCGACCGGCGACGCTGCGGCTTTCTCTGCCGCGGTGGGTGTTCCCACCGCCGGCGCCGCTGAAGTGGCGAAACTGGAATCCAGCGGCAACGCGGTCACCGCCTTGGCGACCTCCGGCGCACTGCTACGATAGCTGGCAACTGCGGCAACCATGCCCGCGACCACTATGCCAATGCCAACGCCCGTCAGTAATTGCTTGTTCATCGTGTCCTCCATAAGCACCAAGATTCTGGGTACAGGTTAACCCGCGCTGCCTGAACGCAGCATGAAATTCGCCGGGTAATTCCCGACAAAGTTGTGCAAACTGTCGCCGCGCGCCGACAAAACGCGCGCCTGAGGCGATTTGCCCGGTCAATATGTCGGATTGCACAATGTAAACAGGGGGAGTCATGCGTGTCGGTCTGGGTCGCTGGCTGCTGTCGCTGCTGATCGGCTATATCGTCGCCAGCGGTCTCAATTGGGCGATCGCCGAGAAATTCCTCAATGACATCATCAAGCCGGGTTTCGGTTCGCTGATGCGTACCAGCGCGAATACCCAGGTCGGCGTAATCGTCGGCGGTTTTGCACTGCTGATGGTAGTGCTGAGCCTGATCTGTGCGTTGCTGCGTGCGCCCGATCACTGGCTGCCGCGCGGCCTGGTGGCCGGCGGCCTTGTTAGCCTGGGCCTGTTCGCGACCTACACCTTCCTGAGTGGCTGGCTGAATCTGCCGACGCGCGAGATGTGCCTGACCGCGACCGCCGACTCGATCACGGTCATCATCGGTGCGCTGGTGATGACCCGGATTCAGGACTGGCGTTGAGCATGCGTGACTACCCAATGCTGATCGCCGGCGAGCTGACTGCCGGCGATGGCAACACCTGGATCGAGAGCCACAATCCAGCGACGCTGGCGCCGTTAGGTCGGGTGCCGAACGCCAGCGCCAGCGACGTCGATCGCGCTGTCCTGGCCGCCGCCGAGGCGCAGCTTGACTGGGCGCGCCTCAGTGTCTGGGAGCGCGCCGGGGTGCTGCGCCGGCTCGCAGGCGGTATCCGTGCACGCGGGCCCGAGATCCTGGACCTGGAAGCGCGCGATACCGGCAATACGATCAGCAAGCTGGCGGCTGATGTGCAGATCGCCGCCGGCTACCTGGAATATTTTGCGGGCCTCGGGTCAGAGCTCAAAGGCGAGACGATACCGGCCACCGCCCAGGGACTGCATTTCACGCTGCGCGAGCCTTACGGCGTAGTCGCGCGCATCGTGCCTTTCAATCATCCCTTCATGTTTGCGGCCGCTCATCTGGCGGCGCCGCTGATGGCCGGCAACGCGGTGGTCGTGAAAACTCCGGAAACCAGCCCGCTGTCCGGCAGCCTGTTAGCCGAGCTGTGCCTCGAGCATCTGCCGCGCGGCCTGGTCAGCATCATCCATGGCCGCGGCAAACCGGCAGGCGATGCGCTGGTGCGCCATCAGCTGATTCGCCGCATCGGCTTCACCGGGTCGGTGGCGACCGGGCTCGCGATCCAGCAGAGCGCGGCGGCGTCCGGCGTCAAACATGTCAGCCTCGAGCTCGGTGGCAAGAACCCGTTCATCGTCTTTCCGGATGCTGATCTCGACAAGGTCGTGAAGTTTGCCGTGAACGGCATGAATTTTTCATGGGCGGGCCAGTCCTGCGGGTCGACCAGTCGCCTGCTGCTGCACGAGAGCATCCATGACGACGTGGTTGAACGCGTCGGGGCGGCGATGACCGCGCTCAGGCTCGGCGATCCGCTCGATCCGGAATCGGAAATGGGCCCGGTGAATTCGGCGCGCCAGCACGAACGCGTGCTCGGCTTTATCGCCGACGCCAAGGCTGCCGGCGCACGCCTAGTCACCGGTGGCAAGCGCCCCTCAGGCGCGGCGTTTTCGCAAGGTTACTGGGTCGAGCCCACGCTGTTCGCCGACGTGACGCCCGACATGCGGCTGGCCAACGAGGAGATCTTCGGGCCAGTCGTCGCCGCGCTGAAGTTCCGCGACGAAGAGGCCGCGATTGCGCTGGCTAACAACAGCGATCTTGGTCTCACCGCCGCGGTCTGGACCACGGACCTGGCGCGCGGCATGCGCTTGATGCGCGCGTTGCACGCTGGCACCGTGTGGATCAATTTCGCCGGCGCGCATTTTGTCGGCACGCCGTTTGGCGGCTGGAAAGACAGCGGGCTGGGCAGCGAGGAGTGCCTTGAAGAGCTCTATTCGTATTCGCAGGTCAAGGCAGTGCACGTCATGCCGTAACCACGCGCAGCGGCCGATTCAGTCGCTGGATTCTGCGCCTGCGGCGACCCAGGCCAGGTCGCTCATCGATACTTTCTCGAGATCGAACTGGCGCGCAGCGGCGGTCATTCGGGTCAGCGCCTGCGCGATCGGCATCACCGGTTTCTGGTCGCCCGGTTTGACCTTGTGAAAACGCACCGGATTGATGCGCGCCACGACGTAGCTGCGCAGGTAGGGCGATTTCATGCCGCGTTTCTGCAGCGCTTCGACGATGCGCTTGACGGCTGCATCGATGGCGCCGAGCCGTGCCGCATGGTCGGCACGTTCGCGCAGGCTGACGGCCAGGGTCTTGTCGCTCAGCCGATCCACTTTTTTCAGAAACGAGCTGTAGGCGCCGCCGCCGAAGCGGGGGACCTTTTCATACAGAATTCCGAGCGTCAGCAATTCCGCGCTTTCGAACTGTGCCGCGAAAGCGGACTCTTTCGCTGCCGGTTGCCGTTGCGCCAGGTTGCGCGCCATGCGAATCACCTCCAGGCTCTTGTCCCTGAGGTTGTGCGCCTTCTCGGTGTTCAGCGCCAGGATGCGGTACGACAGCGATTCGTCGGGTGAAATCAGCGCCGTGATCTGCTTCAGGCCTAACACCTTGGCGGCCGCCAGCCGGTGCCGGCCATTGGGCGTCCAGAGCTTGCCATCCTCGCCACGTACCACGATCAGCGGATCGAGAAACGCATCGGTCGCCTCGATGGCGGCGGCGAGCCGCTTGGCGTGCGTCGGCGACAGATCGCGTTGGAACGGTGTTGGCTGGATCGCGGCGAACGGCAGTGACGCGAGCAGCAGCGGCCGCCCTGACAGTGGCTCGCGGTACGCGCCGATCGGCGCTCCGCCAGCGCCGCGAACCAGCGCAACCACCACTTGAATCGCGGCGTCGTCGAGCGGCAGCGCGACATCGCCGGCGCTCAGGCCGCGGCTGCGCGCGGCGGGCGCCAGCTTGCCGCTGCGCCTGAGTTTGGCCGATTTGGACTTCGGTGTAGTTCGCTTGGCGGGGCTCATGCCGCGATCATAAGGCACCGGCAGGGTTGCGGCGGCGGCCGCGACGCCAGATGATCCGATAGATGCAAACCGAGGGAGAGTTTCATGCCGACACCTGAGTCACCCCCGAACGCGCTGCGCCGCGAATTCCTGCTGGCGGCAGCCGCAGCCCCGATTGGCGCGGCTGCTGCCGCTGCGACGCCAGTGGCACCGGCGTCACCCGGCCTGTCGGACACCAGTGCGCAGGTGTCGCATCACCGGGTCCACGCAAGCATCGAGCGACCTGCACCCGAAATGGTTGCGCGATTCCGGCGCATCGTCCGCGAAGTCGTCACCGAACATCTCGGCAAGTCGCAGATCATGGATCCGGCGATCAGGGCCCTAGTGGGGCGCCCCTGGGACATTGTCGGTCCCGCAGTGACCGTCGACCTGGATTCTTTCGATCACCTGATGTGCATCGCGGCGTTAGGCGTGGCCAGGCGGGGCGACGTCATCGTGGTTGCGGCCCATGGGCACACCGGCCAGGCGGTCTGGGGCAGTGGACTCACGACTTCGGCCAAAAATATCGGCATCGAAGCCGTGGTGGTCGACGGGGCGGTGCTCAATACCAATATCATTCTGCAGCGCGAAGTGCCGGTCTTCTGCCGCGCCTCGCATCCGGTGCACGGCTCGCGCGAAAAGCCGGGGTCGGTCAATGTGCCTGTTAGCTGCGGTGGTGTTATCGTGCAGCCGGGCGATCTCATCCTGGGTGACCTGGATGGCATCATCGTCGTGCCGCGCGTGGATGCGGAACAAATCGCCGTGGCCTGCGAAGAGCGTACCGCGCGCTTGTTGAAGAATCGCGAGGCCATGCTGGGGCAGGGCAAGACCTTCTTTGAGCTGATTGGTGGCCGGGCTACGATCGAGCGCGCCGGCGTGCAATGGATCGAATGAGCCGCCGACACCACCGGGCCGCACTCGAGTGATCATCTAAATTACATTATTAAAGTATCATAACTATATGATTATTAGGTATTTAAAATCAGCTGGAAAAGGGTTGTTGTGGATTGTCGCGGCCGCTGTCGCAGCCTTCCTGGTCGCGAGTCTTTTCTACCGCGACATCCCAGCCAGTGTGCTGGAAGCGAAATGGGCGACCCCGCCCTCGAAGTTCGTCGTGCTCGACGGTTTGCGGGTCCACTACCGCGATGAAGGCCAGGGCCCCGCCGTGGTGCTGCTGCATGCGAACTACGCCAACCTCTACATGTGGGAACCCTGGGCCGCGGCCCTGAAAGACAAGTACCGCGTGATTCGCTTTGACCTGTCGGGGCATGGGCTCACCGGTCCCGATGCCACCCGTGACTACAGTCTGGAGCGCAGTGCCGCGACGCTGGGCCGGCTGCTCGACTACCTGAAGATCGACAAGGCAACGCTGGGTGGCACCTCGCTGGGCGGTACCATCGCCATGCATTACACGGTGGCGCATCCCGAACGCGTGGAGCGCCTGATCCTGATCAGCCCGGGCTCGCTCGAGAAAGACGTGCGCGGCCGCAAGACGGCGCGACCGGTGCCCAGGGCGGCGGACGTGCTGATCCTGGTGACGCCGCGCGCGTTGGCGCGTTTTTTGTTAGCCAGCAATTACGGCGACAAGTCCAAGGTCACCGAAGCCGGCGTCGACGAGTGGTATGAATTCTGGCTGCGCGAGGGCAATCGCCGCGCGATGCTGGATCGGTTGCGCCAGTACGTGTCGGGCGACGTCGAGCGTACGATTGCCGCGGTCAAGGTGCCGGTGTTGCTAATGTGGGGCGAGAAGAACCCGCGCGTGCCGGTCGCGCTCGCCTACGAGTTTCAGAAACTGCTGACCGGATCGCTACAGGTGGATCTCAAAATTCTGCCCGGTGTCGGGCACATGGCGGTGCAGGAGGCGCCGGCGGAAACCTCGCGTATCGTGCGCGAATATCTCGACACCGCACCAGCGGCCGCTAGAACTTCGGACGCCGTTTCTGCTGAAACGCTGCCGCCCCTTCCAGGAACTCCGGGGTCCTGAAGCTGTCGTTGAAAAGGGCGATCGACTCCGGCGTTTCGAGCCGCGCGCCGCGCGCGATCCCGTTGATCAGCCGCTTGGCGATGCGCAGCGAGTTGGGCGCGTTAGCTGCGATGTCGAGCGCCAGTGTTTCGGCGGCGATGTCGATCTGGTCCGCGGGTACGATGCGGTTGACCAGCCCAATCGCCAGTGCCTGGTCGGCGCTGAATTTGCCCGCGGTGTAGAGAATTTCCT
>JAYUGT010000296.1:0-2974 GCA_043738315.1 Gammaproteobacteria bacterium
AACATGTGGCGCCTCGCATCACTGTAAGAGGGTTACGGCACTACCGAGTACCGCACCGCAACTGGCTTTGGCAATCGTCTTGCTGCGATCCGCAGCGCATGAACCACCGCAGGAGCTCAGCTTCGCGGCGAGACTGTCGAGCTCACCGCGCACCGCTGCGCGATCCGGCTGTGTGCCTACCGACACACCCAACATCCGGTCGAGCAATGGGTTGAACACCTGGTCGCGCGCGCCGGCAGTGCCGAATACAGCACCGGCCGAGCCGCTGAAATCGACACCCGGGAAGTACGCGGCGCGCAGGCCGGTGTTTTCCACCAGCGCGTTACAGTACTCGATCGACAGCTGGGCAATTCCGACCTGCTGGGCACTGAGGAAGCCTTCGATGCTCTCGCTCTGCGGCAGCGCCTGCTTCACGAGATCGTAGGTCGACTTCACTTCCGTCTGCGTCGTCGGGACGGTAGTCATCGCCGACATCGAGGCGCTGATTTCCTCGAACTGCCGGAGACCAACCTGGCTCTGCGGCGGCAGGTCGACCGGCGCCGCGGGCGGCGCCAGTGGCGGCTCGGTCACCGTGTGGCTGTTAGCCGCGATGCGTTCGAAGGTCAGGAAGAACTGGTCGTTGGCCGGACCCTTCTCCAGTGCGACTACTGTGCCAATGCCACCGAGCGGCTGCCCGGTGCTGGGCGCGTAGTTGGAATCGTTCACCATCACATCCATCGGCACATAGGCCTGACCGACGCGCGCTTCCGCGCCGTTGAGGCCGATGCGCATGCCCTTGAGCGGCAGGCTGCCCGGCCGCGCCGCCGGATCGAGACTGACGAACGTGGGCTTGGCGAACATGTAGCTGTAACTGTCGTACTGGCTCGCCTCGAACATGATGTAGCTCTGCGGCACATTGGTCAGCTGTGTCACGTTGAACAGCATGAAGTAGCGCTCACCGACGCCGGCATCGAAGTTCTGGCGCACCTGCGCGGCCGTCAGCGCGCGGCTATGGATGGCCACCAGCTTGAGCACGCCGGTCCAGGGGCGCGTGCCGCTGGTCTCGTTGCCTAACACCAGCGCGAAACTGTCATCCCAGTCGGAGAGATTGCCGCCGCCCGCGCGATCGACATCGCCGGTCGCGACGCCATTGACGTACAGGCGTTGACCATTGACCGGATCGTAGGTCAGCACCACGTGTTGCAGGGACGCCTGCGCATCGCGGTCTGTGTCCTTGGTCAGTGTGATCGGCGCACCGTTCGCGTCAGTCTTATTGCTGCGCGTCTGCATCTGGTACTGATAGGCGCGCTGGCCGAGGGTCGCATTGCGCGCGGTGGGTCCGCCGGAATAGCTGACAATCCAGGCGTCTTCCTGCACGACGTTAGCCGGTGCGACCCAGGCTTCGATGCTGTACTCACCGGTCGCCTTGATGCGATCGGCGAGTTTCTTGCTGGCACTGGAGGTGCCCTGCGCCTTGCCGCCGGCGCCCACTTTCATGCCCCAGCCGCCAACCCAGGAGACATCACCACTGAAGGTCAGGTTGATCGCTGGTTCCTGGCCGCTGGTATCAAACGCGGTGGTACCCATGCCGGTCTTGAACTCCCACAGCGCGATGACATTGCTTTCGTAGCGATTGCCGCCCGCCGCGACCGTGCCCTCGTACAGGGTCAGCGCTTTGGAGACCACCAGGCTCGGATCGACCTGTGTCAGCGGAACGCCGTTGGCGAACGCGTCGATCTTCTGCAGCATCGTGGCCGCGCTGGTGGCGCAGTCGCCCCAGCAGTTGTGGAATTCATCACGCAGCCGCACCTCGAGGCGCGACAACGAGGTGTTGTCCAGGTTGATCTTGGAACGCGCCGCGGCATAGGCCGCATCCACGTTAGCATCCGCGAAGTACGGCGATACCGGCGTGCCCGCGTTAGACGCGTGGCAGCGCGAGCAGAACTGGCGCACCAGCGGATGAATCGTGCTGGCATACAGCGCCGAATCCGTCGGGAAGGTCTTGCTGGAGCCGACCGAACGGTCCGGCGGCGCCACCAGCTGAATGGTCTTGCCACCAGTGGCGACTGCGCCTGCCCAGTTACGGATCCAGACCGTCATGGTGTCACCGCAGGCCGAGTTCGCCGACAACCAGCAGTTGTGGCCGCCGCTGACTTTGGCAACCAGCCGTGACATGTCCGGCTGCGTCAGGTTCACCAGCGCCAGCGCATCCTGGTACGCGAGGTTGACGTCATCGTTGCGCGCAAAGCGCGGCGATTGACCGGTCGCGTTGTGACAACCGCCGCAGCGATTGCTCGCCTTGAGGTTTTCCCACAAGTTGATCTTGAAGGCCTGTATATCCGGCGTCGAAGCCGCGGGCCCCGTGTAGTCGGGCACCGGGGCCTGGTTAATAATCGGGTTTTCCTTGGTTTCGGCACCGCCGCCGCAGGCTGCCAGAGACAGCGCGGCTAACAAAACCAGGGGACGCAGTAAGTTCATTGCACGTGACATGTTGTTTCCTCAATCGCCCATGCAGTAGGCGGCGGTCTCGGCGAAGACCTGTTTCATCTTGTAGCCGCCAGCCTTGAAATCGTTCTTGATGACCTGGACGCGGGCGCGATCCGTGGCATCCGCAGGTGCGCGGAAACACACTGTCTTGAAGACTTTCTCCACCTGGCAGGCGGCGAACGCATCGGAACGCGCCAGCTCCTGGCCCATGGTCTTGGCACCATTGCCGGTGCCGGGCAACTGGATGTCCCAGCCGACCACCTGGTTCGGGCCCTTGCGCCAATAGTTGTCCCAATGATCGTCAGGCGTTACGTAGCCCGGCTTGAAGTTATCCGAGTTATTGAAGTACTTCGGCTGCACCTGGGCGGCCGTATAAACCAGCCGCGCAAGGGTCTCGTCATACTGGTAATAGGCAAAGGACTGGGCCAGCGGATCCATGCCGCTGTGACAGCCGATGCAGTTGTTGAGGAAGATGCGGCTGTCGCCACCGGGCGAGCGGCTGACGTCC
>JAYUGT010000297.1:0-18821 GCA_043738315.1 Gammaproteobacteria bacterium
CTGTCGCGCGCCAGCAAGCCCATCAAGGATGTAGTCACGGCACCGGGCAGCTCCGAGAAATTGCGCGCCCAGCTGCAGCAGGTGCAGGCCGTGCGCGCGTTCGCGATTCGCGAGCTGGGCCTGCCGGACAATGCCAGCTACACGCGCTATGCCGAGTTGCGCCGGCCGTTTGTGGTCTGGAACGTGGTTGCGACGCCGGAGCTGTCGCTGACCCCGCAGCGCTGGTGCTTCCCGGTGGCCGGTTGTGTTAGCTACCGCGGTTATTTTCGCGAACGCAGCGCAACAAGGTTTGCGGCCCGTCAGCGCCAGCGCGGCCGCGATGCCATGGTGGGCGGCGTGCCGGCCTATTCCACGCTGGGTTACTTCGCGGATCCGGTACCGGACAGCTTGCTGAGATTCGGCGACCTGGCCGTTGCCGAGACCATCATTCATGAACTGGCGCATCAGCGCCTCTATGTCGCAGGCGACAGCGACTTCAACGAAGCGTTCGCAACCGTGGTCGCACAGCAGGGCCTGCAACGCTGGCTGACTTCCCAGCAGCGCACGGCGGACCTGCAAAAGCAGCAGCGCGAACAGGCCGCCGGCATGGAATTCGATGCGTTGTTTGCCGCCGCGCGCCGCGATCTGCTGGCGATCTATGGCTCCCCGGAGCCGGCAGAGCTAAAGCGCCAGTCAAAGCAGGCGCGATTGACGCGCCTCGGCACGGATCTGTTAGCGGTGGAGCAGCGCCTGGGAGTGCGGATGGTGTATGGCGACTGGGTGCGCCAGGGCCTGAGCAATGCGCACCTCGCCGCGGTAGCGACCTACAGTCGCTGTGTGCCCGGCCTGCTGCGGCTGTTTGTCGAGGCTGGCGGCGATTTCGAGCGCTTTTACACGCGCGCCGGGCAACTGGCAAAAGTCGGTGTCGCCGTCCGGCACGCCGCTGTTTGTTAGCGCAGGGTTATCAGCAGGTCTTCGCGGCCACGGCGCACCCGCAGTACGACTACCGACGCGTTGGCCGCGGCCTGGCGCAGCTTCTTGACGTTGTCGATGAGCGTGCGATTCGCCTGCACGATGATGTCGCCAACCCGCAGCCCGGTGGCCGCCGCCTTGCTACCGGGCGCTACGGTGCGCACCGTGACGCCGCCGTTGTTAGGCGCGTCGCCCAGTGCCGCGCCTTCCAGCGCCGGATGCGGTGGCTTGGCGTCCTCGGGCGAGGGCGCGTCTGACAGTCCCTCGGCGGCCGGCGCGGACGCGGTCGTGCTCTCGCCGATTGCAGCCGTCACGCGCTGGGTCTTGCCATCACGCAGCAGTTCAATGGCGACGTTGTCGCCGACCCGCAGCAGACCGATGGCGTTGCGCAGTTCCGTATGGGTCTTGAGCGACTTGCCGTTCAGCGACGTGATGACGTCGCCCGCGCGGATGCCGGCCTTCTCGGCGGCCGAGCCGCTGACCACCTGTTGTACCAGGGCGCCGCTGGCGGCCGGCAGGCCGAGCGCCTGGGCGATCGCCGGCGTGACAGCCGCGGTCGTGACACCTAACACACCGCGCCGCACGCTGCCGAATCTGACCAGCTGATCGACGATGCCGCGCGCGAGGCTGGTCGGAATGGCGAAACCAATGCCGATGTTGCCGCCGGTGCGCGACAGGATGGCGCTGTTGATGCCGACCAGTTCACCACGCAGGTTTACGAGCGCGCCGCCGGAGTTGCCCGGATTGATAGACGCGTCGGTCTGGATGAAATCCTCGTAGGTGCCTTGCTCGGGGCTGACGCCGGTGCGGCCGAGCGCACTGACGATTCCGGAGGTGACGGTGTGCTGCAAACCAAAGGGATTGCCAATCGCGACGACAAAATCGCCGACTTCCAGGCGCGCCGAATCGCCTAACGCAATTTGCGTGAGCTTGTCCGCCGGCACCTTGACAACCGCGATGTCCGAGCGCGCGTCACTGCCGACCACGGTGGCCTTCAGCTCGCGGCCATCCTGCAGCACCACGGTGATCTCGCGCGCGTTCTCGACCACATGCGCGTTGGTGATGATGTGTCCGAGCTTGGCGTCGACTATGACGCCGGATCCCGCGCTTTCAAATTCGCGTTCGCTGGGCTGGGCGCCGTCCGGGCCAAAGAAACGGCGAAAGAACGGATCGTCAAACAGCGGATTGCGCTGCCCGGATTCGCGCACCACGCCCTTGACGCCAATGCTGACCACCGCCGGCGCGACGCGTTTGATCATCGGCGCGAGCGACGGCAGCGGCGCGCCGTCGACCACGGCGGGCATGGCCGCCTGCTGTGCGAGCGCCACCGGAGCATAGGCACTTGCAACGCCCAGACACAGCAACAGGCCTGACCAGAGACGCGATCGATAGTTGATGTTCATGCTTCCATTCTAACGAACGACAGCGCCGCCGCGTAAAAGAGCGGCGGCGATGGCGCGGCCCGGGCGCGCAAGGGGGGACAAACCCGCCGGGCCTTTTCAGGTTCGGGGTGCATAAGAGGCACCCCCGGCCTTGGATGTCAGGCCGCTGCCACCTGAATTCGTCGTGGCTGCACCTTGGCCTGGCGGCCCACGGAGACTTCCAGCACCCCATGGCTGGACCGAGCCTCGATCGCGTCCGCGTTGGCGTCTTCAGGCAGCGTGAAGCTGCGCTGATAGGTCCATGCGGTCTCGGC
The DNA here is from genome assembly GCA_043738315.1 of Gammaproteobacteria bacterium. GTDB lineage: Bacteria > Pseudomonadota > Gammaproteobacteria > Steroidobacterales > Steroidobacteraceae > UBA964. The sequence goes on from JAYUGT010000297.1 coordinate 2,648, forward strand.
GTCGCCTGCACCGTTGGCGGCGGGCTGCGCCCAGGACTTGCGCGTGGCCTTGATTGTTAGCACGCCATCCGCGGCGGTTATTTCGATGTCCTGCGGCTGGACGCCCGGCAGATCGGCTCGCAGCTGATAGCTATCCGGCAATTCGCGGCTTTCGGCGCGGGGAATCAACGCCACAGGCGCGCGCTCGCCCACCGCCTCATCGAGTTCGCGATGCAGACGACCGACCAGCGACCAGGGTTGATAACGTAGCAAAGTCATACAATTCATCCTCCAGTTGATTTCAGACCTAACAAAGCTCGTCAGGACCGCATGAACCCGATCTGGGGCCCGCCTAGCGGGTTTCAAGGCCCGGCGTCAAGGCTTTCGCTGTGAATAAGGCTGTGCATGAAGTGTTGGCAGTGCCTGAACACAAGATATTGGGTCTAAGCCTTTTTGCAGTGCCGCATGGCATGAAAAATATTCTTGGGTAAATTTCCGCAGGAAACGCTCTAAGTTATTGAAAACAAATGATAAAAAAAACGGAAATATGTTATGTGCTGCGCCTTGACGCATTTTTCCATCGGCCATAGTCTTGCTCCCCGACCACAACATCTTGTGTCGTGCAATGCGAAACAGGGTGCTGCGGATTCGGGGGAGGAAGCAGGGAAATAGCAGTCGTCTGACAGCGGCTGTCACGGGTATCTAACGTCGTTAGGTGCTTGCCACCACGGAAGGGGTACGGCAGGCGCTGCACGGATACCATTCTCTGCAACCAGGCCGTTGGGTTGAACGTTTCGCGAGCACAGCATGAATTCAGTCGTCAAGTTGGAACCCAAAGATGTCAATTCGATTCCTTTTCAGGAAGCGTCACTGGACATCTGGGACAAGAAGTACCGTTTGGTTTCCAAGAGTGGCGAACCGATCGACAAGACCATGGACGAAACCTACCAGCGCGTCGCGCGTGCGCTGGCCGATGTCGAGCACCCGCCGGTGCGCGAGCATTGGAACGAGCGTTTTCTGTGGGCGCTGCGCCGCGGAGCAATCCCTGCGGGCCGCGTCACCTCGAACGCTGGCGCGCTGGAGCACAAGCCCTCCACCTCCACGATCAACTGCACCGTGTCCGGCACGATCCGCGACTCGATGGATGACATTCTCGGCAAGGTGCATGAGGCCGGGCTCACGCTGAAAGCGGGCTGCGGCATTGGCTACGAATTCTCGACGCTGCGGCCGCGCGGCGCCTATGTGTCGGGTGCGGGGGCCTACACCTCGGGCCCGCTGTCGTTCATGGATATCTACGACAAGATGTGTTTCACGGTGTCGTCGGCCGGTGGTCGCCGCGGCGCACAGATGGGCACCTTCGATGTCGGGCACCCGGACGCGATGGAGTTTGTGCGCGCCAAGCGCGAGAACGGCCGTCTGCGGCAGTTCAACCTGTCCCTGCTGGTCACCGACGAATTCATGCAGGCGGTGCGCGGAGATCGTGACTGGCAGCTCGCCTTCCCGGTATCGCAGAAGGAACTGGAAACCGAGCAGCCGGATCTCACCGATGCGAAGAAATACGTCTGGCGCGAATGGCCGCACAGCACCGGCTACGTCGTCAGCGACACCGGCCTGGTTGCCTGCCGTATCTACAAGTCGGTGCCGGCGCGGCGCATGTGGGACGTCATCATGTCGTCCACCTACGATTTCGCGGAGCCCGGCTTCATCCTCATCGACCGTGTCAATGAGATGAACAACAACTGGTGGTGCGAGAACATCCGCGCCACCAACCCCTGCGGCGAACAGCCGCTGCCGCCGTACGGCTCCTGCCTGCTGGGTTCGGTGAACCTGACCCGGTTCGTGCGCAACCCGTTCACGGAATTCGCGGAATTCGACTGGGACGAATACCGCGAGGTGGTGCGGGTCTTCACGCGCATGCTCGACAATGTGGTCGAGGTCAACGGCCTGCCGCTGGAGCAGCAACGCAACGAAATCATGCGCAAGCGTCGCCACGGCATGGGCTTTCTCGGGCTCGGCAGCACCATGACCTTGTTAGGTATGAAATACGGTTCCCCCGAGGCGGTGCGCTTCGCCGAGGACGTGTCGCGCGAAATGGCGGTCGCGGGCTGGGAAGCGGGCCTGGATCTGGCGCGGGAAAAAGGCCCGGCGCCAATCATGAACGAGGAATTCACGGTCACCGGCGAGATGCTGCGCAAGCGCCCGGAGATGGTGCGCGACGGCTGGAAGGTCGGCAGCAGGATCCCGGGCCGGTTGCTGCATGCGCGCTATTCCCGCTACATGCAGCGCGTGGCCGAAGTGGCGCCGGCACTGGTGGAGCAGCTCACGCAGGTCGGCGCACGCTTCACGCACCACAGCTCGATCGCACCCACCGGCACGATCTCGCTGTCCCTGGCTAACAACGCCTCGAATGGCATCGAGCCGTCGTTCGCGCATCACTATTTCCGCAACGTGATCCGCGAAGGCAAGAAGTCCAAGGAAAAAGTCGACGTCTTTTCATTTGAACTGCTGGCCTATCGGGAGCTGGTGAATCCGCGCGCGATGCCGGGTTCCGACAAGGCCGAGGAAAAGCTGCCGGAATACTTCACCTCCGCCGATGCGATCACGCCGCGTGAGCATGTCGATATCCAGGCGGCGGCGCAGAAATGGGTCGATTCGTCGATTTCCAAGACCGCTAACGTGCCGACCGATTTCAAGTACGACGAATTCAAGGACATCTACCTGTACGCGCACGAGCAGGGCCTCAAGGGCTGCACCACCTTCCGGTTCAATCCGGAAGCTTTCCAGGGCGTGCTGGTCAAGGAAGAAGACCTCAAGAACACGACCTATGTGTTCACGCTCGACGACGGCAGCGAGGTCGCGGTGCGGGGCGATGAAGAAATTGAGTATGACGGCGAGATGCACTCGGCCGCCAATTTGTACGACGCCTTGAAAGAAGGCTATTACGGGAAGTTTTGACCATGTCTGCGACACGTATCGACAAGAAGATCACCAAGTACCGGGTACAGAAGCCCAGCGACGGTCATGGCGACAAGTCGTCCGGCGCCCTGGAAACACGCGGCAAGGATGGCCGCATGGCCAAGGTCATTCGGCTGACCGAGGAAGTGCAGCGTCCCGAGATGCTGATCGGTTCGACCTACAAGATCAAAACGCCGGTGTCCGATCACGCGATGTACGTGACCATCAACGACATCGTGCTGAATGAAGGCACCGAGCATGAGCAGCGCCGGCCGTTCGAGGTGTTCATCAATTCCAAGAACCTCGATCACTTCCAGTGGATCGTCGCGCTGACGCGCATCATCTCAGCCGTGTTCCGCAAGGGCGGCGATGTGACCTTCCTGGTGGAAGAGTTGAAAGCGGTGTTCGATCCGCGCGGCGGCTACTGGCAACCCGGCGGCAAGTTCATGCCATCGATCATCGCCGAGCTCGGCCACGTCATTGAAAAGCATCTGCAGTTCATCGGGCTGATTCGCAAGACCGAGCTGGACGAGCACCAGAAAAAAATGGTCGAGGAAAAGCGCGCGGAATTTGAAGCGCGCAGCAAACAGGCCGACGCATTCTCTAAATCTCATTTTCCGGAGGGCGCGCAGCTGTGTTCCAAGTGCAACACCGCCGCGCTGGTCCTGATGGACGGTTGCATGACCTGTCTCAACTGCGGTGATTCCAAGTGTGGCTGAGCTCGAGTTGCTAACACCCCCGATCACGCGCCCACTCCGGGCTTGACCCGGTTCCCTGCCCTGACGGGATTGGCGCGTACTTCAAGGCGACCGCAAGGTCGCCTTTTTTTATCACCCCAAAAAAGAAGCCCCGCTTGTGGCGGGGCAGTGGTCGCTTGCTTGTGTGTGGAGGAGTGAAACTCTTTCTTGTTCTTGTACTCGTTACTAAAGCAAGCGTCGTGCCAGTTGCGCGTTTTGTGCATTAAGTCAACTCGCGGACATGCAATTGCCTGTACTTTCCGTGACTTGCATCCTCGACTACATTAAGTCAAAGCAACGCCTCCGGAGCCAAGTGTCAAGTTTTCCGACAAAAAAACCGCCATTAACGGCGTTTTTTACAACCGCAGTGGCACTGCGCACGCACCCGGGCCTCCGCAAGCTGCGGCTCCTGGCGTGCATCAATTTTACTTTGTTAGGTGGCCCGGCGCTGGCTGCGCCCGCGGACTTTCCGGAGCCGCCCGAATTGCAGCGCGACGTCGGTTTCTGGATGCGGGTGTACACGGAGATAACGACCGAGCAGGGTTTTCTGCATGACGAACAGAACCTCGGCGTTGTCTACGGCAAGATCGAGATTCCTTCCAAGCTGAGCGGTGCTGCGCGCCAGGACGTCATCGACAACGCCCGCGACGTGTACGTCAGCCAGTTGCGCGGCCTGGCCGGCAAATGGCGCATCGCTGAAGCCCTGGCCGCACTGCGCGCCACGCAGGCCCGTTATGGCCTGAATCCGGAAAGCCCGCAGCAGGCGCTGGCGACGTTAGGTTATGACCCTGATCTGCTCGAAAGCAGCGCGGTCTCCGGCCGCGGCGCGATCGGCGAGCTCACGGCGCCCGCGCCCGGGCGGCTGCCGCCGGACGTCGAGCTGACAGCCAGCGAACGGCGCATCTACGAAATGTTCGGTGAAGAAGTCAGTGCGCAGCGCATCGCCGACGCCGCGGACCATGTGCGCTTCCAGCTGGGGCAGGCGGATCGCTTCCGCGCGGGAATCGAGCGTTCCGGAACCTGGGAAAACCATATCGCACGCACCTTTGCCGCCAAGGGCCTGCCGCCGGAACTGGCCGCCTTGCCGCACGTCGAGTCTTCGTTCAACGCCGCCGCCTATTCCAAGGTGGGTGCGGCCGGGCTGTGGCAGTTCATGCGCTCCACCGGCCGGCTCTACATGCGTATCGACGATGAAGTCGATGAGCGCCTCGACCCATTTCGCGCCACCGAGGCTGCGGCGCAGCTGCTGTCATACAACTACCGGCTGTTAGGCAGCTGGCCGCTGGCACTCACCGCCTACAATCACGGCGCGGCCGGCATGCGCCGCGCACGCGACAGCATGGGGACCAGCGACATCGCTGTGATCGCGCGCAACTACCGCGGCACCACCTTCGGTTTCGCGTCGCGCAATTTCTACCCGTCATTTCTTGCGGTACTGCGTATCGATCGCGAGCCGCGACGCTACTTTGCCGGCGTGCAGCGGGCGCCGGAGCAGGTGAGCGATGAGGTCGAACTGCCGGCCTGGGTTCCGGTCAGCGCCGTGGAGGCCGCCGCCCGCATCGATCGCGCGGTGCTGCGGGCACTCAATCCGGCGTTGCGCGACGCAGTCTGGGCTGGAGAGCGGCATTTGCCGCGCGGCTACCAGCTGCATCTGCCACGGCCGGCGGGCGGCGAACCCTGGACCCTGCAGCGGTTGTTAGCACTGCTGCCTGCGGACCAACTGTTCGCGGCGCAGGTGCGTGGCCGCAATCACGTGGCGCGCCGCGGCGACACGCTGGCGAAGATTGCACGCCGCTATGGGCTCAGGGCCGCGGACCTCGCGGCACTCAACGGTCTCGGTACCGATGCAAACCTGCGCCGCGGCATGGTGCTGCGGCTGCCGGAGGTCCGGCCGGCGCTGTGGCAGAGTCCCGCCGCCGTTGCCGCGCCGGCTGCGGGCGTTGCGCGCGCGGAGTCTCCTAACACCGAAACCGCTCCGGTGAGCGCCGCGGTGTCGCTCGAACCGCTGGACAGTTCCCGGTATGGCGTCGATGGGGACGGCAGCATTCGTACGCTGGATGCCGAATCAGCCGTGCAGTTGGCGGAGTGGCTGCAGGTAACGGCCGATCGGCTCAGTGAACTCAACCCGGGGCTGGGCGCGGTGCTGCAGCCCGGCACGCGCCTGCGGCTTGATTTCGTCAACGTGTCGCGCGAGGATTTTCAGCAGCGCCGGCAGGAGTGGCATCTCGCCATGCAGGCCGCGTACTTCGAGACACGGCGCATTGCCGGGTCCGAGAACTACACCGTGCGGCCGGGTGACACCTTGTCGGTCGTGCTGCAGAAATTTGGCGCTGTCCCTTCGTGGTTGCTGGAACAGTACAACCCCAACGTCGAGCTGCTGCAGTTGCGCGCCGGCACGCAACTGGTGATTCCGAAAATCTCGCCTTGAACAGTCGCCGGCTAGAGGCCGAGGCGGCGGCGAAATTCCTGCAGCGGCGGCTGGGTCGGCTTTTCGCTGGCGAATCGTTCGCTGTGACCGTCGGCAAAGCGCATTTCAATTGTTAGCGTCGCGGCCGCGCCCAGAGCCGCAAGCAGGTCGGCGTCCAGGGCCACGACCAATGGCCGCTGCCAGGCCGCCGTTGTCGGGTAGGGCGCGCGGACCGCGGCCGCATCCCGGTCCGGGCCTGCGAGCGGGCCGGGCGCGCGCAGCAGCTCGACGCCGTCACGCCAGAGGATGACCGTTACGTCTGCTTTGCTTTCGACCGGCACCGCCACCCACAGATGCAGTCGGCGCTGACCCATGCGATTTGATTCAAAGGGTGCGAGAAACGCGAACGGATCGGAGCCGCTGCTGCGCGGCGTTTCCGCGATAAATGTCAGCGGGGCGGCAAGCTGGGTGATGGTCGTGCCGTCGCGCTCATCGAGCGCCTCCTGCACCGGATCGATTACAGGTGCCGCGCAGCCCGCAAGCGCCGCTGATGCCACTGCCATACAGAAAACCCGCTGGACACCCGCAATGCGCAGTCGGCTCATGCAACGACTATACTCAATATTCGGCAGAAGGAACTCATGGTGGATCGTCACGCGGTTTTCGTGGTGCCATTTTTCATGGCCGCCACCTTACGCTTCGTCAGCGCGGCGGCGCAATTGCCGGGCGTGCGGCTGTCCGTCATCAGCCAGGACCCGGCGGAGCGCCTGCCGGCTGCGCTGCGGCAGAAGCTGCTGGGCCACTGGCGCATCGACAACTGTTTTGACCCGGCCAAGGTGGTCGCGGCAACGCGCGAACTCGCGGCGCGCCTGGGCGGCGTAGACCGCCTGTTCGGATCGTTGGAGCAACTGCAGGTGCCGCTCGCCGAGGCCCGCCAGGCGCTCGGCCTGCCAGGCCTCACAGTCGACGCAGCTAACAATTTTCGCGACAAGAACCAGATGAAGAACCGGCTCGAGGCAGCAGGCCTGCCCTGCGCGCGGCATCGGTTGGCGGCCAGCGCAGCCGAAGCGCGCGACTTCTGCGGCAGCAGCGGCCTGCCGGTGGTGGTGAAACCGCCGGCGGGCGCGGGGGCGCGCAATACCTTTCGCATCAATTCGCCGGACGAACTGGCAGTCTGGCTGCGCAGCGATGCGCCGAGCGCGGCCCAGCCGGTGCTGCTCGAAGAGTACCTGCAGGGTGAGGAGTTTTCGTTCGACAGCATCATGATCGATGGGCGCGTGGTCTGGCACTCGATTTCCTGTTATCGGCCAGCGCCGCTGACGGTGCTCGAGAACCCGTGGATCCAATGGTGTGTACTGCTGCCGCGCCACATCGATGGCGCCGAGTTCGATCCGATCCGGCGAGCCGGCACGCAGGCGTTGTCCGTGTTAGGCCTGGAAACCGGGATGACGCACATGGAGTGGTTTCGGCGCACCGACGGCAGCATTGCGATTTCCGAGGTCGCGGCACGGCCGCCCGGCGCGCAGTTCACCAGCCTGATTTCCTTTTCCTGCGACCTCGATTTCTATGCGGCCTGGCCGCGGCTGCAGGTTTTTGACCAGTTCGACGTGCCTGAACGCCACTATGCCGCCGGCGCCGCCTACCTGCGCGGCATGGGAGATGGCCCGGTCCGGGCGGTGCACGGGGTTGCCGAGCTGAAACGTGAATTCGGCGGCATCATGGTGGATTCCTACTGGCCGGTGGTGGGCAGCAGCCAGCCGGCAGGGTATGAAGGTTCGGGATTTGTGATCTACCGCCATCCCGAAACAGCGGTCGTGGAGCAGGCTTTGCGACGAACTGTGGAGACAGTTCGTGTCGAACTGGGCTGATCCACATCTATAATTCCGTATGCCGAGAAAGTTACTGCGTTTCATTGCGATCCTGTTGTTAGTGCCCGCCGCAGGCTGGCAGGGGCCGGCGCATGCCGACTATGCCGTGCCGGTCACGGAGCAGGCCGCAGACAAGATCCTGGTGGTCAAGTCAGAGCGCCGTCTGTATCTCTTTCGCGGGCCCGAGGTGCTGCGCGCCTATCGGGTGTCTTTGGGACTCAACCCGCGCGGCCACAAGGAACGGGCCGGCGACTTTCGCACGCCGGAAGGCATGTATCGCCTGACCACCCGCAATCGACGCAGCGCCTATTTTCTCTCCATCAAGGTTTCCTATCCGGCACGTGACGATGTGGTCCGCGCCCGCGCCAACGGCTGGGAAGTCGGCGGACAGATCATGATTCACGGCCTGCCTAACAATCCGAGCCACTCTGACGACTATTACACGACGACCGACTGGACCGATGGTTGCATTGCGTTGTCAAATGCAGACATGCTCGAATTGTGGTCGCTGGTTGACCGCCGCGCCATAATCGAGATCAAGCCTTGATGGAAACCAGCGTCGTTATCCCGGAGTTCGTCGACGCGCGTGTAGGCCCGCGCGGCGCACTGGAAAGCCTGTCGCAGGAAGAGATCGAAAACCTGCTGAGCAGCGGGCGTGGCGGCCTGTATCCGCTGTTTCGAAAATGCGCGCTGGCGGTCCTCAACTGCGGCAGCGACATCGACAACGCCAAGGAAATCTTCGACAAGTACCGCGACTTCGAGATCGACATCGTTCGCCACGCCTGGGGCATCAAGCTCGAGATCCGTAACGCGCCGGCCGCGGCATTCGTCGACGGCGAGATGATCCGCGGCATCAAGGAACTGCTGTTCGCGACGCTGCGCGACATTGTCTACATCTGGAACGAAATCGAAGGCGGCCGTTTTGACCTGACCAAGCCCGCGGCGATCACCAACGCGGTATTTCACATCCTGCGCAATGCCCGGGTGCTCGATCACAAGCAGAAGCCCAACCTGGTGGTTTGCTGGGGCGGTCACTCCATCAGCCGCGAAGAGTACGACTACACCAAGAAAGTCGGCTACGAGCTGGGACTGCGCGCGCTCGATATCTGCACCGGCTGCGGCCCGGGCGCCATGAAGGGCCCGATGAAGGGCGCAACGATCGGTCATGCGAAGCAGCGCATCATGGGCGGCCGCTATATCGGCGTCACCGAGCCCGGGATTATCGCGGCCGAGCCGCCGAATCCGATCGTGAGCCAGCTGGTCATCATGCCCGACATCGAGAAGCGCCTCGAGGCATTTGTCCGCTTCGCGCATGGCATCGTCATTTTTCCGGGCGGCGTCGGCACGGCCGAGGAAGTCTTCTATTTGTTAGGTATCCTGCTGGACCCCGCTAACGCGGCGCAGCCATTTCCGGTGGTCCTGACCGGGCCGGACAGCAGCCGTGCGTATTTCGACCAGATCCGCGAATTCCTGCATGGCACGCTCGGCGAGGCGGCGGTGGACCGGCTTCAGTATGTGATCGGCAATCCCGCGGACGCCGCGCGCCTGATGGTCGGCGGTCTCGATCAGGTTCACGATTTTCGTCGTACCAAGTCTGATTCTTACAATTTCAACTGGCTGCTGAAGGTGAATCCGCAGTTCCAGCAGCCTTTCGAAGTGACGCATGAAAGCATGCGCACATTGCGCCTGCATCGCGATCAGCCCGTGCATGAACTCGCAGCCAACCTGCGTCGCGCGTTTTCCGGCATCGTGACCGGCAACGTCAAGGAGTCAGGGGTGCGCGCCATCGAGCAGTACGGGCCCTATGAACTGGCCGGCGATCCGAAAGTCATGGCGATGCTCGATCGATTATTGTCCGCATTTGTTGCACAAGGCCGCATGAAACTGCCGGGCAGCGTCTACAAGCCCTGCTATCGCATCGTGGCGTGACATAAGCGGTGCGACAATAACCAGTCATTTCACCGGGATTGCGAGAGCAGCATCCCACGCGTCAACCTCCACCGCTTTGCTGTGATCCAGTTCCTGCGGAATTGTTCTGCCACTCTCTATTGTCCAGTGACGGTCAGGGGGCTATATGAGTGTAACTGGACGATTTCGCACAGATTTGATCAACGCCGCGGCATCAGGCCGCGAGGCGACGCCGCCTGCTAACACCCTGGCTGGCACCGCGGCGACGCCTTACAGCAGCTGGCTGGAGCGCATGCAGCGCAGCCGCGGCCGTCATGCCGCCATCACCAAGAATCTCTACACCTGGTCCAACTACAAGAACTGGACCGACAAGGTGCGCGAGAACTGGGTCGACGGCCAGGCAAAACCCCGCAACGACAAGCCAACTCGTTAGGTCACGCCCGTGGAACGATTGTTGTTCGTCTGGGACGAGCTGGACGATTGGGTTGGTATCGGGCGGCATTACCTCGCGGGCGCCATGGATACCCTGCCGCTGGCCAGCCTGCCCGCCGACACGCTCGCCGTGCTCGCCTGTCTACCGCTGCTGTCGTTCGGCTAGTCGTTCGCCGATTTCCAGCCACTGATTTTCCAGCGCCTCGATGTCCTTCTGCAGCCGCGCACGCTCCTGCAGCGTGGCTTGCTGCCGCGCCACGCTGGCGCTGGCGTAGAACCCGTCGTCAGCTAACTCGGCATCCAGGGCAGCACGCTTCGTCAGCGCATCGTTCAGTCGCTGCTCCGTGTCCTGCAGCTGCCTGCGGACGCCGCTCAGGCGATTGCGCGCCTCGGCTTCGCGGCGGCGCTGCTCACGGCGGTCGACGCTGCTGTCTGCGGCCCGCGGCGCGACGGCCCTGGGCGCTGACAGGTAGCGCGCGTAGTCGTCCAGATCGCCGTCAAATTCGCTCACACGACCCTGCTCGACCAGCAGCAGGCGATCGCAGATGCTGCGCAGCAGCGCCCGATCGTGCGACACGACGATGACGGCGCCTGCGAAGGTCTGCAGCGCGAACAGCAGGCTGGCGCGCATTTCTATATCGAGATGATTCGTGGGTTCATCGAGCAGCAACATGTTGGGGCGGCGCGCCACCAGGATCGACAAGGTCAGGCGGGCGCGCTCGCCACCGGAGAAATTGCGGGTGCTGTCGAAGGCGCGGTCGCCTGAGAAACCGAAGCGCCCGAGGTGATCGCGCTTCTGTTGTTCGCTCCAGGCGGCGGCTTCCGATCCGCCGCGTCGCGTCAGTTCTTCGATCGCGGTCGCGTTGGCATCCAGCTGCTCGAGCTCCATCTGCGCGAAAAAACCGGTTTCCAGGTCGGGTGCGCGGGTCATGTCACCCGCGGCGGGCTTGAGTTCGCCGGCCAGCAGGCGCATCAGCGTGGACTTGCCGGCGCCGTTGCGGCCTAACACGCCGATGCGTTCATGGGTACCGATGGTCATGGAAACGCTGCTCAACACCGGCCGGTCGGGGTAGCCGCAATTGGCGCGATCTATGGTCAGCAGTGGCTGCGGCAACTTGCGCGGCGCGGCAAACTCCCATTCGATGCTGTGCTCGTTGCGGGCCGCCGCGATCGCCGGCAGCTTGTCCAGCCACTTGATGCGGCTTTGCACCTGGCGGGCCTTGGTCGCCTGCGCGCGAAACCGGTCGACAAAAGCCTGTACCTGTTTGATGCGGACTTGTTGCCGCGCTGCCAGCGACGTGCTGCGGCGCCGCTCCTCGACTTCAGCCGATTCAAACTGGCTGTAGTTGCCGCTCCAGACCCGCAGCGCGCGCGCACTCAGTTGCACGATGCGCGAGACGATGGCATCCAGGAACTCGCGATCATGCGATACCAGCAGCAAGGTGCCGCGAAACGCACACAGCCAGGTTTCGAGCCACACCACCGCATCGAGATCCAGGTGGTTGGTGGGCTCATCGAGTATCAGCAGGTCCGCGGGACACATGAGCGCGCGCGCCAGGCTGACCCGCATGCGCATGCCGCCCGAAAATTCATCCAGAGGCTGGTCGATACGCTCCGCATCGAAGCCGAGTCCGTCGAGGATCGCGGCAGCACGGCTGCGCGCGGTATAGCCACCTAACACCTCGAGCTCCTGCAGCAGCCGCGCCTGTGCGAGGCCGTCGTCGCGTGCATGCGCCTCCGCCAGCTGCCGCTCGACCGCGCGCAGGTTGTGGTCGCCGTCGATCACAAAGTCGACCACGGCGCGCGGGCCGGCCGGCAAGGACTGCGCTACCGCGGAGATCCTGAGATTGGGCGGCAGGCTGACGTCGCCCTTGTCGGCGTGCAGTTCCCCCTGCAGCAGCGCCAGCAGGCTCGACTTGCCCGAGCCGTTGCGGCCGACGATGCCGAGCTTGTCACCCGGGAAAATGCTCAGGTTGGCATTTTCGATGAGCGGCTCCGGCCCGCGCCGCAGGCTGACATCGCTTAGCTGGATCACGGGCGGCTGTCAGCCCGTAGCTAACAGCTTGCTCAGCAGCTGGTTGACCCGGCGCACGTGCGCGGCCGGGTTGGCGAGTTGCGAACCCTCCGCGAGTTGTGCCTGCTCGAAAATGTACAGCGCAAGGTCATCGAAATCGGCCTGCGGCTGCGTGCTGTCCAGGCGTTTCAGCAGGGCATGAGCAACGTTGACCTCGAAAATCGGCTTGTCATCGGGCACCGTCTGGCCGGCCGCGGCCATCACACGGCGCAGCTGCGCACCCATGTCCTGGTCGGCGCGCACTAGGCAGGCCGGTGAATCCGCCAGCCGCCTGCTGATCCTGACCTCGCTGACACGGTCGCCGAGCGCGTCCTTGATACGCTTCAACAGGCCCTTGTGCTCCTTCAGCGCGGCCTCGGCCGCCGCATCTTCCGCGGCGTCGGCGAGCGTGCCGAGGTCCAGGTCGCCGCGCGCCGCGTCCTTTAGTTTTTTGCCGTCGAACTCCTGCACGAAGCTCAACGCCCACTCGTCGATCCGGTCGCCTAACAAAAGAACCTCAATGCCGCGCGCCCGGAGCTTTTCAATGAACGGACTGCCGCGCGCCGCGGCGATCGAGTCGCCGATCACGTAGTAAATGTGCTTCTGGCCCTCTTTCATCCGGCCGATGTAGTCATTGAGGCTGGCCGTCGGTTTGTCGTCCTCGCTCGCGGTGCTGGCGAAACGCAGCAGCGGCAGCAGCTTGTCGCGGTTGGCGCCGTCCTCGGCCAGGCCTTCCTTCATGACCACGCCAAATTCGCGCCAGATGGTCGCGTATTTTTCCGGCTCGTCCTTGGCCACCCGTCCTAACAGATCAAGCGCGCGCTTGGTGAGCGCGCCGCGCATCGCCTCGACCTCGGCGTCTTTCTGCAGCAGCTCGCGCGACACGTTGAGCGGCAGGTCGGACGAGTCCACCACGCCCTTGATGAAGCGCAGGTACAGCGGCAGGAACTGCTCGGCATCGTCCATGATGAACACGCGGCGCACATAGAGCTTGAGTCCGCGCACCGCATCGCGCTGCTGCAGGTCGAAAGGCGCGTGCGCCGGCACGTACAGCAGGCTGGTGTATTCGCGCTTGCCCTCGACCTTGTTGTGGCTCCAGGCCAGCGGTTCCTCGAAATCGTGTGTCAGGTGCTTGTAGAACTCCTGGTACTCGTCATCCTTGATGTCGGTCCGGGCGCGGGTCCAGAGCGCCTTGCCCTGGTTGACCGGCTCCCAATCCGCGGAGGCTTCGCCTTCTTTCGGCATCAGCACCGGGAACGCGATGTGGTCGGAGTAGCGCCGCACCAGCGCGCGCAGCCGCCAGGCATCGGCAAATTCTTTCGCGTCGTCTTTCAGGTGCAGCACCACGCGCGTGCCGCGCTCCGCAACGTCTACCGTTTCGACCGTGAAGTCGCCGGCTGCCGCCGATTCCCAATGCACGCCTTCGTTAGCTGCCAGGCCGGCACGGCGTGAAAATACCTCGACGCGGTCGGCCACGATGAAGGCCGAATAGAAACCGACGCCGAACTGGCCGATCAGCTGCGAATCCTTCTGCTGGTCGCCGCTCAGTTTCTTGAAAAACTCGGCGGTACCCGAGCGTGCGATGGTGCCGAGGTGCGAGATCGCGTCGTCGCGGCTCATGCCGATGCCGTTGTCGCGCAAAGTCAGGGCGCCGGCTTTCGCATCGGTTTCAACCCAGATCCTGAGCTCGGCATCCTCGGCCAGCAGGCTGGGCGTCGCCAGCGCGGCGAAGCGCAGCTTGTCGTTGGCATCCGATGCATTGGAAATCAGCTCGCGCAGAAAAATCTCGCGATGGCTGTACAGCGAATGAATCATCAGCCGCAACAGTTCGCGGACTTCAGCCTGGAAACCCAGGGTCTCTTTTTTGGTCTCGGTCACGGTCGGTTCCCTCAAATTGGGCAGCAGAAGGCGCCGGGAGCTTGGGGACGCCGGCTCGATTTTTCAAGGCCCGTGCCATAATCGGGCCATGAGCGACGTGAAAAATCCGGGCGACAAGCCCATGCCGACGGATGCGGAGCTGCGTGCGCGCCTCGATCCGCTGACCTACGAGGTTACACAGAATAAGGGCACGGAACGCGCCTTTACCGGCCGCTACACCTACAACAAGGAAGCGGGCACCTATGCCTGCGTCTGTTGCGGCAACGAGCTGTTCGCCTCGGACACCAAATATGACTCCGGTTCGGGCTGGCCGAGCTTCTGGACGCCGCTGGCCGGCGAGCGGGTGCGCGAGCACGTGGACCGGGCGCACGGCATGGTGCGCACCGAGGTCACCTGCGCGCGCTGCGGCGCGCATCTGGGCCATGTCTTCAACGACGGCCCGAATCCCACCGGCATGCGCTACTGCATCAATTCGGTATCGCTGGATTTCAAAGGCAAGGCAAAATGAACAGGCTGCTTCTGTTAGCTACGATGGCGTGTTCGGCAATCACGGGAGATGCCGCGACCCTGATCCATGCGGGCCGGGTCATCGATGCGGTCGGCGACAAGGTGCTGACGGAGCGCACCATCGTCGTGGACGGCGGCAAGATCGCCGGCATCGAACGCGGCTATCGCGCCGCCGCTGCGGACGATACCGTCATCGATCTGCGCAACGCCACGCTGATGCCGGGCTGGACCGACATGCACGTGCACCTGACCAGCGAATACCGGCGCAACAACGAGATCGATCGCTTCAAGCTGGATGCGCCGGACGTTGCCATCAACAGCGTCGTGTATGCGCAGCGCACTTTGTTAGCTGGATTCACGTCGGTGCGCGATCTCGGTGATTCGTTTCGGGCCAGCCTCGCATTGCGGGATGCGGTGAACGCCGGCAAGGTGCCGGGACCGCGCATATATGCTGCCGGCAAATCCATCGCCACGACCGGCGGGCATGCCGACCCCACGAATGGCTGGGCGGATTTTCTCGGTGGCCAGCCGGGTCCGCTTGAAGGCGTTGTCAATGGTCCCGTCGAAGCCGCGCAGGCGGTACGGCAGCGCTACAAGGATGGATCTGACGTCATCAAGATCACGGCCACCGGCGGCGTGTTGTCGATTGCGAAGAACGGTCTCAACCCGCAGTTCACTGAAGAAGAAATCCGCGCGGTTGTCAGCACCGCGAAGGACTACGGCTTCACGGTCGCGGCCCATGCGCATGGCGCCGAAGGCATCAAGCGCGCCGTGCGTGCCGGCGTCGACAGCATCGAGCACGGCACGTTCATGGACGATGAGGGCATGGCGCTGATGAAACAGAAGGGCACCTGGTATGTGCCGACCATCAGCGCCGGCCGCTGGGTTGACGAGCGGTCGAAGATCGACGACTTTTTCCCGGCGATCGTGCGGCCGAAAGCAGCATTGATCGGGCCACAGATCCAGACCACATTCGCCAAGGCCTACAGGGCCGGCGTGCGCATCATGTTCGGTACGGATACGGGCGTTTCCGCGCATGGCGACAACGCGCGTGAATTCGCCTACATGGTGGAAGCCGGCATGCCGGCGATGGAAGCCATCAAGTCCGCGACCATTGTCCCCGCAAAGTTCCTCGGTGTTGATGATCGCCTCGGCACGATTGAAGCCGGCAAGCTGGCCGATCTGGTCGCCGTGCCGGGTGATCCGCTCGCCGACATCACGGTCATGCAGCGTGTCAGTTTCGTCATGAAGGACGGCGTGGTCTACAAGTCGCCGTGAGGTTCGCGGCGCCACGAGCCACGCCCCTCGGGATTGCCGGGCCCGCCGGCAACATCGAAGCCCTGATCGAGGAACCTGCCGGCCAGCGCGGTGCCGCCTTTGGCGTGATCTGCCATCCGCATCCGTTAGGCGGTGGCACCATGACTAACAAAGTCGTGCATGCTCTGGCGCG
>JAYUGT010000298.1:0-7311 GCA_043738315.1 Gammaproteobacteria bacterium
CGCCACCATGCTGCCGCGCGTCTTGAGGACCCTGGTCTTCCAGCCGGTATCCTTTTGGAAGAGGTTGACGTATTGCGGACGGCCGTTGTTCACGATGCCGGACCCTCCCTCGTAGGCCGCAACGCAGCGCCGATCGCGAGCAGCATCTCAGGCTGATCGACCGGTCCGATGCCTGGATCCATCGCCAGAATGCGCGGCAGGTCGAGAACCGCGCACTGCAGGCCGCAGGCCTCGGCCAGCAGCGGCGCCAGTTCCCGCGCCTGCTGATTGTCGGGGCCAATGACAATTTCATTGACCGGCGCCCGGTCAAATTGCGATTCGTAATACTGCACCGAGCGCTGCAATTCCAGCGCCAGCTGGTCCACGTTCAGGCCCAGTGACACGTCGAGGCGCCGCGCGACGAACAGCACGCCCATCCAGCTAACAAGGATATTGACCGCACTCCTGCCTAACAGGACAAAGACCGAGCCGCTGGTATCCTGCGGCAGGTGCATGATCAGATTGCGCAGCGCCAGTTCCGGGATGTCGATGACATCGAGTTCCCGGGACGCGCCGGTTACGATGGCTTCCAGGTCATTGACGCTGGACGGCGAGGCAACGATGACCTGCAGCATGCCCGGCTGGCCGCGCGATTCCGGCAGTTCAAAACAGTCGATGACCGCGTCTTCCGCAGCGATGCTGATCTGGTCGCGGATCTTCCAGCGCACGGCCGCGCGCCGTTCCGGCGGCGGCAGGTCGATATTTTCGGTCAGCAGCAATTGGTAGTCGGACGCGTCCAGTACCGCGGAGACCATGGCTTTTTTCTGCGGCAACTTCTCCAGCATGCTCTGCGTCGCGCGCCAGGCCAGCATGCCGCTGGCCGGGCCTTCGCTGACCACATGCAGCAGCCGCGGCGGCTTACCGGGCCTGCAACTGACCACGGCGGCCGCGCGTGCGCGTACGCCATGCACCATGCCTGCACGCAGCGCAGAAAACGCATTGGACCTGATTGCAAACATGCCTGTATCCAGCGGCACAAAAAGGTGCCCGATGCAGGCAATATCGGCTTTTAGCGCCGGCGCTTGAGAACTCGGCAGGCGCTTGCCGCCGGTATGCGGCAAGTCACGGAATTATCGGACGATGCGCCCGCCGCCCGCCCCGGGGCCACCCAGACCAGGGCCGACGCCTCCCTCCGGCACGACGATCCGTGTGCTGGCCTCGCGGCGCATTTCCCGGGCCTCGTTGATGGCTTCCTCGAGCGCAATCTTGACGGCATCCGGAAATTTGAGCAGCGCCTGTTCGAGGGTATCGGCTTCAATCTCGAACATCAGGGGCAGCACGCCACCGGGCGTTAGCAGCTGGGTCTGGCCCGAGAAAAACACCGGCCGCGACAGATCCGGATCGCCGCTCTGCGTGACCGGGACCATGCGCCTCAAGGTGCCGGCGCGACGATCCGTGAATACTTCCTCGCGATAAAGCGCCGTAGCATCCATCTTGATTTCGGGCAATTGCTGTTCGTTAGCCATGGATCTCTTTCGAAAATAACGTGGGTTGAGGGGAGCGCAGATTCTACCGGGCCGCTCCGGGCGCCGCGGCGGTTTCCGACATCATGTCCAGCGTTACCGGCGCGCCGCTCTGGCGGATCAGCGCTTTCTTGCGGAAAAAGCGCAGGTAACCGGCCGGACCCATGCGTGAGCCGCCCATGCCGGACAGCTTGAACGAGTTCTTCTCGGCCTCATGCATGACCCCGGTCAGCGAACCGTCGTTGAGACTGATCCCGCCGGCGTCGATGCGCATACCGATGGCCTCGGCCTCTTCCAGCGTGCCAGCGATCACCCCGGCCGACAGGCCATAGACGCCCTCGTTGGCCAGGTCCACGGCTTCATCGACGCTGTCGTAGGCCATGACCGGCATCACCGGACCAAAGGTTTCGTCGGTCATGACGCTCATGCTGTGATTGACGTCCACCAGCACCGTGGGACGCAGCCACTTGCCGCCGTGGTCCTCGATGGTCCCGCCTGTTAGCACTCTGGCGCCCTTGGCGACCGCGTCGGCAATCTGCCCGGCGACGATCTCCGCCTGCTTGCCGAAAATAAACGGACCGATCGTCCCCTGGTGCAGGTCCGGCCAGTTCGGTTCCACCCGGGCCGCACGCGCCGTCAGCTTCGCGACGAAAGGTTCGAACACCTTGCGGTCGACGTAGATCCGCTCCAGCGACTGACAGGCCTGCCCGGTGGCCGAGACCGAGGCGCGCAAAACGATGTCGGCGGCGCGATCGAGGTCCGCGCTGGCGGTGACAATCATCGGATCGTTGCCACCGAGTTCCAGGAATGCGGGGATGAAATGCCGTGCGGCGTTTTCAGCGACCATGCGGCCGGTGCGGACACTGCCGGTAAAACAGATGACATCTGACAGGCTGACCAGCTGGGCGCCGGTGGCGCCTGCGCCCGGCCACATTTCCAGCACCTCGGCCAGCTCCGGCACCGTGTGCAGCGCCGCGCGCACCGGCGCGGCGAACCGCGGCGTCACTTCGCTCGGCTTCATCAGCACCGCGCAGCCTGCTAACAAGGCGGGCACCGCATCGATCAATGCCAGAGTAAACGGAAAGTTCCACGGGCTGATCACGCCCAGCAATTGATACGGAACATACTGGCTGCGATAGCTCAAGGTCGGATGCACCGTGGACTGACCGCCAGCCGGCCTGGCCAGCTCCGGCGCCATGCGGCACCAACGGTCAATCATGCCAATGACGGCACCGAACTCGCCCAGCGTGATGGCGTAGCGCCCGGTGTCGGTCGCCAGTTTTTCGATGATCAGCTCGCGCCGCGCCAGCAGCTCCGTCTTGAAGCGCTGCAGCACCGCGATGCGCTCCGCCAGCGGCCGCGCGCTCCACGGCTTCTGCGCCGCGCGCAAGCGCTGCGCCATCGCTGTTAGCTGCGCCGTCGACGGCGCGAAAAAATGATAGTCGACCGCGCCGCTGCGCGGGTTACGGACCTCGATGCGCTCGCCCTGCATGGCTTCTTCACTGCTCTTGGCTGCTGCGTTCATATTCCGTGCCCGCCACCTGCAAATTCGTGACTCATCTTGCACCGGCCGCGCGGCGCTGCAAAGCCTCGATGAACGGCCGATCCGCTTCGAGGATATCGGCCTGGTGCAGCGCGCTGATCGCTATCCAGCGCAACGCCTGACCATCCAGGCCGCGTACCTCGCCCTGCCAGCCAGCCACGAGTCGCAGACGCAATTCGACGCTGCGATCCGGGTAGGCATGGGTCAGGGTCATGAAGGGCTGGCTTGAGAGGACGCCAATACCCAGTTCCTCGCGCAGCTCCCGCGCCAGCGCCGTGGCGTCATCTTCGCCGGGCGCGACCTTGCCGCCCGGGAATTCCCAGCCGCCGGCGAGATGCCGGCCCGGCGGCCGCTGCGCGATCAACACTTCGCCCGCGGCATTGAACAGCGCCCCGGCGACAACCACCACGCTCATCGCTGCCCGCTGCCCGCCCCGGCTAACAAATCAGGCCGCGACAGTGCCGTGACAGTGCTTGTATTTCTTGCCCGAGCCGCAGGGGCAGGGCTCGTTGCGTCCCACTTTGCGCTCCGAGCGCACGAACGTAGGCTGCGACTCAAAGTCGGCCGCGGCGGCGCCGGCGGCGCCCCCCGGCGCGGCGCCGCCAGCCTTAATCGGGGCGGGTTCGGGCCCGGGACCTAACAACGAGCCGGCGCTCGCGTGCTGCGCCTCCAGTTGCCGCATCAGGCGCTGGCGCCGCTGCTCTTCCTCGCGGTCCAGCTCTTCCGCGGAACGCAGCTCGATGCGCATCAACACCGACGCAGTATCGAACTTGACGCGATCGAGCATGGTCGAGAAGAGTTCATAGGCCTCGCGCTTGTATTCGTAGCGATAGTCCTTCTGCGCGTAGCCGCGCAGATGGATGCCCTGGCGAAGATAATCCATGCCGGCCAGATGCTCGCGCCAATGCTGGTCGAGCATCTTGAGCATGATGTCCTTCTCGACCACCTGCATCACGTCCGCGCCATAGCGTGTGCGTTTGGCCTCGTAGGCCTGCGTCACGGCATCCAGCACCCGCTGCCGGATCTGCGCGTCATCGATACTTGGCTCCGCGGCCATCCAGCCCTGCGGATCGACGTTGACCGCGAAATCCTTGGCGATCGCATCGCGCAACCCACCCAGGTTCCAGTTGTCGGCCGGCTGACTCGGCGGCAGGAACTGCTCGACCAGCGACTCCACCGCGTCATTGCGGATGCCATCGATCGCATGCGCGAGATTGTCGGCCGCCATGATTTCCGTGCGCTGATGGTAGATCACCTTGCGCTGGTCGTTGGCCACGTCGTCAAACAGCAGCAGTTGCTTGCGGATGTCGAAGTTGTGCGACTCGACCTTGCGCTGCGCGGCCTCGATGCGACGCGTCAGCATGCGGCTTTCGATGACCTCGCCCTCTTTCATGCCCGCGGCCGACAGCAGTCGCTTGGTGAAATTCGGATCGCCGAAGATCCGCATCAGGTTGTCTTCCATCGACAGATAGAAGCGCGACGATCCGGCGTCGCCCTGGCGGCCGGAACGACCACGCAGCTGATTGTCGATACGGCGCGATTCATGGCGTTCGGTACCGACGATATGCAGGCCGCCCGCGGTCAGCACCAGATCGTGGCGCTGCTGCCACTCGGCACGCACCTGATCGCGCTCAGCGTCGGTGAACTCACCGCCCTCGGCGGCCGCACGGGCCGCGCGCTCGGCAAGCTCGGCCTTCAGGTTGCCGCCTAACACGATATCCGTGCCGCGGCCCGCCATGTTGGTCGCAATGGTAACGGCCGCGGGACGCCCGGCCTGGGCGATGATCTGGGCTTCACGCTCATGCTGTTTTGCGTTCAGCACCTCGTGCGCGATGCCCTGCTTTTGCAGGATGTCGGACAACAGCTCGGAAGACTCGATCGACGCCGTGCCCACCAGCGCCGGCTGCGAACGCTGCACGCACTCCTTGATGTCATCGACGATCGCCGCGTACTTGTCCGGTTGCGACAGGTAAACGAGGTCCGCCTCGTCCTTGCGGACCATCGGCCGGTGCGTCGGAATGACCACGACTTCGAGTCCATAAATCTGCAGGAATTCCGGCGCCTCGGTATCGGCCGTGCCGGTCATGCCCGAGAGCTTGGAATAGATGCGAAAGTAGTTCTGGAAGGTAATCGAGGCGACCGTCTGGTTTTCCTCGCGAACCTTGACGCCTTCCTTGGCCTCGACCGCCTGGTGCAGGCCATCGGACCAGCGCCGGCCCACCATCGTGCGCCCGGTGAATTCATCGACGATGATCACTTCGCCGCCGCGCACGATGTATTCGACATCGCGCTTGTAGAGCGCATGGGCGCGCAGCGCCGCATTCAGGTGATGCATCAGCCGGATGTTCGCCGCGTCGTACAGGCTCTCGCCCTCGGCTAACAGGCCGCTTTCGATCATCAGGTGCTCGACATTCTCATGACCGGCCTCGGTCAGGTGCACCTGCTTCTGCTTTTCATCGACGCTGTAGTCGCCCGGTCCATCCTCCGCCTTCTGGCGGGTCAGCCGCGGAATGAGGCGGTTGATTTCCACATAGGTATTGGCACTTTCATCGGCCGGGCCGGAAATGATCAGCGGCGTGCGCGCTTCGTCGATCAGGATCGAGTCGACCTCGTCGACGATCGCAAACGCATGGCCGCGCTGCACGCGGTCGTCGAGCCGGAAGGCAAGGTTGTCGCGCAGGTAGTCGAAGCCGAATTCGTTGTTAGTTCCGTAAGTGATGTCGCAGGCATAGGCCGCGCGCTTTTCGTCGTTAGGTTGCTGGCCCTTGATGACGCCGACCGACATGCCGAGAAAACGGAAAATGGGTCCCATCCATTCGGCATCGCGCTGCGCGAGATACTCGTTGACCGTGACCACGTGCACGCCCTTGCCGGTCAGCGCGTTGAGGTAGGCCGGCAGGGTCGCCACCAGCGTCTTGCCTTCACCGGTGCGCATTTCGGCAATCTTGCCTTCGTGCAACGCGAGTCCACCGATCAGCTGGACATCGAAATGGCGCATGCCGAGCGTGCGCTGCGCGGCTTCGCGCACCACGGCAAACGCCTCGGGCATCAGGTCGTTGAGCGGTGTGCCACCAGCGAGTCTCTGGCGGAATTCGGCGGTCTTGGCCAGCAGCGCTTCATCGGACAGGGTCTGGGTGGCAGGTTCGAGCACGTTGGCGGCTCGCACCGCCTGACGGTAAGCCTTGACGATGCGGTCGTTACGACTGCCAAAAACGCGGGTTAAAAATTGCAGCACGCAGAAATCCTTGGAAAAACCTGCGCCGACAAGGACTTAGCCATATCGGTGCTTGGGCAAGCCGCGCATTGTACGGATAGAGGCCGGGCTGCCGCAAAAGTTCGTCCACAAAAAAGAAACCCCGCCGAAGCGGGGTTCCTGAGGAGTCTAAAAAGATCCTGTCTTATGCGTTGCGGCGGCGGCGCGCGAAACCTACGCCCGCAAGAGCCAGACCCAACAAGCCCAGCGTGGCGGGTTCCGGAACGCGGGCCGCAGTACCGAAGAACCGGAAGTTACTGGTTGCCTTCGTGTAGTCGGCCCCAGTGAAACCCGCGAGATTGATTGTTCCGCAGTCCACGCTGCAGCTAAAAGCCAGATCATAGCTAGTCTTCTTGCCGCCAAATGTACTGCCAAAGGCTCCACCAGCGCCGTAGTGCACGGCCAGCAGGCCGGCGCCGAGACCCGAGATTGAACTGGTCGGATCTGCCAATTCGTCGCCTTGGCTGGTCAGGGACGGCGCGGAAGACAAATCCAGCAAGTCCTGCAGCCAGGCGGCAACGGTAGCCGGGTTTTGGTTGGCAAGATCGCCATCGGGGTTGGTGGCGGCGTCGGTCGAGTTGGGGTCGACAATGACGATCCATCCAGCATTGGCATTGACGCTGGCCAGAGCCAACAGGGTCGCGGCGGCGGCAATTTTCATCAGTCTCATTATTGTTTATCTCTAATCGGGTTTACATGCACATGCACTTGCCGGATTGTAAGCAAGATCCGGGCCACAATATTTTTTATTAATATAATCAATGACTTAATAATTTTTGCTCGTAGACCTGAATGCAAAATGTAAAGTTTTCCGACTGAACGGATCTCAATTACTGCCCGCCAGCTGGTTGACCCAGGTGGTCAGTAGCTGGACGCCGGCGGTATCGACCTGGGCCGACCCCAACGGCGGCATGGCACTGGCGTCGCGGCGGTTGGCCCGGGCTACGACGACCGACCGGGACGCATCCCCCACCGCAATCAGCTGGGCATTGGCAATGCCGAGATTGCCCGCC
>JAYUGT010000299.1:0-2932 GCA_043738315.1 Gammaproteobacteria bacterium
TGCACAACTGGGTGCGCAGCCTGAAGGAACTGGAGGGCTGGAGCTTCGAGAACTATGTCGGCGGCCACGGCGTGCCGCTGGCGCCGAAAGCGCGGCTGCGCGAACGGCGCGAATACCTCGAAGCGTTGATGCAGGAGACCAAACGCGAACTCGATGCCGGCACGCCTAACGAGCAGATCCCGGATATCGTCGCGGAACGCCTGCGCTCACGTTTCGAACAACTGCGCGGCTTCAACGGCATCGTGCGCGACAACGTGCGCCGCACAATCACCTACTACGCGATGGGCTGGTAGCTTGCAACCAGCGGGCGCGGGATCGGACCCGCGCCCCGGTTTTTCACGCGGGACGCTTGCCCTGGCCGGTCACGACCACGAACAGCAGCGTGCAGGACTCGCGCCAGCGATTGACCCAGGTGTGCAGGTTGCCGCCCTGGATCAGCGTGTCGCCCGCCTTCAGAATCAGCTCGCGATCCTGGTCGAGCTTGAAGGCGATCTTGCCCGAAAGGATCGCCATGTAGTCCAGGGTCGCATTGCTGTGCAACGGGATCGTCGGCGCGCGCGTGCCGCCGGGTAACTCTGCAAGGTAGAAACTGGTGCCCGAAAAGCCTTCGCGATAGGCGTTGCCGGCGGTTGCGCCCAGGTCCGGACCTAACGGCAGGCTGACCGGAAGGCCTGAGGACTCCCACAGCCGTGTGATCTTCGTGCCGCTCTTTTCAAAGCTGTTAGAGGCGGCGCCGTCCTGCAGGACTACCGTGCGGCCCGCGGCGTCGTAGCTGGTGACCACACGCCGCACCTCACGCCAGCCGCGCGAGCCGCGTGCCGGCTTGCCGGCATCGGCTCCCTGCGCGGCGTGTGCTGCGGCGCCCATGGCCGGGATCGCCAGCGCCTGTCCTAACAACCTGCGGCGCGAAACCTGTTTCGTTCTTGCATTCTTGCGCATATGAGTTTCCGTGTAGCCGGTAGCAGCAATCCTGACTCAGTTTTTTTCGGAATCTGTTTTGGCGGGTGGCGGGCTGCTGGCGGCCGATTGGCTCTGGTGATTGCCGATGGCCTGGCGCGCGCTGCGCGCCAGTTCCTGGCCTTTCTGCTTGACCTTGCGCAGCCATAGACGCGCCCACGCAAATTCCAGCCCGAGAATGCCGAGGCCGATCGGGATTACCACGAACGCCGGGCCGGGCAACACGATCATGACGATGCCCACGATCAGCACGGTGAATCCCGCCACTGTGATGACGATGCGCTTGGCCCAGCGATAGGCGTTGTTGGCAGTCATTGCTCTCTATTCTAACCCGGCTGCAGCTGCCGGTCCTGCCAGCGCGCTAACAATATCTGCGCGGTCACTGCGCCACAGCCGGCCATGAACATATCCCACTGGGTGTCCCAGACATCGCCCTGGGTACCGAGAAACGCATCGGCCTGGCCGCCCATGATCACCGCTGTCCACCATTCGAGAAACTCATAGCAGACGCTGATCGTAAGGCAGACGCAGAGCACGAGAAAAAACAGCCAGCCACCCCGCCGCAAAGGCGTGCGGCGCAGCAGTACCTCGCGCGCGATCATCGCCGGCACGAAACCCTGGGCGAAATGCCCGAGCCGGTCGTAGGGGTTGCGCGACAGGTTGAACAGCTCGCGCGCCCAGTCGCCGAGCGGCACCAATGCGTAGGTGTAGTGCCCGCCTAACATCAGGATCGAGGCGTGCACGGCAATCAGCACGTACAGCATTGGGGTAAGCGGAAACCGCTTGCGCGTGAACCACAGCAGCGGGAGTGCGATCACCACCGGGAACACCTCGAGCGCCCAGGTCGACTGGTCATGAGGCGCGACGCCGGACCAGACCAGGCCTAACACGGCGACGCCCAGAAGAAACCACCATGCCATCCCGGAACGCGCATGCAGGCTGTTGCGATCGATTTCAAGCATCGAGAAACTCCCGCAGGATCGCCGCGAACTCTGCCGTATGCAGGTCGAGGAACCCGTGCCCCCAGTCTGGCAGATTGAGGATACGGCCGTTCTTCAGCAACGGCCTGGCGCGCGGCGTGTACTCCACCAGGTCGTCGTTGGTGTTGATCACCAGCACCGGTTGCGTGACCCGGGGCAGCGTCGTGTCGTAGCGGAAATTGAACGCGGCGCGATGGCCCCAATGCCGCACGTCGCCGCCGCGCATGTGATCCGGGTAGTAGCGCATGACCATCTCGGCCGTCTGGCCGGGCCCGCGCCAGCGCATCAGTTCGTTCCAATACTGGGTGAGATGGCTGCCGTCCTCCGCGATCTTCATCGGTGCGAATTCGCGGTGCATCTGCGCCGCTTCCTCGGGCGTGTAGACCGGCGTCGAGATCAGCACCAGGTGTTTGACAGCGTCCGGCCGCTGCAGCGCCAGCTCCAGCGCGATCTTCGAGCCGGTGTGGTAGCCAAGGCAATCCGCGGTCTCGAGTCCTAACAAATCCATCATGTCGCCCATCGCGGCAGCGTAGTCGGCGATCTCCGGCGGCCGGCGCGGCGGGTCGCTGGCGCCGTAGCCGGGCGTGTCGGGCGCGATCGCGAAGCGGTCGCGGCCCATTTCCGCCAGCAGGTTTTCGTAGATGGCGCCGGAGACCGGGCTCAGGTGGAAGCACAACAGCGGCCGCCGCGCACCCGTGGCCGCCGCGGCCAGCGGCGCGGCCAGCCGCAGGTGCAGCTGGCCGTAGCGCGCGTCGAGATACTGACGGCGGATGGGCTGCATGATGGCGCTCAGGGCAGCGCGCGCAAGTCCTCTTCGAGCTTGTCAGCTAACAGAGTCTGGTAGTAATCGCCCTTGGCGACCGTGCGCGCCGCCGCGAGAAACCCCAGCATCTCCTGCTTGTCCTTGCGGACCTTGCAGTCCTTGAAATCGCCGCGCAGCACGTAGTAGACAAAACCCAACTGGCCCGCGATGCGGTTCTGCTGCGCCGAACGGC
>JAYUGT010000300.1:0-7245 GCA_043738315.1 Gammaproteobacteria bacterium
CGTCCCCAACACGAGCATCATGGCGCCGACCGTGAATCCCGTCTGCGAGGCGGTCCAGCCATGGGTGCGCATCATCAGCGTCGGCGACCAGAAGAGATAACAATTGATTGCTGTCCCGAACAGAGTAAATGCGGCGATGTGGCAGGCGATGGTTCGCAGGTTCTGGCGGATGAAAGCCCGCAGCGCCGGCCACCGGCTGGCCTCCTTGCGCGCCGCGGCATCGTGCGTCGCATGCGAAACACCGCGGCGCACTGGCTCGCGGATCGTCAGCATCAATGCGATGACAGGCAAGCCGAGCAGACCGACCAGAATGAATGCGAATTGCCAGGGCTGCACGGCACCAATCACCGGCAGCGCTCGCATGCCCGCATCGGTTACCAGCTTGATCGCGGCTCCGCCAATCATCAACGCGAGCCCCGCTCCGAAATAGAGTCCGGTGGAGTAGGTAGCGACTGCGCGCGCCAGCCGCTGCGGCGGAAAAGTATCGGCGAGCAGGGAAAATGCCGCGGGCGACAACGCGGCCTCGCCCACGCCCACTCCAACGCGCGCGGCAAACAGTCCCCAAAAGCCGCGGGCCATTCCACAGAAACAGGTCATGACACTCCAGACCACCACACCTCCTAACATGAGGTTGCGCCGGTGGGTCTGGTCGGCGGCGCGGGCCAGCGGAATTCCGAGCGTCGTATACAGGATGGAAAACGCCAGGCCGCCTAACAAACTGACCTGCGTATCGGTAATCTGCAGATCGCGGCGTATCGGTTCAATGAGCAGCGTGAGAATCTGGCGGTCGATGAACGAGCAGGTGTAGGCGAGCGTGAGCACGATGACCACGTACCAGGCATACGCTGGCCGCGGCCAATCGTTGGTCGGCCGCGACAACGAGCCGATTGGAAGGTCACTCATGCGCAGACCGCACTACTACGCCGCCACGCGCTCGATCACCAATGCAGTAGCAAGCCCCGCGGCGCCACACAGCGCGATTACCGCCCGGCGCGCGCCGCGCAGTTCGAGTTCATCGAGTACGACGCCTACGAGCGCACTACCCGTTGACCCCATCGCATGACCGAGCGCGATAGCTCCGCCGTTGACGTTTAGGCGGTCGTGAGCCACACCCAGCTCGCGTTGGTAATGCAGCATCAGCGCCGCGAAGGATTCATTGACCTCGAAAAGATCGATATCCGCGACCGTCAGCCCGGCGCGTGACAGGGCGAGGCGGGTCGCGCCAACCGCGCCGGTAAGCGCCAGCGTACGGTCGATGGACACATCCGCCATGGCGAGGATCCGCGCCCGCGGCCTGAGCTTGTGCCGCTGCAACGCGACCTCGCTGGCTAACAGCACGGCCGACGCGCCGTCCGCCATGGTCGGGGAATTGCCGGCGTGGTGCACATGCTCGATTTTTTCCAGGCCGTAGTGCTTGCATAGCAAGGCATCGACGCCGTATTTCGCACCCATCTCGGCAAAGGCCGCCGGCAGGCTGGCGAGTGACGCGGCTGTCGTCGTGCGACGCGGTGTTTCGTCGGCGGCCAGCAAAGCGCTGCCGTCCTGCGCTAACACCGGCACGATCGAGCGCAGCCGCTGGGCGTCCTGCGCAACGGCAGCGCGCTGTTGTGATGCCAGCGCATAGGCGTCGCAATCCGCGCGCGAGAATCCGCACTGGGTCGCGACCAGGTCCGCGGCGATGCCAATCGGAATCAGCATGGCCGCTTTCTGGAACGGAAAATCATGGGTCAGCGGCCCCTGGTCTGAGCCCATCGGCACCCGCGACATCATTTCAACGCCGCCACCGACGGCGAGACCGTCGTCGCTTGCGGCCTTCAGCGCCGCGTAGTTCACCGCGGACAGTCCCGATGCGCAGTAGCGATTGATGGTCATCCCGGGTGTCGCGTCGCTCCAGCCGGCGGCGATCAACGCCAGCTTGCCGATGTTAGTCCCTTGGTCCGCCGTCTGCGTGACACAGCCGAAGATCGCGTCGGCAACCTGCGATTCATCAAATTGGGTACGCGCTTTGAGCGCGCGCAAGGTCTGCGCCAGCAATTCGACCGGCTTCACGACCTTGAGAGCACCTTTGTCATTGCCGCGTCCGCGCGGCGTGCGCACCGCATCGACGACAAATACTTTCATGGTCTGGTCCCCTGATCTTTCTGATCCGCGCGCGCCGCCATCTTGCGCAATGCATCGTAATATTCACGCTCGAGCTGCGCGACGATCTGCGCCACCGGCTCGATCGCGATGGACGCGCCAATGCCCTGTCCGGCCGCCCAGATGTCTTTCCAGCGCTTCGGCGATTCTTTACTTGTGTCGTAATCGCGCTTGGGCGCATCCGCGGGCGCGTCCGGATCCATGCCGGACGCGCGCATGCTCGGTTTCAACCAGGACGCCGGCGTGCCGCTGACAGCCGCACTAACAACAAGGTCATCGACGCTCGAATCGACGATCATCTGCTTGTACGCCGGCACGGCCATGCTTTCCACCGTTGGAATAAAGCGCGTACCCATGTAGACAAAATCCGCGCCGGCGGCGATCGCGCCCGCGACGCCATGCCCATCGGAAATCGCGCCGCCCACGACGATGAGTCCATTAAAAATCGCGCGCACCGCAGAAATAAATGCGAACGGCGAGAGGAACCCGGTGTGGCCACCCGCGCCCGCCGAAATGCAGGCGAGACCGTCCACGCCGACCGCAATCGCCTTGCGGGCGAGCGTCATGTTGACGACGTCGGCGATGACGATGCCGCCGTAGCCGTGCACGACGTCCATGACGGGCCTCGGTCCGCCGAGCGCGGTGACGACAATGGGCGGCTGATACCTGGCAACCAGCTTCAGATCATCCTGCAGGCGCGCGTTGGTCGAATGCGTGACCAGATTGACACACCAGGGCGCAATGATCGCGTCCGGCCGCTCGCTGCGCGCGGCCTCGTGCGCCGCGATGATCTGCTGCATCCAGCGCTCGAAGTCTTCCAGGGTGCGCGCGTTGTGCGAGGGAAACGCACCGACGATCCCGGCGCGGCAGGCCGCGTTGACCAAGTCAACACCCGAGACCAGCAGCATCGGCGCGGCAAACACTGGCAGGCACGCCGCTATGCTGCGATTGACCTTGTTCAATTTGTTAGGTTCCTGAGACATATCCTGGGCAGCTCTCGCTAGGCAGCCGGGCGACGAACCTGGGCGATCCGAAACCGGCTGGCCACGAACGCCGCGTCGGTCAGCGAGGCGTTGCCGGCCGGGTTGAGACCGGTCACATGATAGTCGCTGTAGGCGGCGGCGAAATTGAGCGGCATGGGGCCCGTCAGATTGACCGTCAGTTGCGAACCGGCGCGCGCGAATGCGTCTTCCGCGTCCGCGATGAACTTCTCATCGGTGGAATACACAAATGCCGTCAACCCGCCCGCTTCCCGCACGTCGGCCGCGGCCTGAGTCAGCGCGTCGCGCGAGTCCTGGCAGCGGATCGCGAATGAGATTGGGCCAAAGCGCTCGGTGATGTAGAGGGCGCGCTGCTGCGGCGTCGCAGCCAGCAGCAATGGCGTCGCGGTGCGCGCCGCCGGGAACTCCGGATGGACGTAGCTGTGCGAAGCTAACAACACGGAACTGGCCGGGTCCGACTGCAGCGCGTCAACCAGCTCGAGCGTCGCCGGCGCCTGAATCGCCGCGAGAATAGCCGCCGCTTTTTTCGGATCCTCGCCGATTGCAGACAAGGCGCTTGCGAGTTTGCGCGACACGTCGTCGACAGAGACTCGCACGCCGCCCGGCCCGGAGCCTACGCGTACGCCATCGCCTGGCAGATAGATGTTCTGCGGGCTGGTGCACATCTGCGCGGAGAACAGGCACAGCGTGGTTGCCAGGCTGCGGATCACCGCATCGAGGTCCTCGCACGAGTCCAGCACCACGACATTACAGCCCGCGGTTTCCGTGTAACACAGCGCCGGATGGGCATTCTGCTCGACCCACTGGCCAAAGCGCGCGCTGCCGGTGAAATCGACGATCGCGCAGTCCGGATGCTTGATGATGCGCTTGCCGATCGGCTCGCTCGTGGTATCAACCACCATCGACACGAGATTGGGATTGAAATCGTATTCGGCTAACACCTCGCGGAACACATCGACCGAGATCGCCATCGGCAACACCGTGGCCGGATGCGGCTTCACGATGACCGCGTTGCCGGTCGCCAGGCTCGCGATCATCGACGGATACGCATTCCAGGTCGGAAAACTGGCGCAGGTGAAACACACGGCGACCCCGCGCGGCACCAGGCGATAGCGTTTTTCGAGCGTGATCTGCGCCGAACCGAAGGCGCGTTGCCACCGCGCCTGCGGCGCCACCGCATCCATCGCGTCGCAGGCGTAGACCAGCGCTTCGATGCCACGATCCAGCGCATTCACGCCGGATCCGGCGTAGGCCATGTTGAAGCTCTGCCCGGTCGTGTGCATGACGGCATACGCCAGTTCAAAGAGATGCCGGCGGTAAATGCGATCGATGACCTCGAGCAGCACGCCGGCACGTTGCTGAGGCGTTGCGCGGCTCCAGGCCGCCACACCGGTCGCGGCAGCCTTGAAGCTCGCATCCAGATCGCAACGCGGATATTCAATGCCTAACAACCGCTGCGTATACGGAGAAACCTCTTCGCCGACCCAGTCCTGCACGGCGGGCAGCGTAAGCGCATCGCGATGACCTAACCGCGACTTGAAAGCCGCCTCGCCCGCGACACGGGCCGTGACGAAGTCCGGATACGCCGCGGGCTGATCGGCGAACGGGCTCCAGGCCGCGCGGGTTCGGCAGGCCTCGCGTGCCTGCTCAAGCCGCGCACGATGCCGGGCAAACGACTCCTCGGCTGTCACGGCATGCTGTCCGGAAACTTTGCGAGCTCCTGCTCGAGATACGCCACCAGCGATTGCGGTGTGTCCTTGCTGACACGCGTGCGCTCATAGACATGCGCCGGCCGCAGCTTGCGATCAAACCAAACCGCCTCGGCCTCCGGCTGTGCCGGCCGCGCGGCCGCCAGCCAGATCGCAGTGTCGCCACCCGATGCCGAGTCCCGCAGCACGGATTTCAGGATCTTGCGAAATCGCGGCAGCGAACGCTTGACACCTTCGGTGTCGGCCCAACCCGGGTGCATCACATAGAACGTGAATCCTTTCGGCCCGTACTTGTCACGCCAGACCTGATTGAGAACCATCTGGCCGCGCTTGTGGAATCCGTAGGCCGCTGTACCGTTGAATGTTTTCGGATCCTTCATGTTCAGCATGGCGGTGCTGAGCGGCACGTTATAGCCGCCGCCGGAGGTCATGTTGATTACCAGCGGGCGATTGTCCGAGAACGCGCCGCGCCGTATCAATCCTTCGGTCAACAGGTAGTGGCTCAGGAAATTGATCGTGAAGGAGGACTCCCGGCCCTCGCGGGTCAGCGAGTGGTCGTCATTGAGCACGCCGACGTTGTTGACCAGAACATCGAACTTCCTGTTAGCCGCCGCCAGCTCACGCACCAGCCGGGCGGTGTCGCTCTGCAGCGAAAAGTCGCAAATCGCGGTATCGATCCGCTCGATGCCGAGCGCCTTGGAGTCAGCCACGGCCTGGGCGAGTTTTTGCGGGTTGCGCGCGGCGATGGTCACCTGCGCGCCGCGGCGCGCGGCTTCCTGTGCGATATAGAGCCCGAGACCACCCGATGCGCCGGTGACCAGCCAGTGTTGGCCGGTAAAATCCGCTTTCAGCGCCGGCCAGGTCAGGCTGCGGGCGCGATAGCCGATCTGCGTGAAGCTGAGCGTAAAGCGCCCGTAGAACGCCGCTACTTTTTTGAGTTGTTGCCAATTCATTTTTCCGCCTGAGGCTTACGCCCAGTCACTTTCACTATCGAACCATTGTGCAACAGCTGTCCGCCAGATGCCAAACCCTGTGCCATTGTCCTACACTGACCCGGTTGGTCACCCTCCGCCGCTTGCCATGGTCAAGTCAAAGAAAACGCCCGCAATATCTACACCGGACCGCATCGAGCAGCTGCGCTTCCTGTTGCGCAGCGGCGAAGGCGCGCGCTCGCTGCCGTTGGTCGGCGATCGCTGGGTGCTGCTGATCCTGCGCGACGCGTTTTTGGGTGCGCGCCGCTTTGAGGATTTTCGCCGCCTGACGGGCGCTGCCCGTGGCACGCTCGCCGATCGGCTCACAACGCTGGTCGAAGAAGGCGTCCTGTATCGCAATCCTTACAGCGACGTGCCTTCGCGGCTCGAATACCGGCTGACCGACAAGGGCATGGGGTTCTACCCGGTCGCGCTGGCGCTGTGGAACTGGGAATCCCGATGGGCCGGCGAGTTTGGATTGCCACCGCGACTGGTGCATAGGACCTGCGGCAAAGTCATGCGCCCGATGCTCGCCTGCGCGCACTGTAACGAGCCGGTCAACCCGCGCGAGATGGCCTTCGAGGCGGGACCCGGCGCAAAAATCTACGCACTCAAGCACAGCCAGGAACGGCGCAGGCGCGACAATGGCGATGCGGCGAGCGGCGTTGACACCACGATGTTCCATTCGATCGACACGCTCGGTGATCGCTGGTCGGTGCTGCTGCTAACAACTTTGTTTTTCGGACTGCATCGCTATGACGATATCGCTGCGGCGATGGGCATCGCGACTAACATCCTGGCGGACCGGCTGCGCCGCCTGCTGGCGGCCGGCGTGCTCGAGCAGCGCCTGTACCAGGATCGCCCGCCGCGTTATGAGTATTACCTGACCCCCAAGGGCTGGGATCTCTATCCCGCGACCATCGCGATTCATGACTGGGCCACGACCTGGATTCCCTCGCCTGCGGGTCCGGGACTCAAGCTGCGCCATAAGCCCTGCGGCCACGGCTGGCGCGGCAAGATGATTTGCGACAAGTGTGGCGGCGCCGTCGACCCGCATGAGGTGGGCCTGAAGCCCTCGGCGCATTGGCGGGCGACGCGCAAGGGTGCAAAATAACGCCCGCGCGAGTCACTTGCGCAACTGAACTTGAGCGCCTAGTCTGCGCGGAACTTTGACGGAGTTTTCCATGGCATCGCAGGTCTACATTCTCGGCGGCTACCAGAGCGATTTTGCGCAGAACTGGGCGCGCAACGGCCAGGAAATATTTGACGCATTCCAGGGCACGGTGCGTGCGGGTCTCGAGGCCAGTGCGCTCGAGCCCGGCGACATCGAAGTCGCGCATGTCGGGAATTTCGCCGCGGAAATCTTCTGCGGCCAGGGGCATCTTGGCGGCTTCTTCGCCGCCAGCGACCCGCAATTTGCCGGCA
>JAYUGT010000301.1:0-18703 GCA_043738315.1 Gammaproteobacteria bacterium
TGCATCCGCATCATGCAACCGAGCTGACAGCCGCCTCGCTTGCGCTGCTGCAGCAGCAGGCGCGGGCCGCGCAAGTCGTCGCGGTCGGCGAATGTGGACTGGATTATTTTCGCAATTACTCGCCGCACGCCGCTCAGCTGGCGGCCTTTGAGGCGCAACTCGCGCTGGCCGCCGAAGTGCAGAAGCCGGCGTTCCTGCATCTGCGCGACGCCAGCGATGATTTTCTGGCGCTGCTGCGCCAATGGCGGCCGCGCCTGACGCGCGCGGTCGCGCATTGCTTTACCGATGACCAGGAGATTGCGAGGCGGTGCCTGGACCTTGATCTGCACATCGGCATCACCGGCTGGTTCTGCGATGAACGCCGCGGCGCGCATCTGCGCGAGGTCGTGCGACTGATTCCACGCGGCCGGATCATGATTGAGACCGACGGGCCCTATCTGCTGCCGCGCGACCTCACTCCCAAGCCTGCCAGCCGCCGCAACGAACCCGGCTTCCTGCCGCATATCGCCAAGGCGATCGCGGCCGCGCGCGGCGAGGAGTTCGCTGACTTCGCCGCGCACACAACCCGTACCGCCCGTGATTTTTTCTCTCTGCCCGATGTCTGAAATCCCCAGTTGAGGTAGCGCCATGGATACCAATCGCCTGAACGAGTTTGTCGCCAGCCGCTGGCGCGACAGCATCACCCCGAAATTGCTCGATTACGTGCGCATTCCTAACAAGTCGCCGCTGTTCGAGCCCGGCTGGGAGCAACTGGGGCACATGGAGAAGGCCGTGCAGCTGATGGCCGACTGGTGCCAGGCACAGGCGCTGCGCGGGGCCCGGGTCAGCGTGCGCCGCCTGCCCGGCCGGACGCCCATCCTGTTAGTCGACGTCGCCGGTGAGACAGATGGCTGCGTGCTGATGTACGGCCATCTCGACAAGCAGCCGGAATTTACCGGCTGGCTGCCGGGGCTCTCGCCCTGGGAACCGGTGATACGCGACGGCCGGCTTTATGGTCGCGGCGGCGCCGATGATGGCTACGCGGTGTTTGCGTCGCTCACGGCGATCGCCGCCCTGCAGCAACAGGGCATCCGGCATCCGCGCTACCTGGTGCTGATCGAGGCCTGCGAGGAAAGCGGCAGCGTCGACCTGCCCGCGCATCTGGCCGCGCTGGGCAAGGAATTGGGCGAACCGTCACTGGTCGTGTGCCTGGACGCAGAATGCGGCAACTACAGCCAGCTGTGGTGCACGACCTCGTTGCGCGGCAATTTCAGCGGCAGCCTGCGCATCAGGGTCTTGCGCGAAGGCGTGCACTCGGGCATGGGCACCGGCATCGCCCCGACCCCTTTCCGGATCGCACAGCAGCTGCTGGCGCGCCTGGAAAATCCCGTCACCGGCGACATCGTGGTCGAAGCACTGCAGGCGCCGATACCGCGCGACCGCCTGGCGCAGGCGCGCGCGGCGGCGACGGTGCTGGGTAGCGAAATTGCCGGCAAGATGCCCTTTGTCAGCGGCGCCCGCGCCCTGTCCAACGATCCCGTGGAGCTTTTGTTAGGAAGCACCTGGCGCGCAACGCTGGCGGTCACCGGCGCCGACGGCCTGCCGGCGATCCAGACCGCCGGCAACGTATTGCTGCCCGAAATTACGCTCAAGCTGTCCTTGCGCCTGCCGCCGACCGTGGATGCGGTGAGCGCCGCGACCCTGGTGCGCGAAATCATCGAGCGTGACCCGCCGTACGGCGCCCGCGTCAGTTTCGAACCCGGAGCCGCGATGAGCGGCTGGAATGCGCCACCGTTTGCCGACTGGCTGGAGGCGTCCATGCAGCGCGCCTCGCAGGCGGTTTTCGGCCAGCAGGCAGTGCATGCCGGTTGCGGCGGCAGCATCCCGTTCATGGGCATGCTGGGTGCGCAGTTCCCGAAAACCCAGTTCCTGATCACCGGCGTGTTAGGCCCGCAGTCCAACGCCCATGGCCCGAACGAGTTCCTGCACCTGGCTTACGCCGAAAAGCTCACGGCGCTGGTCACGCATGTGCTGGCGGATCAAGCCAGGCTTTAGCGACGCCGCAGCCGGCAGGCCGGGGCAGCAACGCTAGAGCGGCTTGAGCTCCAACGTGTCAGGTGTGAGCTGCGACAGCAGTCGTTCCCATGCGGGCGACATCGAGCTGGTCAAGCTCGCAGCGGCGCCCGGATCCACGACCGGAAATTCCGCCGGCAGGCTGTCGAGCCGCAGACAGTGCACCGGCACGCCCTTCGGAAAGCGCGCGCCCTCGGTGAACACGACCCGGCCGGTGACGCCCAGCTGCGGCACCAGTCGCGACAGCACGGCGACGCGATCCAACAGCGCGGGCAAGGGATTCGGAAACGTGTTGCGCCCCGCGCCGCGCATCACGGTCCAGTGCTCCATGTGCTCGGAGCCGAAGACATTGCCGGTGACGTTGCGCACATCCAGCAACAGCAGACCGCGCGTGGTCAGCAGCAGCCAGTCAAGATGCAGCTGTCCGCCATTGCCGTCCGGGACAAGCATGTTGCGCACATGTGCCAGCGCGACCAGGGTAATGCTCGCCTCGCGCCGTCGCAGGCGACGGCGCACTTGCCAGCGACGCCACAGGACGACCGCGCCAATGGCGCTGCCGATAGCTAACAGGGCAAACGCAGCTGCCAGTAAAAGTGTCTGCTGGTCGTCGTCGAGGCCGGTCATGATGGTGCAGTTGCTAACAGTGCGGTGCGCAGCGACGCCAGGTCCGCAGGCAGGGTTTCAAACCGGCTCGGCCGCTCATACAGCGCCTGCAGGCTGGGCGGCGTACGCAGCGCGGCGCCAACCAACGACTGCATGATTTCACTGAACTTGGCCGGGTGCGCGGTTGCAACGATCACCCAGTGGTGCGCGGTTTTCTCGGCTACTGGCATTCGTGCATAAGCCTCGGCGGCAACTGCGGTATGGGGGCACCAGACTCGCTGGTATTGCTTGAAATCAGCGACAACACGCGCCGTGATCTCGGCATCCGTGATGCTGACCGAGCTCACCGCACCACGCAGCGTCTCGATGGCCGGAAACAGGTGCCGCAGCCGCTCCATGTTGGACGGATTGCCGACATCCATCGCGGACGCAAGGGTCGCGCGACTCGCCTGTGGCTGCCAGTCGCCGCTCGCAAGAAAATCCGGGATGGTCCGATTGGCGTTCACAGCTAACACCACGCGGTCGATCGGCAGGCCCAGCTGCCGCGCCCAGATGCAGGCCAGCGCGTTGCCCAGATTGCCGGTCGGGATGATGAAGCTCGCGGGGCGGCCGT
This sequence comes from Gammaproteobacteria bacterium, assembly GCA_043738315.1. Classification (GTDB taxonomy): domain Bacteria; phylum Pseudomonadota; class Gammaproteobacteria; order Steroidobacterales; family Steroidobacteraceae; genus UBA964. The sequence continues at coordinate 3,269 of JAYUGT010000301.1, forward strand.
AACGGCGCCAGACCGACATGCTGGCGCGCGCGTAGTAGGACGCCTGCGGCAGCAAACGGCCGAGATTGATGCTGTTAGCCGATGACAGCTCGAACCGGGCACGCAACGCGGCATCGGCAAACGCCTGTTTGACGAGTCGCTGGCAATCATCAAAAGTGCCGCGCACCGAGAAAGACCGCACGTTGCCACCCCAGCAGGTCAGCTGCTGCTGCTGGGTTGGCGACACCAGCCCATCCGGAAACAACACGGTGACTGCCACACCCGGGCGGCCAAAAAAAGCCGCCGCGACTGCGCCGCCGGTATCGCCGGAGGTCGCCACCAGGATCTGCGTCTCGGGTTCCTCGGCACGCCGCAACCGCATCAGCGTCGCAGCCAGAAAACGCGCACCGACATCCTTGAACGCGGCCGTAGGGCCGTGAAAGAGTTCCAGCACCTCATAGCGGCCGCTGTCATCCACCGGTGTCAATGGCACAGGAAAATCAAAGGCATCGCGGTTGATGTCGGCCAGACCGGGAGCCAGCGCGTCACCCGCCGCGAATGGTCCGATCAGGCGCGTCGCGAAATCCGCAAGCTCGCCGGCATCACTGAAATTTTCGCGGTCGAGACTGGGCCAGGTCGCGGGCACATAGAGTCCGCCATCGCCTGCCAGCCCCTGGCGCAGGGCGGCGCCAAAGCTAACCGACGGTACGCCGCCGCGAGTGCTGACAAACTGCATGCGCGAAATCCTAGGCGCTCGCGACTACGCGCGCGCCCGGCGAATCGAGCGTCGTCACCCAGTGGTCGCTGGCTATCTTGAGCCGGTCAAATTCGCGCACCATCGCCGCGCACACCGCTTGCGCTACCGGCTCCAGCGCCCAGGCGAAAATCGTCGGGCCGGCGCCTGAAATCGAGCAGCCTAACGCGCCGGCCGCGAGGGCCGCCTGGCGCACGTCACTGAAGCCGGGGATCAGCTGCTGGCGTTGCGGCTGGATGACCACGTCGTTGAGGCCTTCGCGGATCAGCTCGAAGTCATTGGTATAGCAACCCGAAATAAATCCGGCCAGGTTCGCGGTCTGCCAGACGAAATCGGACATGGCCACTTCGCGGCGCAGGATCGAGCGCGCGGACTTGGTCGAAAGAAACATGTGCGGGTGGACGATCACCGCGCGTATGCCGGGCGGCACCGGAATGTTCTTGACGCGCGGATGGTCGATGCCAACCGTCAGCACCAGGCCACCAAAAAGGCTGGGGGCGATGTTATCGACATGCATCGAACCGCTCGCGACAGCCTCGCCCTGCATCGCAAACTTGAGCAGATCGAGCTTGCCGAGCGGCCGGTCGAGCAGCGCATTGGCAGCCACCACGGCGGCCACGGCCGAAGACGCCGAGCCGCCGAGGCCCGACCCGAGCGGAATGCCTTTTTCGATCTGCATGTCGAAACCGAACGCAGGCTTGACCGATTCCACCAGGGCTAACAAGGAGCGCCCGGCGGTGTTGCTGGCCGGGTCCAGCGGCAGGTCGGCAACCGGTCCAGTGATACTGGTGATGCGCACCCCGGGGACCGCGCTGCGCAAGACTGTCACCCGGTCACCTAACGAATCGACTGCGAAACCCAGGATGTCGAAACCGATCGCGACATTGCCGACCGATGCGGAAGCAAATGCGGTCGCGGATTTCAGGCTCACAAGCGAGCTCCGAGGTACGTGGCCAGGCGCAGGATGTCGGCAAAGGCGCCGCCGGCGGTCACTTCCGGACCCGCGCCCGGACCTTGCACGATCAGCGGATTGTTGCAGTAACGGCGGGTCGCAAACCGCACCACGTTGTCGGTCAGCGCGATATTCGCAAATGCGTGACGGGTGTCGAATTCCAGCAGACCGACCGAGGCCTTGCCGTCCGCCGAAATTCGCCCGACGTAGCGCAGCACCTTGCCGCGTTCGCGCGCCGCCTGCAGCCGCTTCGCCATGACCGCATCATGTTGCGGCAGGCGCGTCATGAATTCCTCGACCGTGCCCGACTCAAGCCCGGCGGGCACCAGGCTTTCAACCGCGACATCGTTCATCTCGAGCGCCAGGCCCATTTCGCGGCCCAGGATGATCAGCTTGCGTGCCACGTCCATGCCGGACAGATCGTCGCGCGGATCGGGCTCGGTATAGCCCTTCTGTTTCGCGTCCTCGACGATGCCGGAAAAAGGTTGCGTGCCGTCGCAGACGTTGAACAGGTAGGCCAGCGTGCCGGAAAAAATACCCTCGATCGACGTGATCTCATCGCCGGTCTCGCGCAGGTCGCGCAGTGTCTGGATGACCGGCAGGCCCGCGCCCACCGTCGTCTCGTAGAGGTAATGGCTGCCGGCAGCCTTGCGCGCCTCCTGCAGCGCGCGATACTCGGCGAGCGACGCGCTGTTGGCCTTCTTGTTAGGTGTCACCACGTGCACGCCGGCCGCCAGCCAGCCGCGATAGTGTTTTGCAACGTCGCTGCTCGCGGTGCAATCGACGATCAGTGCGTGCGGCAGGTAGTCGACGTGTACATGGTCCGCAAAGGCCTTGAAACTGGCGGGTTCCTTCGCCACCGCGAGCTCTTCGCGCCAGCGCGACAGGTCCACGCCCTTGTCACCCAGCAACATCTTGCGCGAGGACATGATGGCGCGGACACGCAAGTCGACGTTGAACTCGCGCTGCAGCCGCTCGCGCTGCGAGGCCAGCTGGTCCAGCAACACGCGCCCCACCGTGCCTGGCCCGATGAGGCCGATGGAAATCGTGTGCGGCGACAGGTAGAAACTCGCGTGCACCGCCCGCAGCGCGCGCGTCGCCTGGCGGCCGTCCACGACCACGGAAATATTGCGCTCAGACGCGCCCTGCGCCATGGCGCGCACGTTGACCGAGGCGCCGCCCAGGGCATTGAAAACCTTGGCAGCGACGCCAGGCGTGCCCGCCATGCCATCGCCGACCACCGCGAGAATCGCGAGATCCGCGTCGACTTCCACCGCCTGGATCTGGCCTTCGGCAAGCTCGCGGGCAAAAGCCAGCTTGAGCGCGCGCACCGCGCGTTCGGCCTGATCGAGTGGCACTGCGCAGCAGATCGAATGTTCGGAACTGCCCTGCGAAATCAGGATGACGGAAATGCTCTCTTCGCGCAGCGCGCCGAACAGGCGATGCGCGGTGCCCGGCACACCGATCATGCCGGCACCCTCAAGGTTGATCAGCGCGATCTTCTCGATCGTGGTGATGCCTTTGACAGGCAGGCTCGAGGTCGGGTGCGCGCAGATCAGCGTCGCCGGATGATCCGGCGCAAAAGTGTTGCGGATCCAGATCGGAATATTGCCGCCCACGGCTGGCGCCATGGTCTGCGGATGAATGACTTTCGCGCCGAAATACGCGAGTTCCATCGCTTCGTTATAAGACAGCGAATCAATGACCTGCGCATCCGGCACCAATCGCGGGTCCGCCGACAGCACGCCGTCGACGTCGGTCCAGATATGGATTTCACGCGCCTCCAGCAAGGCGCCGAATATCGAACCGGAGAAATCGCTGCCGTTGCGGCCTAACGTGGTCTGCACGCCGCGCCGGTCGCTGGCAATGAAACCGGTAATGATCAGCGTGCCCTGGAAACCCGTCGGCACCACGCGCTGCAGGTTGGCGCGCGACTCGGTCCACTGCACCGCCGGGCCTAACGAACCCCACTCGACCACGACGACTTCGCGCGCATCAAGCCAGCGAACCTCGCCGGGCCGCGCCACCTGCCGCTCGAAATATTCACGAAACAGCCGCGTCGACCAGATCTCGCCATAGCCGGAAATCAGGTCGAGAATGTTCTTGGACGCAGCGCGCGTCAGCCGGACGGTCTGCAGGATGCCTTCGATGTCGTGGCAGTCGCGATCGAAGCCGGCCATGTAGAGCTGCGCCGCCCTGGGCTCAAGCAGCGCTGTTGCGATGACCGAATGGCGCTCGCGGAGCTTGTCGATGCTGGCGCGCAATTCCGGGTCCTGGCGTTCGGCCAGCGTGACCAGCCCGATCAGGGCATCGGTCACACCCTTGCAGGCCGACAAGACCACGCCCAGGGGGCCGGGCGGCTGCGACCGCAAGATCGCGGCCACGCGCTTAAAGCACCCGGCGTCGGCGACGCTGGAACCACCAAATTTGTGTACGACCCAGGGGGCCGCTGAAGGGGCAGGCATAAAGTTCGAAACTTTACTTCGCAAGCGGTTGAACGGCAAGGCAGATTACGGCTTTAATCACCGCCCATGGAGAATCAGATCAAGCCCCTGCTGCCGCTCTATTACGGTGCGCGTGCGGCGGGTGAGGCACTGGCGTTGGCGACGCTGATCGACACGGCGGGTTCGACCTACCGCAAGACCGGAACGCAGATGCTGATCGCGCAGGACGGGCGCTACGCCGGTCTGCTCTCCGGCGGCTGCCTGGAGGGTGACCTGGCGGATCGCGCCCGCGCCGTGATCACCCGCGGCGAAGCCTGCTTTGCCAGCTACGACATGCGTGGCCCTGACGATCAGCTCTGGGGACTGGGCTCCGGCTGCGAAGGTGCGATGCGCATCCTGCTGAGCTATTGCGGCCCTAACAACGACTATGCGCCCCTGCCATGGCTGGAGGCGAGCCTGACCGCGACCGAGGAATACCAGTACGCGCTGGTGATTGCGGGCCCGGCAGACCGCCTGGGGAAATGCCTGCCGGCTGACGCTGCCAGTGCCGCGCAGCCCGGCGAAAGCCTGTTGTGGATTGCGCTCAGACCGCCGCCGTCGCTGTTGCTGTGCGGCGGCGGCCCCGACGCCGTTCCGGTGGCGGAACTGGCGCGTTTCCTGGGCTGGCGCGTCGAGGTGCTGGACCATCGGCCAGCCTACGCCGACGCGCGGCGCTTTGCCGCCGGCGTTGGCGTGCGCCAGGCCCGCCCGGCGCCGCTCAGCAGCTTCAGTCCGGCGCCACGGCCGGACGCAGCGGTCATCATGAGTCATCATCTGGATACCGACCGCGGCTGGCTCGCGGCACTCGCCAGCCAGCCTCCGGGCTATGTCGGTTTGTTAGGTCCGGCGCCGCGGCGCGAGAAATTGTTAGGCGAGCTGAGCGCGCAGCAACGCCAGGTACTGGCAGCCGTGTTGCGCGCTCCGGTTGGCCTGGATCTCGGCGGCCGCTCGCCGGAGAGCATCGCGCTGGCGATCATCAGCGAAATCCAGGCGGCGCTGCACCAGCGGCGCGGGCAGCCGTTCTCAGAGCACCAGACGCCCGCGTGAGGCCGCTGTTGTCATGCACCGGCCTCAGCTAGGCTAGCGGCTGCGATGCGACCCACATTCCAAATCGCCCTCTGTGCCGGTGTGCTGCTGCTGGGCTCGCTGCCGGCGTCGGCGGCGCACAAGACCCCAACGGCCACGACCCTGCGCGACTGCCCGACCTGCCCGCAGCTGGTGGTCATTCCGGCCGGTTCTTTCCTGATGGGCACGCCGAAAGCCATCCAGATGCCGACCGAAGTGCCAGCGGAACTGGATCCGGTCGTGATCACGATTACCCGGCCCTTCGCGCTCGGCCGCTTCGAGCTGACCCGCGGGGAGTACCAGGAGTTCGTGACCGCCACCGGCTACAGCCCGCCCGATCCGCACTGTCGCACCTGGGTCCCGGACCTCAAGGCATTTCGCGACCTGCCGCGCGGCTGGCAGCAGGCCAACATCCCCGCGGCGCCGACCGACCGCCACCCTGTTAGCTGCATCAGCTGGCATGACGCCATGGCATATCTGGCCTGGTTGTCAAAGCTGACCGGCAGGAGTTACCGGCTGCCGAGCGAGACCGAGTGGGAATACGCCGCACGTGGCGGTACCCGGACCTTGTATCCCACCGGCAATGATGCGCGCGGAATCTGCCGCCAGGCCAACCTCAACGACCGGCGCACCGCGACCCGCTACCCGTTGTCGTGGACGGTGGCGCCGTGCGATGACGGCTTTGCCAACGTCGCGCCGGTGGGCAGCCTGCAGCCTAACAACTTCGGGCTGTACGACATGTTAGGCAACGTCTGGGAATGGGCCGAAGACTGCGCCAGCCTGAGCTACTTCGGCCGGCCGCTGGATCAGCGCGCCTGGACCTGGGACGGCGGCTGCAAGCGCCGCATCCAGCGCGGCGGCGGCTGGATCACCGGACCCGAGCGCACCCGGCCCGGATTTCATGGCGACGGCGATGACGGCGACCGCGCCGACTTTGCCGGCATGCGCGTGGCGAGGGACCTGTGATGTTAGGTCGCATGCTGGTCCTGGCGCTGCTGGCGGCCGGCGGCAGCGCCGCCGCGCAGCAACCGGACTACCCGGAAATGGTCAAGGTTCCGCTCGGCGGTTTTCTCATGGGCAGCAGCCGCGACGATTACGAAAACGACGTCGCCAGCGGCGAAACGCCGGCGCTGCCGGTGAATATCCGCCAGGACTTCTGGATCGGCCGTTTTGAAGTCACGCGTGCGCAGTGGGCCGCGTTTCGCGCCGCGGTCCCCGGCACCGATGCCAGTCCCGTTTGCGAGCCCGGCTCGCGGGCGCCTGCCGCGCCGGTCACCTGCATTTCACTCAGCGCGATCAGCAGCTACCTGTCGTGGCTGTCGCACAAGACCGGCCAGCACTACCGCCTGCCCTCGGAGGCGGAGTGGGAATACGCGGCGCGCGCCGGTGCGCGTGGCGCGCGCTTCTGGAGCAATCGCGATTCGCATGAAGGCGTGTCGATTTCGCGCGCCTGCGATTTTGGCAATGTCTATGATGTCAGCGGACGTGACCAGACGCGCACCGACCCATACGCGCGCTGCGCCGATGGCTACGCGCTGCTGGCGCCGGTGGGCAGTTTTCTGCCGAACGACTTCGGACTGTATGACACGACCGGCAACGCGCGCGAGCGCGTCGCGGACTGCTTCACGCGCAGCTACAAGGGCCGGCCGCAGGACGAGCGCAGCTGGGCCTGGGACGGCTGCCGCTACCACGGCGTCCGCGGCGGTTCCTACCTGACGCGGCCTTTCGGAGTGCGCAGCGCCGCGCGCGACTATGTCGACGACGGCGCGGCAATGGCATCGGCATCGGCATCGGCAGCGCCGGATCTCGGATTTCGGGTGGTGCGCGACGCCCAGCCCTGAGCCATCTTGTTAGCACCGCTCTGTCAGGCCAGGCGCAGCGGCAGGTTGCGCAGTCTTTTCCCGGTGAGCGCATAGATGGCGTTGGCAACCGCCGGCGCGATCACTGGCGTGGCCGGCTCGCCGCAACCACCGGGTGATTCACGGCTGTCGACAATTTCCACGCTGATGCGCGGCGCCTCATGGATGCGCAGCGGCGCGTAGTCATGAAAATTACTTTGCACCACCGCGCCGCCGGCGTGCGTGATCTCGCCAGCTAACGCGGCGGACAGTCCGAAAATGATGCCACTCTCCATCTGCTGACGCACGATCAGCGGGTTGATCGTCAGGCCGCAATCGACCGCGCACCACACCGCACTGACACTCGGCTGCCCCTGCACCAGGCGCACCGCCGCGACCTCGGCCACATAGGTCCCATAGGCTTTCATGCAGGCGATGCCGAGCGCGGCCCCGGGCTCACGGGGCTGGTGCCATCCGGCGGCGGTGGCGGCCTTCTCCAGCACGGTGCGCATCCGCGGTTCTTTGGCGAGGTAGGCGAGGCGAAATTCCAGCGGGTCGCGGCGCGCCAGAACCGCAAGCTCGTCGACAAAGGACTCGGCCACAAAGCCGTTATGCGAGTGACCGACCGAACGCCAGAAACCGACCGGCACGCCCAGGTCGACTTCGCGATAATCCATGAACACGTCGCTGATATCGTAATGCAGGTCGCTGCTGCCCTGGGTCATCAGAAAATCGGTGCCGCTTTTCAGCATGTCCGGGCTGCGACGCCGCGCGATTGACGAAGCCGCAAGCTGATGCCGGTAGGCCAGCCACTGGCCGTCCGCGCTAACGCGTCCGCTCAGTTTGTTAGCAGTCATGGGGCGGTAGAAGTCGTGGCGCATGTCGTCTTCGCGGCTCCAGATGACCTTCACGGGCAGCTGGCTCTGCTTCGCCGCCTCGACTGCGTCGACGACGAAATCCCACTCGCCCCGGCGACCGAAAGCGCCGCCGATCAGCTGTGTATGAACAAAAACCTGCGGGAGCGGCAGGCCCGTGATCTCAGCACCCCAGTTCTGCGCGCGGCTCGGCGCCTGGGTGCCGACCCAGATGTCGCAGCGATCTGGCCGCACCTCCGCGGTGCAGGCGAGTGGTTCGAGCGCCGCATGCGCCAGGAACGGCGTTGCATAGCTGACATCCAGCACGCGATCATCCGGCCGGACCGGCGTCGCCCCGGCTGGTGCGCGCGCGACCACACCGGGCCGCGCCAAGGCGTCCGCAAGGCGCTGACGCAGCGCGGCCGTATCGCCGCCGCCTGCGGGCGCCTCAGGCCATGTCACGAGGAGAGCGTCGCGGCCCTTGCGCGCCGCATGGAAATTCCGCGCCAGCACCGCGATACCGCTCGTGATGGGCAGCACGCGCGCGACGCCCCGGATCCGCAGGGCCCGGCGCGCATCGAGGCGGACGGGCGTCATGCCGGCAACGGGTGCGCGCGCGACCACGCCTACCAGCATGTTGGGCCGCGACACATCGATGCCATATTGAGCGCTGCCGTCGACCTTGGCCGGCGTGTCGACTCGTGGCCGCTCACGACCTAACATACGCCACTGATCCTGGGGCTTGAGCGCAACGCCAGCCGGCACGGGCAGCGAACGCGCGCTGTCGATGAGCTCGCCATAGGCGAGCCGCTGGGCGGTCAGCGTGTTGCGCACGTAGCCGGCGTCGGTTGCTAACACGTTTAGCGGCTGGTTCCAGTGTTGCGCTGCTGCCTGCAGCAGCATCTGGCGAGCGGTCGCTCCCAGCTGTCGCAAGGGCAGGAAACTCGAGCTAACGCTGCTGGAATAGCCGGTAGCCTGGTTGCCGCGTTCGTCGCGAAATGCCAGCGCACCGGGCGCCAGCTCGGCGCGAACCGCGGCGAATGGGATATCGAGTTCTTCGCAGATCAGCATCGGCAGCGCGGTGAGCACGCCCTGCCCCATTTCCGACTTGGCAATCCGGATCGTGACCTGGCCAGAGGAATCCAGCTCGAGCATGGCGTGCACCGACCAGTGCCCAGGCGCGCCTGAGCTCCCGGCCGCAACACCCAGTTGCAGCCAGCCGCCGACCGCGAGTCCTTGCCCCGCCCGGATCAGAAATTCGCGTCGCTGCATCAGCGCGTCATCCTCTCGATGGCCTCGTACCGGTCAGCCGCGATTTTCGCGCGCTACGCGCAGCCTGTCGATTAAACTGCGCGCCGTCCAGAATAACCCGACGACCGCCCATGGATTTTTCTGCCTTGCTCCCTGTCGCTGCTCTGCTGCTCTCTGCCGGACTGCTGGGCGGCCTGGTCGCGGGTCTGCTGGGCGTGGGCGGCGGCATCATCCTGGTGCCGGTGCTGGAGGCCCTCCTCGGCAGCATCGGCGTGCCGCCGGATTGGCGCATGCATATGGCGGTCGCGACCTCGATGTCGACCATCATTCCAACCTCGATCGCATCCAGCCGCGCGCATCACGCGCGCGGCGCCACCGACTGGAAACTGATCCGCCACTGGGCCCCGGGCCTCATGTTAGGCGCATTGGCAGGCTCCGCGCTTGCGTCGCGGGCCAGCGGTCCCGTGCTGTCCGGCATGTTTGGCCTGACTGCGCTGCTCATCGCGATCAAGATGTACCTGCCGTTCGATCACTGGCGAATTCGTGCGCAGGTGCCTCTTGGCCTGGGTGGCAACCTTATTTCGGGATTCATCGCGCTGGTCTCGGCCATGCTGGGCATCGGCGGCGGCATGCTGGGCGTGCCGGCAATGACTTTGTTAGGTGAGCCGGTGCACCGCGCCGTGGGCACGGCGGCAATGTTTGGCCTCCTGATCGGTGCGCCCGCCACCATCGGCTACCTGTTCGCGCGGCCTGGTGTGGCCCTGCCGGGCATCACGGTTGGGCTGGTAAGCCTGCTGGGCTTTGCATTGATTGCGCCAGCCTCGGTGCTGATGGCGCCGCTGGGCGCTAAGCTGGCCCATGCTCTGTCGCGTCGCGCCCTGTCGCAGGCGTTTGCGGTGTTCCTGTTTGTTGTTGCCATGCGCATGTTCTACCGGATCTTTGCCCCATGAAAACACCCGATATTGCCGGACCGTTGTTTGAGGATTTCCATGTTGGCCTCAGTTTCGATGCACCTGCGGTCACCCTGACCGAAGGTCACGCCGCGGCCTATCAGGCAATGTTTGGCGATCGCCTGCGCCTGCCGCTCGACCAGCACGCCGCGCGCCAGGCCCTGGACGGCGCTGCTGCGCACCCTTTGCTGGCAATTCATGTCGCGATTGGCCAGTCGACCTGGGCGTCGCAACGCGTCAAGGCCAATCTTTTCTACCGCGGCCTGGCGTTGCAGCGGCCGATCCTGTTAGGTGACACGTTGCACACGGTCACGACCGTGGTTGGGCTGCGCCAGAACCGCAGGCAGGAAGGCCGCAGCGCCACCGGCCTGGTGGCTCTTGAAATGCAGACCCGGAATCAACGCGGTGAGGACGTGCTGCATTGCTGGCGCTGCCCGATGATTCCCTGCCGCGACGACAATCTGGCGTCAGGTCACCAGGACAATCTCGACGGGCTGGGCCGCAGCGACCCCGAGACAGAGGCGCGCAGGCTGAACGTCGCGGCCGGCTTCTGGGGGCGGGTCGATGCGGGTCAGTGGCAGGGCCGGCGCGCGCGCGACGTCGAGGTCGGCGACCGTTTGCGGATTGACGCGCGCGACACCGTGACCAGCGCGCCCGAACTCGTGCGCATGACGCTGAACATGGCCATGGCGCACACCGACGCGCGGCTCAGCTACCTCGGCGAGCGCCTGGTTTACGGGGGTCACGTCATCTCGATCGCGCACGCCCAGCTGACGCGCGCCTTGCCTAACATCATCGCCATGCTGGGCTGGGAAAGCTGCGATCACAGCGCGCCCACCGTGGAAAATGACCGTGTGCGCAGCGAGCTGAGTATTCTCGACAAGCGCTCCGGCAGCGCGGGCACGCTGCTCAAGCTCAAGCTGGAATCATTCGCGGCCCGCGGCAGTCCGGAAACAGAAAGCAAAGTGCTCGACTGGACCTTCTGGGCGCTGTCGGCCTGACGGCGGACACTGCCGCTGGCGTCAGCGCGCCAATTCCCCGGACACCTCTTCCGACGACGGCTCGGCCGGGCCTCGCTGCAGCAATTCCTGCTCCTGCTGCAGTACCCGGAAGATCCGCGCCAGGTATTCCAGGTGCCAGCGCCCGCGCTCCTCGGCCTCGGCGGCATCCGGCCGGAACTGGTCGATATCCGCGCGCGACAGCGTGCCCTTGCGAGCTAACAACCGCTCCACGGTATCGAGCCGCTCGCGCGCCACGGCCAGCTCGCCGGCCATGGCCAGCACGATCGCGATCAGCCGGTCGATGTCCGGGTTATCAAAGAAATACGGGCGCTTGCCACTGGCCGCTGCGTTGGCCAGCTTCAGGTAGTCGGCGTGTGAAAATGCGTCGGTCACTGCGATCGCTCGGATCCGAACGCGTACCACATGCCCCCGCGGCCGTAGTCTTCGACCTCGGCTGCCACCTTGGGCATTTCGCGATCCACGATCGCGTGAATCTCGGTTTCGAAAATCCGGTCGCCCGCAAAACCCAGCTGCGGCAGCAGGTCCGGCAGCCGCGTGTCGTGAATGGTGGTCCAGAACGGCTCGTTGTTGTGGTAGCAATCCCAGTCGCGCAGGAATTTTTCAAACTCGTCCATGCCCCGGTATGGCGGCTGTTCGAGATGCACATGCACGCCGCCGCGCGCTAACAGGCGGCTGGCCTCGCGCAAGATCCCGCGCAGCGCCTGGTACGAGGTCTCATGCAGAAACATCGTGCTGTAGATGAAATCGAAATGGCCGGCGGCGAATGGCAGCTGCTCGGCGTTGGCCTGCATGAAAGTCAGGTTCGGCACCTGCATGCCCGCCGCGCGTGCGTGGCCATAACGGAGCATCGACGCCGCGAGATCCACGCCGATCACCTCGGCATCCGGGTAGGCGCGCGCCAGCGGCACGCTGTTGTGCCCGAGTCCGCAGCCGATATCCAGAATCCGGCGCGGCTGCCAATCGGGCCGCAGCTTGCGCAGCCAGGCGGCCGTGCCGGTCCCCGCACCATCGAGGAAACGCCCGAACAGGCCCGTGGTGGTCGCAAACATGCCGAGGTCATAATTGGCAGCGGCACTCACGTCCGCAGGAAAGTATTCCTGGTAGTAGCTGCCCGGCATGCAATGATTATCGATCGCCGACTGGTAACGCGGCACCTGTGTGCCTGGGTCGAGTCGCAAGGTCGCAGCGCCGGTATTCACCGCCTGCGCCCGCGCACTGAGGCTGCCTGCCTGTCGCAGCACGACGCGGCGGCCCGCCTGCTGGCGCATTTCCATCGCGTTACGGCGCAGCGAACTCCACAGGCGGTAGTAAGGATCCGGCCGCATGGCCGCGCGAATTTCCCGGCGATCGCGCGGCGCATGGCCCTGCGCCGCCGTATACGCGGGCCTGGCCCGCTGCGCAAAGGCAACGGCGTTGCCGCCCACGACCTTGCTGGCCATGAACTTGTTGAAGTTGGCGAGGAAATTGAAGCGCGCAATGTCGTCGTGCTCGAGCTGCGGCGACATCGCGTGCTGGCCCGCCGCGGTGAAAGCGGGCGCGCAATCGACCCGGGCGGCGCCCGGCGATGGTCGCGTGCTGTCTTGCGGCTTGGGCTCCATGGACGTCGAGTATAAGCTTCCGGAATGTCGCCGAAACCCACCCAACAGCTGCTCGCGCATATTGCCGAGCGGCGTTACGAGCATTGGCCGCCCGAGGCGATCGCCGCCTGCAAGATCTTTGTGCTGGACTCACTGGGCGTTGCGCTGTCGGGAAGCCGCGTGCCTATGGTCCGGGTGCTGCACGAGCTGACGGAGACCTGGGGGCGCGGCCAGGAGGCCCGCGTCATCGGCACCGGCGAAAAAGTAACGATGCGCGCGGCCGCCTTCCTGAACAGCTACCAGATTCACAACCAGGAATGGGATTCGGTGCACGAACCCGCCGTCGTGCATCCCATGGCCGTGGTCCTGGCCAGCTTGTTAGCTTGGGCGGACTCCCAGCACGGCGTCAACGGCAAGTCCTTCATCAACGCCTGCTGCACGGCCGTCGACGTGGCTTGCACCATCGGCGCCGCGGGCCGGAACAAGCTGCGGTTCTTCCGGCCGGCCATGTGCGGCGCGTTAGGCGCCACCGCGGGCCTCGCGCAACTCGCCGGGCTGACCCCTGGTGCGACCCACAGCGCCCTCGGCCTCGCCTACAGCCAGCTGTCGGGCACGATGCAGGCGCATATCGAAGGCTCCGACATGCTGCCGATGCAAATAGCCTTCAACGCACGTTCCGCATTCGACGCCATCGCGCTCGCGCAGCGCGACGTGGTCGGGCCGCTGAATTTCCTGGAAGGGCCGTTCGGGTACTTCGCGCTGATCGACCCGGAGTGGAGTCCGGAGCCATTTGCCGAACTCGGCCGCGTCGCCCAGATCACGCGACTCTCGCACAAGCCCTTCCCCAGCGGCCGCGCGACGCACGGCGGCATCGATGGGGCGCTGCAGTTGCAGCAGCGACTGGGGTTCCGCGCCAATGATATTGCGCAACTGCATGTGTATGCGCCGCCGTTAGTGCGCCAGCTGGTCGACCGCGTCCCCCGGCCCGACATGTTGCCGGCCTATGCGCGCCTGTGCCTGCCCTATGTGGTTGCGACCGCGCTGCTGACCGGCAGCGTTGGCGTCGAAGACTTCGCACCCGAACTGATTGCCGACGCCACGCGCCAGGATCTCGCGAGCCGCATTCGCGTCTTGCCGGACGACAATCCGGCGCCTAACGCCCTGGTGCCGCAACGCGTGGAAGTCACTCTCAGGGATGGCAGGACCGGGTCGGTGGAACTGCCGGCGGTGCTCGGCGCCCCCGACCGGCCACTGACCGCAGAGCAGCATTTCGCCAAGTTCCGCCGTGCGGCCCATTCCGGCCTGCGGCCGCTGCCGCTGAATGAAGTGGAGGCGCTCATCGCCAGCGTCAACCGGCTCGAGGAGCTAACAGACGTGAGCGAACTGTTCAATCACCTGGCATTTTGATCGCAGGCCATGAGTTACCCGCTCTACTATGAATCCTTCGACTATGCGGCCATGCGTCGCAGCTTCACGCTCGGCGACGAATTTCACCAGGGTTTCGCGCGGCTGCCGCGCCGCGCGATCGAAGACCAGCAGAACTCCCTGTTCATGCGTTGCGTGGAACGCGCCTGGCAGATTCCATTCTATCAACGGCTGTGGGGCGCACACGGCCTGGCGCGCGCCGATGTGCGCAGCCTCGCCGATGTCGGCAGGTTGCCGATCTTTGGCAAGGCGGAGTTGATGGCCAGCATCGCCGCGCACCCGCCCTACGGCGACTACCACGGCTGGGAGCACTGGCCGGTCGAGGCGCGGCCGGTCACCGTGATCCATACCACCAGCGGCACCACGGGACGGCCCCAGGTCGTGCTGTTCAGCCCCAAGAGCCGCGAGGTGCAGGCTTTGTTAGTCGCGCGCTGCTGGCGCATGCAGGGGCTGCAACCGACCGACGTGCTGCACTCGGTCTACGGGCACGGCATGATCAACGGCGGACATTTCGTGCGCGAAGCGGCGCTGCACTACACCAACAATCTGTTTCTGTCGGCCGGCACCGGCCGGGAAACGCGCTCGGTGACGCAGATCGAACTGATGCGCGATCTCAAAGTCACGGTGATCGTGGGATTCGTGGATTACATCCGGCAGCTCGCGGAAACAGCGCGCGAAATGGGCGTTATCCCGGGCCAGGACCTTGCCGTGCGCGCGATTTTCGGCCATGTCGGTCGCGAGTCGCGCGAAGTACTGTCGCGTGCCTGGGGCGGCGCCGCGATCTATGACTGGTACGGTGTCGCGGACACGGGACCGATCGCCGCGGAATCGCTCGACCAGGATGGCATGTATGTGATGGAAGATGCGCAGTACCTGGAACTCATCGATTCTGCGAGCGGCGCGGCGGTCAGCCCGGGAGCGCCCGGTGACATGGTCGTCACATCGCTGTACCGGGACGATGTCTACCCGCTGATCCGTTTCAACACCCATGACCTCACGAGCTGGGCCGGCGGCCAGTCGTCGTTAGGCTGGACGCTGCGGCGCATCACCGGCGTGCACGGGCGCAGCGACAACATGGTGAAACTGCGCGGCATCAATGTGTATCCGCTGGCCCTGGCCGCCATCCTGAATGACCATCCGGCGTTCGCGGGTGAATACATTTGTCGCGCGAATCGCGACCCGGCCACCGGCCGCGATCAGATGACGGTGATCGTCGAAATCCGCGCCGCCGCCGCAAGAACACCGGCTTTGGTGGCCGAATTTGCCGCGCTGCTCAGCCGGCGCG
>JAYUGT010000302.1:0-2918 GCA_043738315.1 Gammaproteobacteria bacterium
CCGCGACGCAACTCGAAGATGAAATCCGGACGCGGCTGCGGGACGTCCCGGGTATCCGCATCAACTTCGTCTCGGGAAACCCGGGCACGGATCTGCAGCTGGTGCTGGCCGGCAACGATGTGCAACAGCTCGGCAAGACGGCTAACGCGCTCGCGACCGCCATCCGTGGCATCCGCGGGATTGGCAACGTGAGCTCGTCGGCCGCACTGCTGCGGCCCGAGATCATCATCGAGCCCGATGCCGCGCGCGCGGCGGACCTCGGCGTGTCGACGGTCGACATCGCGGAGGCGGCGCGCATTGCCACCAGCGGCGACATCCGCCAGCGGCTCGCCAAACTCAACCTCGCCGAGCGGCAGATTCCGATTCGGGTGCAGGTCGCCGAGAGCGCTCTCAGTGGCCCGTCGCTGCTCGCATCGCTGCGCGTGAACTCGAAGAACGGTCCCGTGCCGCTCTCGGCCGTGGCAACGATTCGGGAAGGCAGCGGACCTTCGACCATCGATCGGCTGGACCGCGAGCGCAACGTGCTGGTCACCGCGGAACTGAACGGCATGCCGCTCAATACCGTCATGCGCCAGGTCAGTCGCCTGGAAGTCATGCGCATGCTGCCGCCAGGCGTGCGCGTGCTCCCGGCCGGCGATTCGGAAGCGTTCGTGGAACTGTTTCTGGGCTTCGCGGTCGCGCTGCTGACAGGAATTATCTGTGTCTACATCGTGCTGCTGCTGCTGTTCAACAGCGTCACACAACCGCTGACGATCCTCTCGGCCGTGCCCCTGTGTGGTGGCGGCGCGTTCGGCGCGCTGTTGCTGTCGGGCTATGCGCTGTCCGTGCCGTCGCTGATCGGTTTGCTGTTGCTGACCGGCATTGCGACCAAGAACTCGATCCTGATCGTTGACTACGCGATCATCGGCGAGCGCGACCTGGGGCTGTCGCGCGGCGACGCGATCCTCGACGCCTGTCGCAAGCGCGCCCGGCCGGTGATCATGACGACCATCGCGATGGGCGCCGGGATGCTGCCGATTGCGTTAGGGCTGGGGGCCGATGGCAATTTCCGCGCGCCGCTCGGCATGGCCGTAATCGGCGGGCTCATCACCTCGACGGTGCTGTCGCTGGTGGTTGTGCCTGCGGTGTACCTGTCGGTGGCAAATTTCACCGACCGAGTGAGGAGCCGCCTGCGGCGCGCGCCCGCAGCTGCCGCGGCGGAAGCACCGCTCAGCTGAGTTCAGCCTGGTGCAGGATCCTGACGGTTTTTTCTCACCCCCACAACATCGGCGACGGCACGCCGATCAGTCCGTCGCGGTAGACGATGGGATGATCGCAGTCCGCCGACTGCAGCAAGGGCCCGTCGAGATCGACGAAGTCGCACAGTTGCGCGACCAGTGTGCCCGGCGCCATCGACAACGAACTACCGACCATGCAACCGATCATCAACCTGAAGCCTTGCGCCTGGCCTGCACGCGCGCAGGCTAACGCCTCGGTCAGTCCGCCGGTCTTGTCGAGCTTGATGTTGAGCACCTGGTACTTGCCGGCCAGCCTGGGGAGCGATGCGCGATCGTGAAAAGCTTCGTCGGCGGCAACCGGTACCGGCAGTTTTACACTCGCTAACACGTCGTCCTGCGGTGGGGCGACGGGTTGCTCGAGCAGCGCGACCTTGAGCGCGAGCAGCTGCGGCGCAAAGCGCTGTAACTCACTGGCGCCCCAGGATTCGTTGGCATCGACAATCAGCCGGGCGTTCGGCGCAAGCTCGTGAACGATCCGTACGGGCTCGAGCCCGGACGCACGATCGGTCTTGATCTTGAGAAATTGAAAATGCGCGTGCGCTTGGGCCGCGTCGCGCAGACTGCTCTCGCTCATGATCCCCAGCGTGAACGCCGTCGCACGTGCGCTGGGGCAGGGAAGTCCGGCGATAGTCCATACCGGAATGCCAGTCTGCTTGGCTTCGAGGTCCCACAGGGCGCAATCGATCGCGTTGCGCGCTCCACCTGCAGGCAGCAGCACTTGCAATTGCTCACGGGAAACGCCGGCTTCAATGGCGGAGCGGACCGCTGCAATCTCGGCGAGCATGGAGGCGGGAGTCTCGCCTGCGTAATCGACTCCCACCGCTTCCGCGCGACCCGAGTGTCCCTGATTGTCCGTGAGTCGAACCTGGATGCAGGGAATGTCGTGTTGCGTATCGCGCGCGATGGCGAACGGCACCGTCAATGGCCAATTGACCTGCAACGCCTCGAGCTTCAACACGGTGACGTGGCCAGGGTCACCACCGGCGACAGATCGGAGCGCAACGGATCGAATGCCGGCAGGCCCTGCTGCGCGCTGGTTTCCCGGATGACTCGCTCCGCGTCCGCGGGTGGCAATTTTGACGTGTTGAGCGCGATGCCGACAAATCGCGCCGCCGCGTTGGTCCGGCGCGCATGCAGCAAGTGCAAAGCCATGACGTCCCCGAGCGGCGGAATTGCAAATCCCGGGTAGTCCTCGATGTGTGTTCGCAGTGGGTCATGACACAGCACCAGGGCATCCGGCTGCGAGCCGTGCAGCAGCCCGAGCGAAACGCCCGCATACGCCGGATGCAGCAGCGAACCCTGGCCCTCGATGATGTCCCAGTGGCCGGGGCTGTTAGCTGGCGACAGCCACTCAGCCGCGCCCGCGATAAAATCGGCGACGACTGCATCGATGGCGATGCCTGCGCCACTGATCATGATGCCGGTCTGCCCGGTGGCGCGGAACGTGGCTGCGTGACCTGCGGCCTGAAATGCCTGCGTCAGCGCCAGCGCCGTGTATTTTTTGCCGAGCGCGCAATCCGTTCCAACGGTCACCAAGCGTTTGCCTGAACGCCGCTCGCCCGTACCGACCGGAAAGCGAATAGTGCTGTGCCGAATGTCGTGCAGCGCCCGACGGTGCTTGTCGGCCGCATCGCGGATGGC
>JAYUGT010000303.1:0-7192 GCA_043738315.1 Gammaproteobacteria bacterium
TAACAAACGCGCCAGCGCATCGATTGTCGCGGTGCCGCCCGGCGGGCACTGGTTGATCGGTGCGAGGTCGCTGGCGATCGCCTCGGCGTAAGGCCGGCAGCCCTGGTAGCCGCAGCGCGTGCACTGCGTCTGCGGCAGCAACTGGTCGATGCGATCGGCGAGGGAGTCAGCGTCGTTCACGCGGCACGGGGGTGTTAGCTGATCTTCATGCCGGGCTTGACGCCCGCATCGGCCGACAGCAGGAAAAGCCCCTCGGCATCGTCGCCGGCGCACAACACCATGCCCTCGGATATGCCGAAGCGCATTTTGCGCGGCTCCAGGTTCGCGATCATGACCACATAACGGCCGATCAGCTGCTCGGGTTGATACGCGACGCGAATGCCGGAGAACACATTGCGGGTCTCGGTGCCGAGATCCAGCGTCAATTGCAGCAGCTTGTCGGAACCTTCGACCAGTTTCGCGTCCCTGACCAGCGCCGCGCGCAGGTCGAGTCTGACGAAGTCGTCGATCTTGATATTGCCGGCGGGCGTAGTCATTTTCGGGGCAGCTTTCGGTTGAGTGACGGGTGGCGCGCCAGCGGCGGCCGTGGGTTCCGGCGGTCCCGCGACCAGTTGTGCCACGACCTTGGGATCGAGGCGTGTCGCGAGCGGCAGGTAGGGCTTGAGCGCCGTGCCTAACAACGGGGAATCGACTTCGTCCCAGCGTGCCAGCGGCGCACCGAGAAACTGCGCGGCCTCGCAGGCCATTTTCGGCAGCACCGGGGCCAGATACAACATCAGCGCACGGAACATGTTGATGCCCTGGGTGGCCACCGCGCGCACGTCTTCGGAACGTGCCGGATCCTTGGCGAGTGCCCAGGGCTTCTGCGCATCGACATACTGGTTGGCACGGTCCGCAAGCAGCATGACCTCGCGGATCGCGGCCGCGGAGTCGCGCGCCTCGAAATGCGCCGCGAGGCGCGGTCGGGCTGCGGCGAATTGCGCGTACAGCGCTGGATCCGGCAATTTGCCAGCCAGCTGGCCGCCGCTGCGCTCGATGAAGCCTGCGCAACGGCTTGCGATGTTGACCAGCTTGCCGACCAGGTCCGAGTTCGCGCGCGCGACAAAGTCATCGAGACTGAGATCGATGTCATCGACATCGGTGCCGAGCTTGGCGGCGAAGTAATAGCGCAGCGGCTCCGCGGGCAGCAGCTCGAGATAGCGGCGTGCGGTGATGAATGTGCCGCGCGATTTCGACATCTTGGTGCCGTTGACCGTGAGGAATCCGTGCACATGCACGGCCGTGGGCTTGCGGTAGCCGGCGGCATGCAGCACCGCGGGCCAGAACAGCGTGTGGAAGTAGCTGATGTCCTTGCCGATGAAGTGGTACAGCTCAGCCTTGCTGTCGGGTCCCAGGTAGTCGTCAAATTTCAGGCCGCTTCTTGCGCACAGTGCCTGGAAACTGCCCAGGTAGCCGATGGGCGCGTCGAACCAGACGTAGAAGTATTTGCCGGGTGCGTCCGGAATCTCAAAACCGAAATAGGGTTCGTCGCGCGAAATGTCCCAGTCCTGCAGGCCGGCGGCGAACCACTCGTCGAGCTTCGCGCGTACCGATGCCTGCAGCGAACCGCCCGCCACCCACTCCCGCAGCATCGGCTCAAAACTGCTGAGCCTGAAGAAATAGTGTTCCGAGTCGCGCCACACCGGCGCCGTGCCGGTCAGCTGCGAGCGCGGATCCTTGAGGTCGGCCGGCGTATAGGTGGCGCCACAATTCTCGCAGCTGTCGCCGTACTGGTCCGGGGTCGCGCAGCGCGGGCAGGTGCCGCGCACGAACCGGTCCGGCAGGAACATCTTCGCCTGCTCGTCATAGGCCTGGCGCACCGTGCGTGTCGCGATATGGCCCGCCGCACGGATGCGCAGGTACATCGCGCGGGTAATCTCGGCGTTTTCCGGCGAATGCGTGCTGTGGAATTGTGCGTGGCCGATCAGGAATCCCTGGTAGTCCGCCACGTGTTCGGTCGCCATGCGCGCAATCAGCTGCTCGGGGCTGATGCCTTCCGCCTGAGCCTTGATCATGACCGGCGTGCCGTGCGTGTCTTCGGCACAGACGTAGATGCAGTCGTGGCCCTGCAGGCGCTGGAAACGCGCCCAGACGTCGGTCTGCACCGCTTCGATGATGTGGCCCAGGTGCAGGCTGCCGTTGGCGTACGGCAGGGCGCTGGTGACAAGAATGCGACGCGTCATGCAGGGTTGCTTGTTAGTCTAACGAAAAAATGGCCTGGGTCGCGCAACATGGCGGTCACGAAGTCCGGATTGCCGGTTGCGCGTGACGCGAACATGCAGGCTTCCCCTGGCCGAAAGGAGCGAATTCTAGCAGAGACAGGTGCTGTCGAAGGGGCGGCAGGCAGCTCGGGGGCCTGCCCCGGCGGATCTTGTTAGACCTGGTCCTTGACCGGCTCGAAACGCGCTTTGTTGATACCTTTCTTGTAGGCTTCGGCGCCGGTAATCTGTTTCTGGTCGAGCAGCGCCTGGATCGCGCCGTCCATGGTGCGCATGCCGAGGGCCGAGCCCGACTGCATGACGTTCTCGAGCTGATCGAGTTTACCCTGGCGGATCAGGTTGGCGACCGCCGAGGTGTTAACCATAATTTCGAGCGCCGCGACGCGCCCGGCCTTGTCGGATCTCTGCAACAGCTGCTGTGAGATCACGCCGCGCAGGCTGGTCGACAGCATGGTGCGCACATGCGACTGCTTCTCGGCCGGAAACACATTGACGATGCGATCGACCGTTGGCGCCGCGCCGTTGGTGTGCAACGTACCCATCACCAGGATGCCCATCTCGGCCGCAGTCACGGCGATGCTGATAGTTTCGTAGTCGCGCATTTCGCCCACCAGGATCACGTCGGGATCCTCACGCAGGGCGGAGTGCAGGGCGTGCGCAAAGTTGGTGGTATGCACGCCGATTTCGCGCTGGCTGATCAGGCACTGCTTGCGCTGGTGCACAAACTCGATCGGATCTTCAATGGTCAGGATATGGCCTTTGATACGGCGATTGATGTCATCGATGATCGCCGCCAGAGTCGTAGATTTTCCGGAACCGGTCTTGCCCGTGACGAGAATCAGCCCGCTGGCAGACCGTGCCAGCTGCCGGATGGAGTCCGGCAGGGCCAGCTGGTCCATGGTAAAGGCCTGGGACGGAATCGCGCGCATGACCGCGCCCATGCCGTTCAACTGGGTCATCACGTTGACGCGGAAACGGCCGCGGTCGGCCAGCGTGTAGGCGAAGTCGGCGCCGGCCTGCGCGTCGAAACGCGTCTTGGCCTGATGCGGCATGATCTCGAACAGCGCTTCCTTGACAAAATCGCGCTTCAGGATCTCATCGCGCAATGCAATCAGGTCGCCGTGCTGGCGCAGACGCGGCGGGTCGCCGGCGATGAAATGCAGGTCCGAGCCCTTCTTGTCGAGCACTTCACCCAAATAGGCATCAATTTGCGCCATGGGTATCCGCCTCAGGTGGCCGCGACATCGAGCTTCGGCACCATGACCGAGTCGCTCAGGTACTTCTGGAACGCGCGCTTGTCCTGCGCGTAGGCCAGGGCGTCTTCGATATCTACGTCCCGGTTCGCGAGCGCCGCCAGCAGGGCCTGGTCCATCAACTGCGAACCCAGGTCCTTGTTAGTCTGCAGCTGGCTCGGAATCTGGAAGGTCTGATCGGTCTGGATGAGCTTGGCGATGGCGCGCGTCATGACCATGACCTCGCACAGCGCGCGCCTGCTGCGGTTGTCGGCCGCCTTGACCAGGATCTGCGTCACCACGGCTAACAAACTGGACGACAGGAAGCTCTTGGTCTGCTCACGCTGTTCGATCGGCAGCGCATCGATGACGCGGTCGATGGTCTTGGTGGCGCTGGTGGTGTGCAGCGTGCCCAGCACCAGGTGCCCGGTTTCGGCGGCGGTCATCGCCATGGAAATGGTGTCGGCATCGCGCAACTCGCCCACCAGGATGACATCCGGGTCTTCACGCATCGCGGCGCGCACGCCTTCGGCGAACGAGGGAATATGCGTGTGCAGTTCGCGCTGGATGATCTGGCTCTTGACGCTCTTGTGCACGAATTCGATCGGATCTTCGAGGCTGATGATGTTGAGTTTGCGCGTGCGATTCAGGTAGTCGATCATCGCCGCCAGCGTCGTGGTCTTGCCGGTACCGGTTGAGCCGGTGACCAGCACCATGCCCTGGTGGAAGTCGCAAAGCTTGGTGACAATGGCCGGCAGGTTGAGCTTCTCAAGCTGCGGCACGTCGGTGGGAATCGCGCGAAACACCGCGCCGAGGCCGGTTTCCTTGCGGAACATGTTGACGCGGAAGCGCGCGCCGTCGCCACTGACGTAGGAAAAATCCTGGTCGTGGCCCTTGCCGAATTCATCCATCTGGTTTTTGTTGAGGATCTCCAGCAGGTAGCCTTCGAGTTCCGCGTCGCGCAGTTCGCGAAACTTGATCGGCATCAGGTCACCGCTCATGCGCAGCATGGGCGGGATGCCGACTGCCAGGTGCAGGTCAGAGCAGCCTTGCTGAGAAGCGAGCTTCAGAAACGCGTCGATGCGTGCCATTAGAGGAAGGTCTCCAGCGCCAGGCGTAACTCGTCAACACTCTGATGGCGTTTGGCCTTGTCAACGGACATGGCTTTCATCACCGCGGCTGACAGCTCCGGCGAAAGATTCGAGTTCACTTCAATTGGCGCCTTGGCCTTGCCCTGTACATGCTGATACATGACCGACATGTGATCGCCACGGGTATAGGGAGGCACGCCGGTCAGCATTTCATAAAGTATCACGCCGATGGCATAGATGTCGGCACGCTGATCGACGCGCTTGCCGAGAATCTGCTCGGGCGCCATGTATTTCGGCGAGCCGATGACATATCCGGTCTTGGTGAGTTGCGTGTCGCCTTCGCGCTGCGCGGCCGCGACACCGAAGTCCACGATCTTGAGCAGGCCTTCGTCGTTGATCAGCACGTTAGCCGGCTTGAGGTCGCGATGCACCACGCCGGCCTGATGTGCCACCGCCATGCCGATGCACATGTCGATGCCGAATCCCAGCGCGCGCTTCAGTTCCATCGGCTTCTCGCCGACGATTTCTCCGCCCAGGGTGTGCGACGGGAAGTACTCCATCGAAATGGCGTAGTTGCCCTGGATAAACAGGAAGTCGTAGATACGGATGACGTTCTTGTGGGTGATCTTGCGCGAGTAACGCAATTCGTGCACAAACCGCTTCATCATTTCCTCATCCTGCGAAACGTTAGGATTGAGGAACTTGAGGATCAGCCGGTCGTCGACCACGGTATCTTCCATCAGCAGCACCGTGCCGAAGGCACCCTTGCCGATGCGCTCGATGTACTTGTAGCGGCCCTCGACGATGTCGCCCGGCGTCAGCGTGGAAATATCGAGTTTGGGCGCGCTGCTGGTTTCCGCGGCGCGCACCTGCTGAACGACTTCCTCATCCGGCCGGATCATGGTAATCGAGGCGGAATCGGACGCGCGCAGCGTCTTGCCCAGCTGCGCAACGCTGCCGGTGGTCGCTACCGATGGCAGGCCGCCAGCGTCGAACCGTCGCTGCAGGCTTTCCAGCGCGCCGGTGGCGGCGCGCGCCACTGTGGCGTCACCCGTGCTCACGTGCTGCTGCAACTGCACGCGGATCTGCTCGACGCGCTTGTCGTCGGCTAACAATGCCAGCGCCTGCAGCGCTTCAATCTTCAGTTCCTTGCTCGGCTGCGATTGCAGTTTGACGAGGATTGGATCGATCAGGCGCGGATCGCCAAGCTTGCCCAGCGCGCGCACCACCACCGGCATGGCCTTGGGCACGCCCTCCTTGAGCATCTCGTACAGGCGCGGTATGGCCTTGCGGTTGCCGATGGCCGCCAGCGCATCGACCGCGCGCTCGCTGACCCACCAGTCCTTGTCCTTGGTGGCCTCGATCAGGTGCAGGACGGCGCGTTCATCCTTGGTCTGGTTCAAGATCTCGATCGCCGAGCGCCGGATGTCCTCGTTATCGTCCTTGATCAACTGCAGCACGGCGTCGACTACCTTGGGCCCGCCGATCTTGCCAAGCGCGTCGGCGGCACGGCTGCGCACCCACCAGTCGCTGTCGGCAATAGCCTGCAGCAGGTATTTCACGGAACGCGCATTGCCCACTTCATTCAGGACCTCGACCGCGGCGCGGCGCGCGTTCTCGTTTTCATCCTTCAGGATTTCGATCAGATACTTGATCGTATCCGGGTCGTTTGCCTTGATGACGACGTCAATGGCGCGGTTCTGGACCTCGAGTTCCGGATCACGCAGCAGCTCCACCACCGGCCTGACGTCGAAAGGACCGTCCATGCGCGCCAGTGAGGCGAGCGCCGAGCTGCGCACCACCTTGGAGGCGTCGGTCAGCTGCTGCATCAGTGCCGTGCGTACTTCGGGCAGATTGAACTTGCCGAGGATATTGATGATATGGACGCGCGATACCTGATCCTTGCCCTGCAGCCGGCCGATCAGCTCCCCGACGCTGCCGGCGTCGGCGTTGTCACCAATAATCTTGAACAGCGCGGCTTTTTCGTTAGGCGCCTGATTGGCCGCGGCGTTCAGCAGTTCGCGCACGCCAAAACGCGCCTTCTGGGCCAGCACGACATCGAGCAGCGCGCTGCGCGGGTTGTCTTCCTTGTTGAGCGCTTCCAGCAGCATGTGTGGCGGGTAGGCGCGGCTCGCACCGAGCGCCTGCTTGATCCCGGCCACAACCTTGGGACTGCCCTGGATCATGGCCGTGATGAGCTTGGGAAAGGTCTTCTGGTTGACCAGGGCGGTCAGCGCTTCGACCAGCGCCACGGTGACTGGCTTGTCGGCGTCCGGCAGGGCCGCCACGATGGGCAGGATGGCCTCTTCGCCGCCATCCTTGAGTTTCGCGACCAGTTTTTGGGCAACAGGGCTCGTCGGATCAGTACAGCCCCTGATCTCGGTGATAAGCCGGTCCGTTTTCAGATTCGAAAAAAAGCCCATAAATGCACTGAACGGGAGCTTCCCCTGGTAGTGCGTTAGCGGTCCACAAGCAGCGCCAGATTATGCCATAGCCCGGTGCGGTCACCGGGAAACGGTGCGCGTGACCTCACAGTTTTTCGCTAGAATCGCGGCCCTGCATGAACTCTGTCACAACTGCCGCCCTGCGTGCCGCCCTGGACGAATTCCAG
>JAYUGT010000304.1:0-7184 GCA_043738315.1 Gammaproteobacteria bacterium
GCACGGCTCGATCTGACCAAGATTGAACCGGGTCAGATGACCAGCGTCACGTGGCGCAAACAGCAGATTTACGTCGTGCGCCGCACTCCGGAAATTCTGGCATTGCTGCCGAAGCATGATGGCAAGCTGAAGGATCCGACCTCCGCCAATTCAGATCAGCCGGACTACGCCAAGAACGCTGTACGCGCAGTTCGCCCCGACATCCTGGTGCTGATTGGCACCTGCACCCACCTGGGTTGCCTGCCCAAGCAGCGGTTCACACCGGGTCAGGCGGAGCTCGGCGCCGATTGGCCGGGCGGCTTCTTCTGTCCCTGCCACGGGTCGCGTTTCGATCTCGCGGGCCGCGTGTTCAAGGGCTCGCCGGCTTCGATCAATCTGCGCATCCCGCCGTATAGTTTTGACGGCGACACGCTGATCATCGGGGTCGATCCCGCCGTCGGTGCCGCTGCTGCCGTCGCGAAGGGAGCCGCCTGATGGCTACCGCGACCACCGCCGCCCCGGGCAAGGGCTTCCGCGCCTGGCTGAACAAGCGCCTGCCGGTCGATGATTTCATCGAATCGCAGCTGCACGGCTACTACGCGCCGAAAAACTTCAACATCTGGTATTTCTTCGGCGCGCTGGCATTGCTGACGTTCGTGCTGCAGCTCGTGACCGGCATCTTCCTGACCATGCATTACAAGGTCGGCGAAGCAACGGCGTTCGACTCGGTCGAATACATCATGCGCGAAGTGCCGAACGGCTGGCTGCTGCGCTACCTGCACAGCACCGGCGCATCGTTCTTTTTCGTCGTCGTGTACCTGCACATGTTCCGCGCGCTGATGTACGGGTCCTACCGCGCGCCGCGCGAGCTGTTGTGGTTGTTAGGCATGTTCGTGTACCTGGCGATGATGGCGGAAGGCTTTTTCGGCTATGTGCTGCCCTGGGGCAACATGTCGTTCTGGGGCGCGCAGGTCATCGTGAATCTGTTCGGCACGATACCGGTGATAGGACCGGGCCTGGTCGAGTGGATACGTGGCGACTACGGCATCGCCGACGCGACGCTGAACCGCTTCTTTTCGTTGCATGTGGTGGCGGTGCCGTTCGTGCTCGCACTGCTGATCCTGCTGCACCTCGTGGCGCTGCGCCAGGTCGGGTCTAACAACCCGGACGGCATCGAGATCAAGGACAACCTCGGCAAGGACGGCAAGCCGGTCGATGGCATCCCGTTCCATCCCTATTACACGATCAAGGATGTCATGGGTGTCGGCGTGTTCCTCGCGCTGTTTGCGGTGGTGGTGTTCTTCGCGCCGACCTTTGGCGGCTATTTCCTCGAAGGGCCTAACTTCGAGCCCGCAAATCCCCTGTCGACTCCCGAGCACATCGCGCCAGTGTGGTACTTCACGCCTTACTACGCGATTCTGCGCGCGGTGCCGGACCAGGCAATGGGCGCCTTGCTGATGGCGCTGTCGGTCGCGGTCTGGCTGTTCGTCCCCTGGCTGGATCGTTCGCCGGTGAAATCCATCCGCTACAAGGGCTGGATGTCCAGGATGTGGCTGGGTATTTTCGTGCTGAGCTTCCTGGTGCTGATGGTGCTGGGACTGCTGCCGGCCGAAGGGCTCTATGTCATTCTGGCGCGCATTTTTACGGTGCTGTATTTCGCGTTCTTTATCCTGATGCCGTTCTATACCAGGGCCGAGCGCAGCAAAACACCGCCGTCGCGGCTGACGATGAGTCACGCGCTGATCGCGGCCGTGTTCGTCGGCGGTTTGTTAGCTTCCGGCAAGGTGTCGGCTGCCGAGGAGAGCGGCCCGGTCGATATCTGCGCGCCCGGCGCGAAACCTTCCTGGAAGCATTGGGCTGCCGAAAGCGAAACCGACTCCCTGCCTTCATTACAGCGCGGCGCGCGCGATTTCATGGGCTACTGCTCGGGCTGCCATTCGCTCAAGTACATGCGCTATTCGCGCCTGGCCGCCGACCTCAAGATCCCGGAAGCGCAGGCCCTGGGGCTGCTGTTTCCGCCGGGCGCCGACAAGAATGCCTACATCACCACCGCGCTGGCTCAGGCTGATGGCGAGAACTGGTTTGGCAAAGCGCCTCCCGATCTCTCGCTGATCGTGCGCGCCAAAGGCGCGGACTACGTCTATCAGTTCCTCAAGGCCTTTTACGCGGATGAAAAGTCCGCCGTCACCGGTGTGAACAATCTGGCGCTGCCGAATACCGCAATGCCGCACGTGCTCGGCGAACTGCAGGGTGTCCAGACCGCGGTGTTTCGCAACTGCGAGCGCAAGGATGAAGAAGGCGGTTCGATCACGGAATCCGTTTTCGACAAATTCGAGAAAGGGACTTCGGGCCGCATGAGCGCTGCGGCATACGATGGCACCGTGCACGATATCGTCAACTTCCTCGATTACGTCGGCGATCCGTCGCAGAACGAGCGCCGCGACCTGGGTGTCTGGGTGGTGCTGTTTCTGTTAGCTTTCAGCGGTATCGCGTATTTCCTCAAGCAGGAATACTGGAAAGACGTTCACTGACCGTGTGAGAGGGCGGTAGACGATGCGGCGTAGCGGACTCGCGCTGTTCTGCACATTGGATAGTGGCTGGACGCAGCGCGTTCGCATTGTTGCCGGCGAAAAAGGCCTGCCGCTCGAGCTGGTGGAGGTGCCGGAGGGCGGCCGCAACGCGGAACTGGCGGAGATGAGTCCGGATGCCACGCTGCCGACGCTGGTGGATCGCGATGTGCTGCTGTTCGATTCGCGGGTCATCATCGACTACCTCGATGAGCGCTTCCCGCACCCGCCGCTGATGCCGATCGACCCGGTAACCCGGGCGCAGTTTCGCGTTGCACTGCACCGCATTGAACGCGAATGGTATCCGGCCGCCGAGGCGATCGCCGTGCGTGCCGGCAGCAAGGAACGGCCGCTGTTGCGCGAGCGGCTGCGCACTCTGCTGTTAGACAGCGCAGCAGTGTTCAAGGTCAAGCGCTACTTTACTGAGCGACGAGTTCTCACTGGTCGATGCGACGATCGCGCCGATACTCTGGCGTCTGCCAGCCCTGGAAGTCGACCTTGCTGGTCCCGATGGCCAGGCGATCATGCGTTATGCGAACCAGATCTTTGCGCGGCCGGCTTTTCAGCGTAGCTTGCACGACGGGCGCATTCATCGCTAGGATTTGGCTGACTATGTCCAGCAACAAAGATTCGGGTTCCGCAGCACCGCCGCCCAGGCGGCCCTACCTGCTGCGCGCGATGCATCAATGGATGAGCGATGCGGCGCTCACGCCGCATATCATCGTCGATGTTGCGGTGCCCGGCGCGGAAGTGCCGCAGGCGCATGTCAAGGACGGCAAGATCGTGCTCAACGCGAGCTACAACGCCACCCAGCGCCTGAACATCAGCAATGACTGGGTGACCTTTGACGCACGCTTTGCCGGCATCATCCATCACGTGCGCTTTCCGGTGCGCGCGGTGTTAGGTATCTACGCACGCGAAACCGGCGAAGGCATGGCTTTCAGCGGCGATGATCCGACGCCGCCACCCGACAAGACCGGGCCCGGCGCCGGCGATGAAACGGCGCGGCGGCCGCAGCTGACGATCGTCAGATAGCCGCTGCGCTGCGTGCGCGAGCTCAGCCGAGTTCGCCCTTGATGCGCAGGTACAGGATGCGTCCGGAATGCCGGATGCGCAATTCGTCGGCGGCTGGCGCCGCCACGAAACGATCTGGTCCATAGAAGATCCGGTAACGACGCTGCGCCGTATCCAGCATGTTCTCGACACCGAGTTCTGTTGTAAGCCTGTCGGAATTGCGGAATTCCACGAAGCCATCGACGAACGGCGACCGGGTCCGGAATTCGTCAATCTCGTTGCGCAGGTAGGCGGTGAAGGGCCCGTTGTAGCGCCCGCTCAGGCCCCAGGCCAGCCGGTGGGCGGGGAAATTCTGGCGAAAACTCGCCGTCATGTGCCACGGCAGCTCGTTGCCGAATGGCCGGTCAGTTGCGGTATAGGGATCGCGCACCGAGCTGTGCTGCCGGTACGCATTGAAGCGCAATCGCGCGTTTGGAATGTGCAGCCGGTCGAGCGCCGTGTCCAGCGTCAGCTCGGCCCCGTAGCGCTCGCCCGACCCCAGGTTACCCGGCCCGTCAAAACCGCCTGCCAGCGGCACACGGTCCTGGAGTTGCGACACGCGCGCCGCGCTCAGCACGAGGTTCACTTTGGCCGCGTCACCAAAGCCGCGCTCGAGGTTGCTCTCGAACTGCCACTCCTGTTGCGGCACGAGGCCGCTGTTGCCGGCGGTGATGCGATCATTGCTGATCTCGGCGAACGACGCGAAGTCATTGAAATTGAGCTGCGCAACACTGCGCACCACGCTCAGGTGCAGTCGCCAGTCGCCCTTGTGCCAGCCGGCCGCGATGTTAGGTTTGAGGTACTGCAGCGAGCGTTCGGCCGCAGAATCGCCACTGACTTTGAGCCGGGAAAACTCCGTCGCCAGCCCCAGGTCAAGGCGCCAGCTGGCCGGCAGCTCGCGGCCGCCGCTGAAATTGAGTTCGGCGCGTTGCTCGGCGACAGTTACCGCAGCGCCGGGCACCTCGATGCTGTCGCGGCCGCCATCGGCATTCAGCGAGTACACCTGCAAATCACTGTGCAGGTGATTGTAAGCCGCCTCGGCGCCATATTCGATCGTCCACTGGCTGCGTGGTTGCGTCCAGCTGGCGCGCAACACGGTTTCGCCGCTGCGATTCCCGACCTGCTGGCCACCGCCACCTAACAAACCAGCCGGTTCGACGCGGCCCGGCAGATAGCTCGCCACCAGATCGTCGGTCGAAAACTCGTGACGCGAGCTCAGGGCGACCAGTTTGAGCGTGCTGGCGCCAAACGGCCGCGTGAAATCACCGCCGATTTCCATATTGACGTTGCGGGGCGCGAGCGAGATCGTGTCGCTACGCAGCGCGCTGCGGCCATCGGATACCGACGATGACTGGCGCAGGGTGTTGGCCTCCCGGTCGTAGCTGAGGTTGAGCCTCTCACTGTCGCGCTCGCCGCGGCTGCGCTCCCAGGAACCGGCCAGTGCCAGGCGCCGCTGGCGCCAGTCATTTTGCTTGGCACGAAACTCCCGTAATTCGCCGCCCGGCACGCTGCGCAAAAAATCCGTGCCCTGGTCTGGATATGGATGCTCGCGAAACTGGATCGAGCCAGTCAGCGTAGTATCACCGGAGCGGCGCAGATGGCTGAGCGTCAGGTCCGGTCCGAGCGTGTCGGTGAAGGCGCGCTCCAGCCGGCTCTGCAGGTTGGTCGTAACAGAACTGGCGTCCCGCAGCACCACATTGGCAACCTGCGCCATGCCGCGGAACTCGCCGCCCAGCGTTTCGCCGGCGACGACTTCCAGATACTCAACCCGATCCGCGGGAATCCGGGTCAGCTGCGTGCTGAGCGTCTCGTTCTTGGTACTCGGACGCTGGCCGTTGATCACCAGGTTGCCCGCGGCCTGGGCGAAGCCCCGCACCTGGCCATCATTCTCAGTGAGTACAAAGCCGGGCAGGCGCTCGACCATGTCCATTGCGGTACGGGGCGCGAACGCCCCGAACCAGTCGGCCGCATACCTGTTGTTGCTGTTGCCGATCGCCAGCACATTGCCGGCCATCAACATCAGCGTGAGCGCTGTCATGCGATTCCACATAGCCTGTCCTCCCTGCACCGCACATTAGATGCGCGCAGCGCCGAAAAAGATTGCAGGATCTGCCGAGCCGCAATGCCGTGGGGCGACACGCCCGTTAGCTCCGCTGGCAGATCAGGTCCCAGTCTGATTGTTCTTGCCTCGGTACATCGCAACCAGCACCGGGTTGTTCACTGTCATGACGGCCTGGTCAACGGCGCGCTGAACGCACTGCGCCCGCTCTTGGGACTGCGCGACATGCCTCACTTCGCCATCCAGGGTGCAGACCTTGCGCGCCGCCCAGCGAATGCGCGCGTACAGCAGCTTCGCGCCCGCAGGATTCGACGCATTAAGATCAGCGTAGGAAACCTTGATGCTCTGGACGATGGGTTCCTCGGCCTTCGCAAGCTGCGGCGCTAACAGTGAAAGAGCCGCGATGAAGGCACCGCTGACTATTGCTGACTTTTTCATGATCGTATCTCCAGTGATTGAGTAAATGCTTCCCGATATGGAATACGCGAGTGCGAATCCATACGACTGCTCCTTCCGGTTCAGAACATTAGATGCAGCCCGCGCACAATTGGTTTGCCGGAACTGCTGAACCGCAACGTTCTGGGGCGGCACGCCCGCTGGTGCCGTGTCTCGCAAAAGACTTTTCACGTGATTAGTGGCAACGGTCTGACCATCGAACGCGAGCGACGCTAGCAGCAGGATCGATAGGTGGGCGCACTGACCGTGACCGTGCGGCTCAAAGGGCGTCGCGCTTGCAAGGTCGCGGCTCGCAGACTCGCACGCGATCTTGCGCGTTCGCTCGTGCGCGCGGGCGCAAACGTTCCTTACAGGATCTTTTCCCAAGTTGAACGGATGGCAATAAGTTTGCGCTGAGCGCGCGCACGAGCCGCCGCCCATTTGCCGCGCGCTCACGGTCAGTGCGCCCAACCTTCGATACCGCAGCGGCGTCAGCTGCAATCGAAAGCGTGCCGCAGCCAGGTGACGGTGCCCGAATCGTCTAACAACAGTGCATCGAAGCGGATGCGCAGGCGCTGCCAGGCGGGGTGGCGTTTGAGGAAATATTGCGTCGCGCACAGGATGCGCCGCCGCTTGAGCCAGCCGATGCTGGCGGCGGCGCCGCCAAAGCCAGTGCTGCTGCGCAACCGGACTTCGGCGATGACCAGCACGTCGCCATGCACGGCAATGAGGTCCAGCTCGCCGCAGCGGCAGCGCAGGTTGCGTCCGACGATGCGCAGTCCTGCGGATTCAAGATGCGCCGCGGCGCGATCCTCCGCAGCGGTGCCGCGTACCTGGGTCGGCGACGGCATCGTCGGTCGGCGCGCTCAGCGGCCGCTGTTGCCGGCGTCGGCCGCGCTGCTGTCTAACAACCGGATGCCGGCGCCGCGGATCTGCGCCCATTCGAGCTCGCGGCGCACGCGCCGATTGGCATCGAGGCTCAGGTTACCGGTGAGGCCGGCGACTGGCGTCAGGCTGTTGCCGCCGGCGGCGCGCAAGCCGACTGCCAGGGTCCAGGCGTCGTGACCGAAAGCAAACAGCTTGCCGCGCGG
>JAYUGT010000305.1:0-18478 GCA_043738315.1 Gammaproteobacteria bacterium
CGGGTATGACAAAGGCGCTGAAGAACCCCAGTTTCTTGAAAATACTCATGTTCGACGTTGAAAAATATTGCTGCCCGGTTTCCAATGGCTTGCAAGGCAATAATGCAACTGTTTGCCAACCAGTGCGAGCCGCTGTTACGGGTGCACTTGGAGGACCCATGTTCGAGCAGTTCATCGGCGTCAAGCCGGTCGAGGAACGCCATCGCTTCGACGTCGCGCGGCTGGCGCAATTCCTGCGCGGCAAGATCGACGACTGGCACGGCGATCTGGTGGTGGAGCAGTTCAAGGGCGGTCAATCCAATCCCACCTACCGCATCGGCGCGGGCGGCAGGCGCTACGCGCTGCGGCGCAAACCGCCTGGCAAGCTGCTGCCGTCCGCGCACGCCGTGGAGCGCGAGTACACGGTGATCAAGGCGCTGCACGGCGTTGGGTTCCCGGTAGCGAAGCCCTACCTGCTATGCGAGGACGACAGCGTCATTGGCACTGCGTTCTACCTGATGGATTGCGTCGAAGGCCGCGTGCTGTGGGACCAGGCGCTGCCGGGCATGAGCCCGGCGGAGCGCGCCGCAATCTGGGACGAGCTGAACCGCGTCATCGCGCAGCTGCACGGCTTCGACTACCAGGCGCTGGGGCTGCAGCACTTCGGCAAGCCGGGCGACTACATCGCGCGTCAGGTGTCGCGCTGGACCCGGCAGTACCAGGCCTCCGAGCTCGAGCGCATCGAGGAGATGGACCGCCTGATCGCCTGGCTGCCGCAGCACATCCCGCCGGGCGACGAGACTTCGGTGGTGCACGGCGACTATCGCCTCGACAACGTGGTATTCCATCCCGCCGAACCGAGGATCCTTGCCGTGCTCGACTGGGAGCTCTCGACGCTCGGTCACCCACTCGCCGATTTCGCCTACCACTGCATGAGCTGGCGCATCGCCCCGGGGAAGTTCCGCGGCATCGCTGGCCTGGACTTGGCCGCGCTCGGCATCCCGAGCGAGCGCGAATACGTCGAGCGTTACTGCAAGCGTACCGGGCGCGAGGGCATCGATCCCTCGACCTGGGACTACTACATGGCCTATAACCTGTTCCGCATCGCCGCCATCACGCAGGGCATCGCCAAGCGCGTGGTGGACGGCACGGCGGCGAGCGAGTACGCGCGCGAAACCGGTTCACGTACGCGGCCGCTGGCGGAGCTGGGCTGGGCGCAGGTGCAAAAGATCCTCAACAGAGCTGCCTAGGGAAGCTCTGCGCAGCTCACGTGGGCGCGGCCGCGACGGATTTTTCTGCTGGCAAGGAAGGACGAGCGATGTGTATCGAGATACATGAGCGAGGAGTGACGCCGCCAGCCAAAAAATCCGTCCGGCCCCAAGGGGTTAGGTGGCAAATGTCCGGCTACTGCGTTGCTCCCTCCTTACACGGAGTTACCATGCAGCGTCGGTCGCGCCTTGTATCCGGACATTGGCCGCCTAACGCGCCTCACGTTACCTGTGCAGAGCTTCCCTAGGAGCAATCCATGGACTTCGAATATTCGCCGCGGGTCAGGGAAATGCAGCAGCGCCTGACAGCATTCATGGACGAGCACATCTATCCTAACGAACCGGCCTATTACGCGCACACCCGGAGCGACAAGCGCTGGGAGCCCGTGCCAATCATCGAGACGCTCAAGCCGCTGGCGCGCAAGGCCGGCCTGTGGAACCTGTTCCTGCCGCATTCCAAGCTCGCCCCGGAAGGGCTGTCGAACCTGGAATACGCGCCCTTGTGCGAGATCATGGGGCGCACCAGCTGGGCGTCCGAAGTGTTCAACTGCTCGGCGCCCGACACCGGCAACATGGAGACCCTCGAGCGCTACGGCTCCGAGGAGCAAAAGACGCAATGGCTCGAGCCGTTGCTGCGCGGCGAGATCCGCTCCGCGTTCCTGATGACGGAACCGGCGGTGGCGTCCTCGGACGCGACCAACATCCAGATGCAGATCCAGCGCGACGGCAACGACTACGTCATCAATGGCCGCAAGTGGTGGTCCTCGGGGGCGGGCGACTCGCGCTGCAAGGTCTACATCGTGATGGGCAAGACCGACCCAGATCACACCTCGCGCCACAGCCAGCAGTCGATGATCCTGGTTCGGGCGGGCACGCCGGGCATCAAGATCCTGCACCACCTGAACGTGTTCGGCTACGACGACGCGCCGCACGGGCATATGGAGATCGATTTCAAGGACGTGCGCGTGCCGGCGTCTAACATCCTGCTGGGCGAGGGGCGCGGTTTCGAAATCGCGCAGGGGCGCCTCGGGCCCGGGCGCATCCACCACTGCATGCGTCTCATCGGGCAGGCCGAGCGCGCGCTGGAGAAGATGTGCCAGCGCGCCACGCAGCGCGTCGCCTTCGGCCGCACGATCGCGGAGCAGGGCGTGACGCGGGAGCGCATTGCGGAAGCGCGCATCATGATCGACTCGGCGCGCTTCAGGGTGCTGCACGCCGCGTGGAAGATGGACACGGTGGGCAACAAGATTGCCAAGAAAGAAATTGCGATGATCAAGGTGCTCGCCCCCACCATGGCCTGCCAGGTGATCGACTGGGCGATGCAGGTACATGGTGGCGGTGGAGTCACCGACCAATTCGGCCTCGCGAACATGTACGCGCAAGCGAGGACACTCAGGCTCGCCGACGGTCCGGACGAAGTGCACCGCAACGCCATCGCCAAGCTCGAGATCGCCCAGCACACCTCGATCACCGAGGCACTCGGCGGCCGCAAGCGCTGAGATGGAACTCCAGGGCAAGATCGCCGTGATCACCGGCGCGGCGAGCGGCATCGGGCGCGCGGCGGCGCGCCGCTTCGCCACGGCGGGCGCGGCGGGCCTGGTGCTCGCCGACCTCAATATGCCTGGCCTGGAGCCGGTCGCGGAGGAAGTGCAGGGCCTCGCGGTGGCCTGCGACGTGGGCCGCGAGGCCGACGTCCAGCGCCTGGTCGCGCAGGCCGAGGAAAAGTACGGCCGCGTCGACGTCTACTTCTCCAACGCCGGCATCGTGCAGCGCGGCGGGCTCGAGGCGAGCGACGCGGACTGGGAGCGCAACTGGCGCATCCATGTCATGGCGCACGTGTGGGCGGCGCGCGCCGTGGTGGAGAAGATGCTGGCGCGCGGCGGCGGCTACTTCCTCGTCACTGCGTCAGCCGCGGGGCTGCTCAACATCGTCGAGTCCGCCACGTATGGCGTCACCAAGCACGGCGCGGTGGCCCTCGCCGAGTGGCTGGCGATCGCCTACGGGCGCCGCGGGCTGCGCGTGTCGTGCCTGTGCCCGCAGGCGGTCATCACGGGCATGTACACGGGCGACGGTGGCTCGGCCGGGGTGGACGGTGCGCTTACTGCGGAGCAGGTGGCGGACGAAATCGTGACAGTGATGGGCGAGGAACGCTTCCTCATCCTGCCGCATCCCACGGTGCTCGACTACATGCGCAACAAGACCGCCGACTATGACCGCTGGCTCGGTGGAATGCAGAAACTCCACGCCAGGCACCAGGGGGAGAAGCGCTGATCGGTCCTAACAAGGCTGACCTGTGCGGCGACACGGTCACGCGGGCCGACCAGATGCGCGCCGAGATGCTCGTCAATGTGTCTGTTACGCTGCGCTACGAATTAAGCAAGAATCACCACGTTGTGTCGCGGTCGAGGGGGGAATCACGATGAGCGATGACAAACCCGTGGCGGCCGATCCGCTCCAGCGCGAGCAGGCGCGTGTGGATGACAAGGCGGCCCTGAAGCTCTCGCTGATGGGGCTGGCAGGCGCCAGCATCGAATGGTACGACTTCTTCATCTACGGCACCGCGGCCGCATTGGTATTTCCGACGGTGTTTTTCCCGGCGACCATGCCACCCTTGGTCGCGCTGATCGCCTCATTCAGCACCTTCGCGGTGGGCTTCATCGCGCGACCGTTTGGCGCTGTTTTCTTCGGGCATATGGGCGACCGGGTGGGGCGCAAGAAAACGCTGGTCACGGCCCTGATCCTGATGGGTGTCGCCTCGACGCTGATCGCCTGTCTGCCGTCCTACCACTCCGCGGGCGTGTTCGCGCCGCTGGCCCTGGTGCTGCTGCGCGTGGCGCAGGGATTTGCCGTCGGTGGTCAGTGGGGCGGCGCCATCCTGATCGCCATCGAAAGCGCGCCCAGGGCAAGGCGCGGTCTGTACGGCAGCATCGTGCAGGCCAGCGTCGGCGTCGGTGTATTGCTGGCCAACCTGGCCTTCATCGTGGTGAGCGGCGCCACCACGCCCGAGGTGTTCATGGCCTATGGCTGGCGCATTCCGTTCCTGCTGAGCATCTTGCTCGTTGGCCTGGGCCTGTTCGTGAATTTCCGGATCGAGGAGACGTTAGCTTTCCGCCAGCTGCAGATCCCTGTGCGGCCATCGCCTGGCCGCTCCTCGCCGGTCCTCGAGGCCTTGCGCCGGTATCCCGGGAAAATATTGCTCGCGGCTGGCGCTTTCGTCTCGACCAATGCCATCTTTTACATCAACACGTTTTATGTTGTCGCCTACGGTACCAGCGCGACGGGTCTGCAG
Organism: Gammaproteobacteria bacterium; assembly: GCA_043738315.1. Taxonomy (GTDB): domain Bacteria; phylum Pseudomonadota; class Gammaproteobacteria; order Steroidobacterales; family Steroidobacteraceae; genus UBA964. The sequence goes on from JAYUGT010000305.1 coordinate 4,537, forward strand.
CTGCCGCGCAGCACCATGCTGGGCGCCATAATGATCGGCACCATCACCGCGCCGCTGGGGTTTCTGGCCGGCGCGTTTTCGGATCGCTACGGACGCCGCCGGATATTCATGACCGGCGCCGCGCTCATGGGCGTCTGGGCCTTCATTTTCTTTCCGTTGCTCGAGACGCGTTCGTTCCTGTGGATCACCGTGGCGATTACCGTCAATGGCGCTTTCAGCCAACTTACGTATGGTCCGCTGGCGGCGATGTTCGCCGAGCTTTTTGATACGCGGGTGCGCTACTCGGCGGTGTCGCTGGCATATGGTCTCGGCGCTATTGTCGGTGGCGGCCTGGCACCGATCATCGCCACGGGCCTGTATGCCCGGTTTCACAGCACGACCTGGATCGCGGTTTACATGGCCGCGACCTGCGTGCTGTCGCTGGCTTGCGTGAGCCGGCTCAGGGAAACCGCCAGGGCAGATCTATAAACGATGGCAGTCATCACCCGCATGCCGGTTTTTTTGTTAGCTCTGTTAGCGGCTGTTCCGGCGCCGGCAGCTAACGGCTATCGACACTTCATGGTGGGTCGTCCGCACGCCGCGACGCCAGGCCAGGTCAGCGGCGGGTTGCTGCTGATGGGCGGCGGCGATCGCAACTTCGACGCCCTGCGCTGGTTCGTGGCGCACGCCGGCCATGGCCACATCGTGGTGCTGCGTGCCTCCCAGAGCACGGACGTCGCCAACGAGCTGTATTACCGGGTCGGCGGTGTCAGCTCCGTCGAGACCTTCGTGTTCCAGGATCGATCAGCGGCCGACGATCCAAGGGTATTTGCCAGCCTCGCCCGCGCCGACGGCATCTTCATCGCCGGCGGCGATCAGGCGCGTTACGTGCGCTTCTGGAAGGGAACGCCGGTTGCCGCGGCGCTGAATGCGCACCTGCGCGCCGGCAAGCCGCTGGGCGGCACCAGCGCCGGCCTGGCGATACTCGGGCAATACCTGTATGGCGCCATGGATGGCGGCAGCATCACGAGCCCAGAGGCACTGGCCGATCCGCTCGGGCCTGCTAACACCATCGAGACCGATTTCCTGGACGTTGCACTGCTGCGCGGCATCATCACCGATACGCATTTCAAGGAACGGCAACGGCTCGGCAGGTTGTTCGCCTTCATCGCCAAGGCGCAGAGCCAGGCGCAGGATCGCAGCATCGTGCTGCAGGGCCTGGGCGTCGATGAAAGCGCTGCGCTCGTCGTGGAAACAGACGGCAGCGCGCGCCTCTACGCCACCGCCGCTGATGGCGGCGCCTGGCTGGTCCACGGTTTCGCGGCGCAAGCGCTCGCGGGCCAGCCGTTGAGCGTGCCCGCCATCGAGGTGACCGGCATCGGCGTGCGCTCGCGCTTCGATCTGCTGCGCCGCACGGTCGATCATCCCGCGTTTCAGCACCGCTACACGATCGACCATGGAGTCGTGTCGCGCGTCGATGCCGACATCTTCGGCCAGCCGCGGACGACCCTCGAGTCGAAATAAAGGTCTGGCCGACCGGCTACTTGGGCCGGTCGGTGGCCTTGGACGGATCGATCGGACCCGCCCCCACCGGCAAGGCGCTGGTCGTCACGAAGCCTGATTCCTCGGTCACATCCCAGTTGTGCTGCAGGCCGGTAACTTCTCGCAGGAAATCGCCGCCCGTGACCGTGAAGGTCTGGCCGTTCTCGCTGAACTGCATCGGCCCGCGGGTCACGTAGATCAGCGAGTCCGTCTTGGCGCTGTTAGGCGGTGTCTTCATGCCCTTGGCCAGGTTGACCGCGCGGACCGAGTTGCCGGGGAATTCATAGCGACGGATGGTGAGCTGGCCCATGGTCTGGGGCGCCACGCTCTGGGCCGCAACGACGGTCGGCGTCGCGCCGGGCATCAGGCTGCCGGCGGTCCAGGCGACCAGCACCGCATCGACCGGCTTGCCCGGATTGCTCAGGGCGCCGCTCGGCAGGCTGGCGACATCGCCGGTGGCGAGCACCACCGCCTTGCCGTTGACGGTCGCCTGGGCGCTGCCTTCCAGCACGTACACCAGGGTTTCATCAGTGATCGGATGCAGCACGCCGCCGGTAGCTTTGCGGAACGTCAGCAGCTTCACCGTGGCCGTTGGCCAGGCGACGATTTTCGCGTCATAGCGCACCGCGTTGCGCGGCGCTTTCTTGACCGCATCGGCGCCGGCTGCGGTCAGGACCTCGCGTTTCTTTTGCCAGGCCGCCATGGGCGTTGCGGCCCGGTCCTTGCCGGCCACCACGTAGGTGTCCGCCGATTCCGGGACCATGGATGCGGCCGAAGATTGCTGGGCGGCGAGCCCCAGAACAGTCAATGTGATCGAAAGTGCGCGCAGCATGTGATGTCCCCTTGCCGGATGATTGTCTGCGGATGGTATGACGCCTTGGCGCCGGCCATGCGGGGTCATGAGCCGGGGACCGCGGCTCGGCCAACAGGTGAAGGTCTGGCTAGCGCTGCGAGCGCAGCGCTGCAGGCACCGTGCGCGACCCGGAGTCTGTCATCAGGTCGGCCATGAGGTCGACTTCCGCCGTGTCACCCGGGATCGAGCTCTTCAGGAACTGATGGCAGTCCTGCGGCAGCTGCGGCCGCGCGAACAGGAATCCCTGGCCAAAGCGGCAACCTAACGGCTGCAGCTTTTGCAGCTGCGGGTAGCCTTCGATGCCTTCGGCGACCACGTCGACCCGCAACTGGCGCGCAATGGCCAGGATCGCACTGACGATCGCGAAATCGTTAGGGTCGGTGACCAGGTCACGGATGAAGCTGCGATCGATCTTGAGCTTGTCGAAATGCCAGCGCTTCAGGTAACTGAGGCTCGAATACCCGGTGCCGAAATCATCGATGGCGATGCTGATGCCGGACTCGCGCAGCTCGGCGACAATGTCGCGTCGCGGCTCACTGTGCAGCGCGTTGCCGGCCATGAACATCGCGCGCTCGGTGAGTTCGATTTCCAGCACTTCCGGGCCGAAGCAGTGGACGGCCAGCTGCTTCTTGATGAAATTCGCGAGATCGCCCTGACTCAGCTGGCCGGGCGAGATATTGATGGACACGGGAACGAGCGGCAGCCCGGCGCTGCGCCAGGCCTTGAGGTCTTCGAGCACGTGGCGAATGACGAAATTGCCGATGGGAACGATCAGGCCGGAGTCCTCGGCGACTTCCAGGAAATGCTCAGGCGTTACCAGGCCTTTCTGCGGATGTATCCAGCGCACCAGGGCTTCGAGTCCCGCGACGCGGCTGGTGCGCAATTCGATGATCGGCTGGTACACGACGTCAAACTGATTGAGCTTGATCGCGGCGCGCAACGCCGCTTCCAGCGCCACGCGCAGCTTGATCTTCTCGTTCATTTCCGGAAGGAACATCTGGAACTTGTTGCGACCGCCTTCCTTCGCGCGATACATGGCAGAGTCCGAGTACTTGAGCAGTTCGCCCATATCGGCGCCGTCGCGCGGAAACAGGCTGATGCCGATGCTCGCGGTCGTTACCAGCTTGAAGTTGTCGACCACGACAGGCTTGTCGAGGGCGCTGTTGATACGCCGCGCGGTGTTCGCGATCTGCTCGGTATCGCTGACGTGGCGCAGCACGATCACGAATTCATCGCCGCCCATGCGGATCACCGTGTCCGTCTCGCGCGTGATGGCCTTGATGCGCTTCGCGACTTCCTGCAGCAGACGGTCGCCGACCTCGTGGCCGCGGGAATCATTGACGTGCTTGAAATGGTCCAGGTCGATGAACATGATGGCGAGCATTTCGCCTTTGGCCCTGGCGTCCGCCAGCGCCTCGGGCAGCATCGCCGTCAGGTGATGGCGGTTCGGCAGGTTTGTTAGCTGATCGTGGTGCGCCAGGTGACTGAGGCGCTGCTCCTCATCCGTCAGCGGCGTCGTGGCCTTGCCGCGCTGGCTGGCGTCGTACGCAATCAACGCCAGCAGCTGCCGGTCCTGGTCCACGATCCGGTCGCAATGGACCGTCACGGTGGCGTTGACACCGGCGGCACGTTTCTCGGTCCAGCTGAAGATGGCGTTGCCTTCGGCCTGTTGAATCTGCTCTGGCAGCGATGCGTCGTTAGGTCGCGTGACCGCGAACAGCTCGGGCAGTTTGAGCTTGCGGATTTTCGCGCGCGAATAACCCGCGCGTCGCAGCATGGCCGGATTGGCGTCGAGAATGCGCAGCGTCCCGGCATCGGCCAATACCATGCCGCCGGCCGCGCGCTCGACGAACGCGCGATAGCTCAAGGCGCGCCGGCCCCACGGCCGCACGACCCATGTGCGAAATTTATCGAGAAGGTCCCGCATGGTTGGCGGTTTGCATCCTGCGAATGCCCGGGCAGCGAATAACATTAGCCGCAGACGGACTGTCGAGGCAGTTACCTGAGGCTCCGCGGCGGACAAAAATCCGGACTTCCGTCACAATATGCTGAGCAGGATGCCGTTCCGGATAGCAAATGGAGGTTGATCATGGCGCGGGTATTAATCATCGGGGCGAGCAAGGGTATCGGGCTGGAAACCGTCCGCTGCGCACTCGAGGCTGGCCACCAGGTACGCGCGCTGGCGCGCTCGGCTGGGAGCATCAACGTGACTCATCCCAAGCTGGAAAAGGTGCGTGGCGACGCGCTCGTCCGCCAAGACGTCGAGGCTGCGCTAAAAGGCGTGGATGTCGTGATCCAGACGCTGGGCGTGAGTTTCGCGGCCTTGTTCGGGCCCGTGCATCTGTTTTCAGATGCGACCCGCGTGTTAGTTCCTGCGATGGTGGCGCAAGGCGTCAAGCGCCTGATTTGTCTGACGGGATTTGGCGCGGGCGACAGCGAGGCCAGTATCAGCGCCTTGCAGCGGCTGCCGTTCCACGCAGTTTTTGGCCGCGCGTACGCGGACAAGAGCATCCAGGAGCAATTGATCAAGGACAGTTCGCTCGACTGGACGATCGCGCGGCCCGGCGTGCTGACCAGCGGCGCGCGCACCAGCCGCTATAAAGCGCTGGACCAGCCGTCGCAATGGCGCAACGGCATCATCGCGCGCGCCGACGTCGCGGATTTTATCGTGAAGCAGATTGGCAACCCGGCCAGCATCCGCAAGGCCTATGTGCTGGTGAATTAAACCCCGCGCCGCGGCCGGTGCGACGGGCGCGCGGCGCGCGCGGCGCGTGGGCTGTTAGCAGGCTGCAACACCGGCGGCAGGATTTCGGGCAAAGACGCGTCGCTGGTCATGCCGGAGCGGATCAGCCGCAGCATTTCCGCGTCGAGCCGCGGATCCGTCGGCGGCGATACATAGTCACCGAGCAGCCGTTCCACTTCTTCCTTGACGCGCTGGTCGAGCGTCATGCTGCCGCCCATCTGCCAGATTTCGCGATTGATGCGGTCGAACACCATGCCCGGCAAATACAGTTCCTGTGGCCAGTGCTTGAGCGTGTGCTCCGCCGTCAGCAGGTGTTTCTCCTTCAGCAGGTGCCGCACCAGGTCCACGGTCGGCAGATCGTCCATCACCTTGAAGTCGCGGCAGAAGTGCAGCGCCTGGCCGCAGAGCTCGTCATCGAATACCAGTTTTTCCAGGCTGAAGGTCAGCACGTAGTCCAGCATGCCGGGACCCGACACGGAATTGACACCGGCGATCGCGGCCAGCAGCGCGCTGCCAAAGGTCTCGGCGCCAGCCTGCGCATCGAGGAACTTGCCTTCGCCGAGCGCCATGTAGCCCTGCGTCGGCAGGCGCAGGTGCTTGGCGATTTCGACGTAGGCGACGTTCAGGTGCTGGGTCTCGATCGCCGCCATCGGCGACATCGAGGTCTTCATGTGGAAAGTGGCCGGGGCGCCGCCGAACAGGATCGGCGTGCCGGGCTTGACGATCTGGGCCATGGTCAGGCCCGCAAGCACATCGGCGACATGCATGACCGTGGCACCCACCAGTGTCACCGGAGCGATCAGCCCCATCAGCGTCACCGGTACGATTTCGACCGGGATGCCGAACTCGGCACAGTCCATAAGGTTCTGGCACGAATCCTCGCTGAAGCGATAGGAGCCGGTGGCGGTCACGGTGAAGATCGACATCGGCCGGGCCATGAGATCGGCCTTGTCGCGGCGGAACAGCTGCATCATCTCGGCCATGCGTGGCACGCCGTCTTCAGTGAACGCGCCCGAGACCACGGGTTTGAGCGAATTGGTCATCACCAGATAGAGCCGCCAGGCATCCGACACCTGCGGTTCGATGTCGTTGGTGGAAAATGCGGTCGCGAGATAGCCCAGGTGCTTGAGGCCATCGGCCAGGCGCACGTATTCGATGAAATCGCGGGTCTTGGACTGGCGCGTCTCGCCGCTGCGATGATCCAGGATCTGCAGGCCGCTGGAACCCGGCACGAAATGCACCTTGTCGCCGCCGAGCTCGGTGTACGGCTTGCCGTCGCGGTCGTAGAGCGCGAAGGATTTCGGCGTGGTTGCGATCGCCCGGTCCACCACCTCGGGCGGAAACAGCACGCGCTCGGCCTCATCGGCGGTGCGCGCCATCTTGAGGCCATGGTCGAGCAGGCGCTGGCGCAGGCGCGCGCCCCGCACCTCGACACCGATCTCGGCCAGGATGCGCTTGGCTTCATCGAGGATCGGCGTTACGAGGTGCTCGGGAATGACGCGCAGCTGGGGTCTCATCGGTTTCATCCTCCATCGGGCCTAACAGCCTGGATAGCGCCCTGCGCGCCGGGCGCGAATCGGGCAAAATGCCGTGATGCCAATGTTATCCGACAGCGACTTCATGCGCGAAGCCATCGCTCAGGCGCGCGCTGGGGCACTCGCCGGCGAGGTGCCGGTCGGCGCGGTCCTGGTACGCGACGGCCAGGTCGTTGCCCGCGGAGCTAACAGCCCGATCGGCGACTGCGATCCGACCGCGCACGCCGAAATGCGGGCGCTCCGCGCTGCGGGCAAGGTGCTGCAAACCTACCGCCTGACCGACACCACGCTCTACGTGACGCTGGAGCCCTGTATCATGTGTGCCGCGGCCCTGGTGCATGCCCGGGTGCGGCGCGTGGTGTTTGGCGCCTGGGATCCCAAGGCGGGTGCCGCGGGCAGCATGACCGACGTGTTCGGCCTGCCGGCGCTCAATCATCGGGTCGATGTATTTGGCGGTGTGCTGGCCGACGAGTGCGGCGCATTGCTGGCGGACTTTTTTGCTGCGCGCCGCGGCTGACGATGTGAGCGACATGACCATGGCTGAAGGACCAGCGAATCACATGAAACTGCGGAATTTCCGGGGTCCGGCAGGGTTGATGCTTCTGGCCTTGCTGGTCCTCGCGCCTTGCGGCATTGCCCAGGCCGCCGTGCAGGTCATCACCGGACCGACGCCGATCGAGCGCGGCGATGCACGGGCGGCCGGCGATATCACGCTGGTCAACGAAAAGCTCGCGATCGCGATCGCGGTCGAATCGGTGGTGCCTTACGGCGTACCGCGCGGCGCGATCATCGATGTGGCGCCGGTGCGCGGCGGCAGGATCGGGCGCGACCAGGCGATCTTCGCCGACTTCATACCTAACAAATGGTCCGCCTGGCCTAACACCTATCAGCGCGTGACGATCGTTGAGCGCGATCCCGCGCAGGCGGTGGTGCGCGCGGAGCGCGACTGGGGCAAGGTCACGATCACGACGCTCTATACGCTCAAGGCAAATTCCGATCACGTCGAGATCGTGACCACGATGCAAAATGGCGGCGACGTCGTGCTGACGGATCTGCTCTCGGGGCTGACGCTGTGGGCGAAAGGCGGCTATTTCTTCGGCATTCCGGGCCTCGCGGGCCAGGAGAAGGGCAAGGCCGACGGCGCGCTGGCGGATCGCGTCGTGGGCTATGACGAAGACTGGACCATCGCGCTGCACTCCGCCGGGTTCGACAACATCAACTACGGTGGCAAGGATCTTTATCTGCAGCACAGCCTGAAGCCCGGCGAAAGCCGCAGCTTTGGCGGCTGGCTGCAGGTGGAGTCGAGCGGCGACCTGGGCCCTGTCATCCAGGCGGAGATCACCCGCCGGCAGCTGCCCGCCGGGCAGGTGCGCGGCGTCGTGACCGGCCGCGACGGCGCCAAGATCGCGCGGCCCGTGATCGTGATCGAAAAACACGGCCAGCCCTACGGCTGGGTGTTAGGCCAGAACGGCAGCTACGAGTTGACACTGCCGGCCGGTGACTATGCACTCTATGCGACCGCGAAAAATTCCTCGCAGACCGCGAAAACCACGGTGACCGTTGCCGCAGGCGCGAGCGCGGTGCGCGATTTTCGCGACCTCGACGGCCCCGGAAAAATTGCGTTCGAGGTCAGCCGCGCGAGCGATGGCCGGCCGCTGGATGCGCGCATCGCGATTGTCGAAGGGCAAAAGCCCGTGGTGCAGTTTCTCGGCAAGAAAGCCTTTTTCACCGAGCTCGACCGCAAGGGCAGCGTCGAGGTGCCGATCGCGGCCGGGCGCTATCTGTTTCGCGTGTCGTCAGGAGACGGATTCCTCGGCGCAGGCCGCGAACTGGCGTTGACGGTAGCACCGGGCAAGACGCAAGTGGCGGCCGTGGCCCTGCCGATACAGTTCGATCCGCGCAAGCGGGGCTGGTATGGGGCGGACCTGCACCATCATGCCGACCAGGCGGAAGCGGTCACGCCGCCCGCGGATCTCGCGCGCTCGCAGCTGGCGGCCGGACTCGATCTGCTCCTGGTCAGCGATCACGACTCGACCGTCAACCACCAGGCGCTGCAGCGCATCGCGCAGCAGCGCGGGATGGCATTCATTCCGAGCGTCGAGCTGTCCGCGTCCTGGGGACATTTCAACGCCTACCCGCTGGTGTTAGGTGGCAAGCTCGGCGTCGATACCGGCAAGGCGACGGTCGCCGAGCTGTTCCAGGATGCGCGCCGACTGGGTGCAATCATCATCCAGTCGAATCACCCCTACCTGCCCGACGGCTACATGACGAGCCTTGCGGAGGGCGTGGCGCCGGGCGGATTCAGTGCCGGCTTTGACCTGCTGGAGATCAACGCCAAGAACCCGGAGCACGACCAGAAGGTATTGAGTCAGCTGTGGCGTTTCTGGAATGCCGGTCACCGGTATTACCTGACGGCCGGATCGGATACGCACGATGTGTGGAATGACGTGTCAGGGGCCGCACGCATGTTTGCGCACCTGGACGGCGCCCCGACCGCGGCGGGCTTTGCCCACGCGCTGAAGGACGGCCATGCCTACGCCAGCCTCGGCCCGCTGATCTTTCCGTCGGTGATGTTCGGCGACACGCTGAAGCTCACGCCGGGCGCGCCATTCACGCTCGGTTTCGACCTGAAGTCAGTTGCCGGCCTCCGCAAGGCGGATTTGATCGGTGACGGCGCGGTCGTGAAGACCGAATCGTTCGCCGCTCCCGCAGCTGACGAAGTGCATGTCGATTTTTCGCTGCTTGCGGGTGCTGCGCACTGGTATGCGCTCCTGGTCGAAGACAGCCGGGGCGCGAAGGCGTTCACCAATCCCATCTGGGTCGATACCCTGAAGAGTCCCTCGGAATGAAAACTTCTCCCTCCGGTCTCACGACCGGCTCGATACCACGCACGCTGTTCTTCTTTTCACTGCCCATCCTGATGGGCAACGTGATGCAGACCCTGAACGGCTCGATCAACTCCATCTGGGTCGGCAAGTACCTGGGTGAGGCCGCGCTCAGCGCCACCGCCAACGGCAACACCGTCATGTTCCTGTTGTTAGGCGTGGTGTTCGGCATGACCATGGCCTCGACCATCCTGATCGCGCAGTACATCGGCGCGCAGCGGCTCGACCAGGCGCGCAAAGTGGTGGGCACCAGCGCCAGCTTCTTCCTGCTGCTGGCGGTGCTGTTTGCCGTGGCTGGCGCTTTTCTGGCCGAACCAATTCTGCACGTGATGCGGACTCCGCCGGAGTCGGTGGCGATGGCGGTGTCCTACATGCGGGTGCTGTTTCTGGCGCTGCCGATCAGCTATTTCTATTTCTTCATCATGGCGGCGCTGCGCGGTGCCGGCGATTCACGCACGCCTTTCATCTATCTGGTGCTGTCGGTGGTGCTGGATATCGCGCTCAATCCGGTATTCATATTTGGCCTGGGCATCGCTCCCGCCATGGGTATCGCAGGTTCGGCCCTGGCCACCGTCGTCGCCCAGACGATCAGCCTGGCCGGCTTGCTGGTGCATATCTACCGGCGCAAGAACCCGCTGGTGCTGCATCGTGCGGACCTGCGCCTGCTGCGCCCGGATTTCGCGATCATCCAGTCCGTGGTGACCAAGGGCCTGCCGATGGGCGCGCAGATGATCGTGATGTCGGGCTCGATGGCGGCGACCTACGGCATGGCCAATAATTTTGGCGCGCACACCACCGCGGCGTTTGCGGCCGCGATGCAGCTGTGGAGCTACATCCAGATGCCGTCGCTGGCGCTCAGCGCCGGCGTGTCAGCGATGGCCGCGCAGAACATCGGCGCCAGCCAATGGGGCCGGGTCGGCTCGATCGCGCGCCACGGCGTGCTGTTCAATTTTTTGTTAGCTGGGTCCGCGATCCTGCTGCTGTACGTATTCGGCCGCGCGGCCCTGAGCCTGTTCCTGCCGCCCGGTACGCCGGCGCTGGATATCGCGCAGCACATCAACAACGTCGTGCTCTGGTCCTACCTGCTGTTTGGCATGGCCATGGTGCTGTCCGGCGTGGTACGCGCCGCGGGTGCGGTCATGGTGCCGCTGATCGTGCTGTTCATCGCGCTGTGGGTGGTGCGCATTCCGCTGTCGCTGGCGCTGATACCGCGCTGGGGGGCGGACGCGATCTGGTGGAGCATTTCGGCATCGAGCCTGGTTGCGCTGGCCCTGGTCGGCAGTTACTACCTGCGCGGCACCTGGCGCAAGGCGCGGATGGTGCCCGTCAGTTAAGGCGTCTTAACGGTATCAGTCGCGGGTTTTTCCGGCTCCAACGCGAGTGGATCTTCGGGCACGGCCGGCGTTGCGAGGCCCTCGATGGCCGCACCTGAATCCGGATCCGTCAGCGTCGGCGCGGGCGGCGGCACGTAGTCCGCTAACAAGGTCCGGTACTGGCGGACGTTGTCCACCAGGCCAACCGTCTCGCCACCGCGCGCATAGCCGTTTTCCGCGCGCGAGTACCAGTATTGCTGCTCGAGCAGCGGCAGGTGGCGCTTGACGTCGGCCCAGAGATCCGGATTTCCGCCGTTCTTTTGCGTCAGGACGCGCGCGTCCTCGAGATGTCCGAGGCCTATGTTGTAGACCGCGAGCGCAAACAGGCTGCGCTCCGGATCCTTGATGCGCTCCGGTATCCGCTGCATCTGTTCCGCGAGATAGCGCGCACCGCCCAGGATGCTGGCGCGCGCCTCCATCGACTCCGCGACTCCTAACGAACGGGCGGTCGCGGGCATCAGCATCATCAGGCCCTGTGCGCCGTTAGGCGACACCGCCGCCGGATCCCACTGCGATTCCTGGTAACCGAGCGCGGCCAGCAGCCGCCAGTCGAGCTGCGTCGCGGCGGCCGCTTCCTGGAAGTAGGGCACCAGTTGTGGCAGCCGGGTGACCTGCAGCGTGCGAAACTCGGCCGCCGGCACGCGCCGGGTACGGCGCTCCACGGGCAGCGTGCGCTGCATCGCGCGCGCCACCAGGCCTGCACCATCGACGCCCGCGCAGAACTTGTCGATGGCCTGAATGAGCGACTTGGCGCCGGTGCGGACGATCCATTGCACCGGGCGCTCCTCGGTATCACCGAAGGCGTCGATCAGGCGAACCTGGTTATTGCGGACCAGCGCGAATTCCGCGGCATCCACCAACGCGATGTCGCCGGTGCCATCCATCAGCAGGTCGGGCCATTCCCTGCCCGGCGTCATGCCGACCGGGATGATCTGCAGGCCTTTCTTGTCCGCGTGCAGTTCCTCGGCGCGGCGCAATTGCGGGCTGCGCTCGTGCACGAGCAATTTGAGCCCGGCCAGATCTGACAGCTGCTTCGCCTTGGTGCGCCCCCGCACGCCGACAAAGACCTGCGGCATCGAATAACAAGGCAGCGCGCCCTGGCCGTCCGGGCTCCAGCCGGCGTCGAATGTTAGGTGTGCGGCCGCCAGGTCGGCCTGGTTGTTGCGCAGGGCGGCCTGCATCGCGTCCCGATCCGGGTAAGCAGTGACCTGCAGCCGCAGGCCCAGACGCGCCGCAAAGTCGCGCGCCAGTTCGTAGTCGATACCCTCGGGTCCCTCGGCGCCGAGGTAATAGCTCAGCGGGCCGAAGGTGGTAGCGACCCGCAGCACGCCGCTTGCCTGCAGATTTGCCAGGGAGCTGTCGGGACGGCTGCAGGCGCCGAGTCCCGCGGCCAGCACAACCAGCCCCAGGGTCAGCCCCCAGGCCAGCGCCGGCCGCCGCGGCCGGGTCAGGAAAGCAGGGTAAAGCGCCATGGTTTAGAATACCGCGCTTGCAAACCGTCGTGCCGGAGAGGTACCGAAGTGGTCATAACGGCGCCGACTCGAAATCGGATGGTCGGGTAATTCCGGCACGTGGGTTCGAATCCCACCCTCTCCGCCAGAACGTAGTTCAGAGACGTCCGCCGGCGTTCGCCGCGGTTCAAAAATCCCGAGAAAAATAGCTTTTTTCGTTCGTTTACGTTCGAAACTGTCCCTTTACAGCCAGAGCAATCTGGGGGTAGTTTTGGGGGTACCTGACGTTTTTCCTATCGCCCGCTACCCCCACAAATTGAGTTCGCGAAAGGAATAAAGCCATTTTCCCGAGGAATTTTGAAAAGGGAGCTACCCCCACATGCTGTCTGAGCTGAAAATCCGCGCTGAATTACGCAAATTCGATACCAGTGGGCCGCGCCGTAAGTTGCACGACGGCGGTGGGCTTTACTTGTTGTTAGAAGGCACCAAGGCGCCTGGTTGGCGACTTCGCTATCGCGTTGACGGTCGCGAGAAATTGATTTCGTTAGGTGTGTATCCCGACGTGTCGATGGCCATGGCGCGCGATCGGCGCGACGCGGCCCGACGCGAGCTCGCGGGCGGTGTCGATCCCAGTGCGGGTCGCCAAGCGGCGCGCGCCGCGCGCGCCATTGACTTCAAAACGGTCGCGGAAGAATTGATGGAGTCGCAGGCGGCGCGGCTCGATCCGGGAACGATCGCGCAAAAGGCCGCGTGGCTACGCAAGCGCGTGTATCCCTTCATCGGGCGCATGCCGATTGTCGATGTCAGAGCGCCGCAGATTTTGGGGCTCCTGCGCAAGATCGAAGCCACCGGGCGCCACGAGACCGCGCGCCGTGTGCGCACCGCGGTGGGCGAGGTCATGCGCTATGCCGCCGCTTGTGGCCATGTGCAGGGCGATCCGACGGTTGTGCTGCGCGGTGCGTTAGTGGCTGGAACCAAGAAGAGTTTCGCGGCCGTCACGGACCCCAAGCGCCTGGCAGAAATCCTTCGCGTGGTGTGGACCTATTCGGGGCAGCCGACGACCGAGACCGCGCTCAAGATTGCGTTCTATGCGTTCCCTCGGCCCGGTGAATTGCGCAAGGCCGAGTGGAAAGAAATCGATTTTGCCGAATCCATGTGGCGCATTCCCGCCGAGAAGATGAAATCGCGGCGGGCGCACCTCGTGCCCTTGAGTCATCAGGTTGTTAGCTTGTTGGAGGAATTGCATGCCGTGACGGGGCACGGACGTTATGTGTTCCCGAGTCCGCAGTCCATGTTGAAGCCGATCAGCGACAACACGCTGGTCGCGGCGCTACGCCGACTGGGCATTAGCAAAGATGAGCAGACCGCGCACGGCGTGCGTGCTGCGGCGAGCACGTTGCTCAATGAGCAAGGCTGGAATCCGGACCTGATTGAGCTGCAGCTGGCGCATGTGCCAAAAGACCAGATTCGGGCGGCCTACAATCGCAGCGTCCGAGTCGACGAGCGTCGCAAGATGCTGCAGCACTGGGCAGACTACCTCGACAGGCTGCGCGAGGGCCCGGTGAGTCCGTCGGCTGCCAA
>JAYUGT010000306.1:0-2881 GCA_043738315.1 Gammaproteobacteria bacterium
TGATCATCGACAACGCGGAACTTGCGCAGCAGACCGCGGTCAGATTCGAAGCGATGGCGCAACGCGAGAATTCATACGCGCTGGCGTTGCGCGCGAAGCAGCCGGGGAACCGCCCGCGCCTTGTCTGGCAGACGCGCGAGAACGGTCAGGACGTGGAATATGCAAGGGAGCCGGCCCGCAGCGCCTGGCAAAGATTCAAAGTCAGGATTCTCTCCTGGTTGCCGCTTGGAGGTGAATTGTGAAGCGATTTCTTGCTCTGATACTTGCAGCGGCACTGCCGTTAGCTGCGTTTGCGCCGGCGGCGCGCAGCGCAGTACCCACAATTGCGCAGTCTGAAATTGACTACCTGCTCACCTTTGTCGAGAAATCTGGCTGTGATTTTTATCGCAACGGCAGCTGGTATGACTCCAGGAAGGCGCAGGAGCATCTGCGCGCCAAGTCAGGTCGGATGGCGGCGATGGGTTGGATCCACAGCGCTGACGATTTCGTCGAACGAGCGGCAACCAGCAGCAGCTTCAGCGGCAAAACGTATATGGTGCGGTGCCGCGGCGGGCAGACTTTGACAAGCCAGCAGTGGTTGCGCGATGAACTGGCTCGCTACCGGCTTTGCGCACAAGCCGACGCCAAGTGCGCACCACGCGAAACGCGCGGTGCGCCTGTGACAGACTCAACCGTTGCAGGTTCGAAGATCAATCATCCTTTTTGATCTTGATGTTGCTGTGAACTTCCGTCACCCGTTCGGTGGCGCGCGCAATGGCGACAGCCTTGTCAGCCGCTTCCTGCGTGCGCGCGGATCCACTGAGCCACACAACACCTTTCTTGTCGGTATCCACATGGATGCGGCCCAGACTGGTGATGTGCTCAGCCGCAAGCCGCGACTTGATTTTCACGGTAATGGCGGAGTTCTTGACGAAGGCCTTCGGATGCGTCCGATCCGCGTCGGCATCCTCGCCCGCCAGGGCGATTACGGGCCCCAGCAAGGCGCCGACGGCAAGGCAGGTAATTGCAAATTTTGATTTCATGATCGATCCAACTGTATTTAAAGAGGAGACTGAACAATCTCACGCCACGCGATGTATCACCGTTCGCTACCGAACATATGAGCGGATTGATACATAGCCGTGTCCACTGCGTCTGGGTGCGCCACCGCACGGATGCCATCGCTGTTGTCCGCTACGCTATTTCACCTACTCAATCAGCGTCGCAGACGCGTGGACCAGAAACGTGTCGGCTACACAACCCAAACGGCCCGCCCCGGCGAATCTCCTGCTCGCCGCGCTGCCCGCCAAGACCACCGGGCGCCTGCTGGCGCTCGGCGATGACGTCGAACTCACCTTCGGCGACGTGCTCTGTAATCCCGGCGATCGCATACGGCATATCTACTTTCCCACGGCCGGGTTCATCTCGCTGATCTCCCGCAGTAACCACCAGGAGAGCCTTGAGGTCGGGCTGGTCGGCAACGAGGGCATGACGGGGACGGCGTTGCTCCTCGGGGTACAAATCGAGCCGTTGCGCGCAGTCGTCCAGGGCGCCGGTGGGGCCTTGCGCATCGGCACAGCAGCCTTTCGCCAGGAAGTGCGCGATAACCGCGCTTTGTATCTGCAACTCAATCGTTACATCTACGTCATCATGCACCAGCTCGCACAAGCTGCGGTCTGCACCCGTTACCATGTGGTCGAGGCGCGCCTGGCGCGCTGGCTGTTGATGACCGGCGATCGCGCGCACACCGACCGCTTCTTCGCCACGCAGGAACTTCTGGCGGGCATGCTCGGCGTGCGCCGCGCCGGCGTGACGCGCGCGGCGAGTACCCTGCAGCATGCAGATTTGATCCACTACAGCCGCGGCCAGGTGTGGATCAGTAATCGCGCCGGCCTGGAAGCGGCCGCCTGCGACTGTTATGCCACCGACCGGGAGACCTACGCCGCCGTCATGAGCTAACAAGCCAATTTTGCCGCAGCGCGTCACTATGTACGATAGAACACATAGTCACGCCATTGAGCGTATAGTGAAGCCATTGGTCCATCGTGATCGGAGAATGGCGCAGCGGCGATGCCGGATGTCCTTGATGCGAAGCTCAACAACATTCTGGCGGCATTGACGGCCGCGGAGTGGAGCCGCATCAAGACGCGCCTGCGCCGCGTCGAGATGCCGCTGGGCAAGGTTCTGTACGAGTCCGGCGCAACACTGCATCACGTTTATTTCCCAGTCGACTGCATCGTATCGCTGCTTTATGTGATGCAGGACGGCGCCTCGGCGGAAATTTCCGTCGTTGGCAATGAGGGACTGGTCGGGGTTGCGTTATTCATGGGCGGCGAGACGACCCCGAGTCGCGCGGTCGTGCAGAGCGCCGGCTACGCCTACCGGCTTGCGGGACAGGTGCTGAAAGAAGAGTTCCATAACAACGGCCACATGCAACTGCTGCTGCTGCGCTACACGCAGGCCTTGCTGACGCAGATGGCGCAAACCGCGGTTTGCAATCGTCATCACTCGGTCGACCAGCAGCTGTGTCGCTGGCTGCTGCTGTCGCTGGATCGCCTGCCGTCCAATCGTCTCGAGATGACGCAGGAACTCATTGCTAACATGCTTGGCGTGCGTCGTGAAGGCGTGACGGAAGCCGCGGGCAAGCTGCAAAAACTCGAAATAATCACTTACCAGCGTGGCCACATCACGGTTCTCGACCGGCCCAAGCTGGAAGAGCGCTGTTGCGAATGTTACGCGGTGGTCAAGACCGAGACCGACCGCCTGGCGCCTTTGCCAATCCACTAGGGCCTGTTAGCGCGCCGCGACTGACGACGCGGTCTTTCCTCAGTGCGCCAGCGCACAGACCCGCTCGCGCCTCTCGCGCATTCTGGGCGGTGGTATCACCGGTAAAATCATGAAA
>JAYUGT010000307.1:0-2876 GCA_043738315.1 Gammaproteobacteria bacterium
GTACCGCGCGAGCGGACCGGAGCTGCCGACTTCGTTGCCGGGCGCGAGCCTGCGCCATGAACACCACTCGGAATTCCTCGATGGCGGAGGCGACACGCAGATCCTGCGCGACGAAAGCGTCGCCGTGGTGACCCGTCTCGGCACCCAGGCGCCAGATTTTGTTGTCAACGATCTTTCCACCTACCAGGCCTCGAAGCGCGACTTGGCTAACAAACGGCTGCTGGCGCCACCGGCCAGTGTCGCCTTCACGGCCGTTTCCAACTGGCAGCTGTGGATGAAGATGGGCGAGCGTCCCGGCAGCCTGCTGTCGCGCGCCGTGGGCGGCAAGGCCGCACGTCTCGCAGACTGCCCGAAGTCTTACGTCGACCTGCTGGCGCGGTTTCACCCGGAGATCCTGCGCGATCCGGCGGCCGCCCTGCTGCGGCCGGCGGCGAAATTTGAACGTTAGCGAAGGCGCAGCCCATGAACCGGAACCTGCAGACGATTTTCCTGGTGTGCGTGCTCGCCATGTGGTGGCTGTTCGGTTCCGCAATCGGCGCGGGCCGCTGGACCCGCGATCAATGGGCCATGCTGGTCATCGCCCACGTGGCCTGCACGGTCGTGTTCTACCGCTTCGCCTACATTTTTTCCTATGGCTACGGCCTCAGCATGTTGTGCGTATCCTTGTGGCTGATGTTCGAGTTCCGCAGCCTGCCGGTACTGCTGGTGGGCGGGCTGTGCGCCGCTTACGGGCTCAGGCTGTGGCAGTTTGTGTTCGCGCGGCATCGGGCGCGTGCTGCGCGCGGCGATCCGGACACGAACCTGGAGCTGCACCAGCGCACGCCGCTGGTCGCCGGGATCTTCATCTGGATCATGGTCAGCTGGCTGATGGCGTTCATGGGCATGACCACCTGGCTGGTCGGCACGCGTGGCGTCATGACGCCGTGGATCATGATCGGAGCCATCGTCATGCTGCTGGGTCTCGGCATGGAATCGATCGCCGACAACCAGAAACAGATCGCGAAAATGGCTGCGGCAGACCGCTGGGTCGACAGCGGCTTGTTTGCGCGCATCCGTCAGGCCAACTACGCCGGCGAAATCCTGTTCCAGATCGGCCTCATGTTAGCTGGCGCCGGTGCCGCCGCATCGGTCCGTGAATACCTGCTGATATGGGTGGCGCCGTTTTACGTCATCGTGTTGATGATTTTCCAGGCCACAATGCTGGACGCAAAACAAAAGGCCCGCTACGGCAACTCTCCGAAGTACCTCGCCTGGCGCGAGCGCAGCGGCAGCCTGCTGCCGTTCGGCTGAGTTACATGATCCGCGGTGCGTCGAATTGCGGCTGCACGGCGCGTTCCGCCGCCGCCGCGGGTGTCAGGTCGGGATCCCAGTCCTTGGCGACAAAACGCCGGCCGTTGTAAGCCGCCGAATCATCGGCCGCCAGCCACAGCGTCGGAGTCACCATGATGTCCGCCGGCAGGATCCCACCGACGCGGCCTTCGTCGCCGCGCGGACCCTTCCCCTGGCGAAAATCCGCCTTGGCGCGGGTGCCGACCACGCCGCCCGGAATGAGCTCGGTATCGGCCGGCCCGCCGGGCAGCAGCACATTGCAGGTCACGCCCGTGCTGGCCAGATCCCGCGACCAGACCACCGACAGGGTTTCCAGTGCCGCCTTGCAGGCGCCATACACCGCCATGCCCTGCCCGACCATGGTTGGCAACGAAGTCGAAATATTGACGATGCGGCCAAACCCGCGCGCCAGCATATGCGGCGTTGCCGCCTTCGCCATGTAGAACTGCCCGCTGAGGTTGGTATCGACCATGCGCTGGAACGCATCCGCGGGCGCTTCCCAGAATTTTGGCTTCGCGGCAAAAAAATTCTCGTTCGCCTCGCGCGGACCGCGCGCGGCGTTGTTGATCAGCACCTCGAGGCGGCCAAATTCGCCTAACGCCGATTGCACCAGGCGCTCGCAGTCCGCCAGCTCCGCGACATCGGCGCGCGCGGACACGAACCGGCCGCCACCTGGAACCTGTGCCGCCAGCCGCGCTGTCTCGGCAATTTCGGCCGCGCTGCGTGCCGCGCTACCTAACACCAGCGCGCCCTGCCGCACCAGCCCGAGCGCCATGAGCCGGCCGAATCCGCGGCCGGCGCCGGTGACGATGCAGGCGCGCCCGCGCAGCGACGGGAAGGTCGCTTCGCTCACGCGCGCTTCGGGCCCGGGAAGAAGGCGTTGGTACGGCGGATGTATTCCGCATAACCCGGGCGGCGCTGGCCGATATCCTTCTCCAGCAGCCTGACGCCCGAGACCTTGAGGAGCAGAAAGGAAATCAACAACGGGCCGAAGATGGTCCACCAGGCGCCGGCCGCGAGAGCTAACAGATAGAAACCCCACCAGACGCAGAAATCGCCGAAGTAATTCGGATGGCGGGTCAGGCCCCAGAGGCCGCGGTCCATGACCTTGCCGCTGTTGGCCGGGTCCGCCTTGAAGCGCGACAACTGCCAGTCGCCGACCGTCTCGAAGAACAGGCCGACCGTAAACACCGCGACCCCGAGCGCGTCCAGCCACCCCAGCGGCGCCTGGCCGGCGATCGCGCCTAACAAAGGCTGCGATACGATTGCGGCCAGCACCGCCTGCAGCACAAATACCAGGTACAGGCTCTTGTACGTGAAACCCGGATCATTGCGCCGGCGAATGGCCTGGTAGCGGCGATCCTCGGGCTCGCCCCAGTTGCGCGCGCCGATGTAGATCGCCAGGCGCAGCGCCCACAACGCGACCAGCGCCATGATCAAGGGCTGGCGCGGGCCCGCGTCCACGGCGCGCGAATACACCGCCGCGCCAAGCAGAAACATCAGCGACCACAGCACATCGACTATCGCCACATTTTTTTTCCAGACAC
>JAYUGT010000308.1:0-7108 GCA_043738315.1 Gammaproteobacteria bacterium
GGTCAGCGCCGCCGTCAGCGTCGTCTTGCCATGGTCCACGTGTCCAATCGTCCCCACATTGACGTGCGGCTTCTTGCGTTCAAATTTCTCTTTCGACACGGTGCGTACTCCTCTACTTATTGATAATGGTGTCGGCGATGTTAGGCGGCACTTCGGAATACTTGGCGAATTCCATCGTGAACGTTGCACGGCCCTGGCTCATGGAGCGCACGGACGTCGCGTAGCCGAACATTTCTGACAGCGGAACTTCAGCGGTAACGGTTTTGCCGGCGGGCAGGTCTTCCATGCCATGAATCTGGCCGCGGCGGCGGTTCAGATCGCCAATGACATCGCCCATGTAGTCCTCCGGCGTGACTACTTCGACTTTCATGATCGGCTCGAGGATCACCGGCTTCGCCTTGCGGAAGCCGTCCTTGAAACCGAAGATCGAGGCCATGCGAAAGGAAATTTCGTCGGAGTCGACGTCGTGGTACGAACCGTCGAACAGCGTGACCTTGACATCGACGACCGGATAGCCCGCCATGACGCCGGTCTCGCAGGCTTCCTTGATGCCCTTTTCCACGGCCGGGATGAACTCGCGCGGCACGGATCCGCCCACGATACCGTTCACGAACTGGATGCCCTTGCCAATTTCGTTAGGTTCGATCTTGAGCCACACATGGCCATACTGGCCGCGGCCGCCCGACTGCTTGACGTGCTTGCCTTCGGATTCGACGCTGTTGCGAATGGTCTCGCGGTAGGCCACCTGCGGCTTGCCGACGTTAGCTTCGACCTTGAACTCGCGCTTCATGCGGTCGACGATGATTTCCAGATGCAGCTCGCCCATGCCGGAGATGATCGTCTGGCCCGTTTCCTGGTCGGTGTGCACGCGGAATGACGGATCTTCCTTCGCCAGCCGCTGCAGCGCGATGCCCATCTTTTCCTGGTCGACCGTGGACTTCGGCTCCACCGCTACCGAAATCACCGGGTTTGGGATCACGAGCTTTTCGAGCGTGATGTGCTTGCCTTCGTGACAAAGCGTATCGCCGGTGTACACATCCTTGAGGCCCACGGCCGCGGCGATATCGCCGGCGCGGACTTCCTTGATGTCGCTGCGGTCGTTGGCATGCATCTGCAGCAGGCGGCCGATGCGTTCGCTGCGGCGCTTGCTCGGCACATAAACGGCATCGCCGGATTTCAGCACGCCGGAATACACGCGGAAGAATGTCAGGTTGCCGACGAACGGGTCGGTGAGGATCTTGAACGCCAGCGCCGAGAACGGCTCCTCATCGGTGGCCTTGCGCGTCATCGGCTCGCCATCGTCGTTCACGCCCTTGACGTCCGGCATTTCGCTCGGCGAGGGCATGAAGTCGATCACCGCATCCAGCAGCGCCTGCACGCCCTTGTTCTTGAACGCCGAGCCGCACATGCACAGCACGATTTCGCTTTTCTTCGCGCGCTCGCGCAGGCCGAGGCGGATCTCGTCTTCCGACAGCGTGCCTACTTCAAGGAATTTGTTCGTCAGGGCTTCGTTAGCTTCCGCAGCCGCCTCGATCATGATCGCGCGATACTCGTCGGCCTGCGGCCTGAGCTTGGCGGGGATCTCCGCGAACGAGAATTTCATCCCCTGGGTCTCGGCATCCCACACGATGGTCTTCATGCGGATCAGGTCGATGACGCCTTCAAACTTTTCCTCGGCGCCGATCGGCAGCTGGATGGCAACCGGGTTGCCGCGCAGGCGGGTCTTGATCTGGTCCAGGCAGCGCAGGAAATCCGCGCCGGGACGGTCCATCTTGTTGACGAAGGCGATGCGCGGCACGCCGTAGCGATTCATCTGCCGCCACACCGTCTCCGACTGCGGCTGCACGCCCGAGACCGCGCAGAACAGCGCCACCGCGCTGTCCAGCACGCGCAGGCTGCGCTCGACTTCGATGGTGAAGTCGACATGGCCCGGCGTGTCGATGATGTTGATGCGATGCTGGGGCTTGGACTTGTCCATGCCCGTCCAGAAGCAGGTGGTGGCCGCGGACGTGATGGTGATGCCGCGCTCCTGTTCCTGTTCCATGTAATCCATGATTGCGGCGCCGTCGTGCACCTCGCCGATCTTGTGCGACACGCCGGTGTAAAACAGGATGCGCTCGGTCGTCGTGGTCTTGCCGGCATCAATATGAGCGGAAATACCGATATTCCGGTAGCGCTCGATTGGTGTGGTACGCGGCATGGAAGTTACTTGGAAAGATGCGCTGCGCCGGCTTACCAGCGGTAGTGCGCAAATGCCTTGTTAGCTTCCGCCATGCGATGGGTTTCTTCGCGCTTCTTCACGGCGGCGCCGCGGTTCTCCGCAGCGTCCATCAGTTCATGCGCAAGGCGAAACGCCATCGACTTCTCGGAACGCGCGCGCGCGGCCTCGATGACCCAGCGCATCGCCAGGGTCTGGCGCCGCGCGGAACGGACTTCGACGGGCACCTGGTAGGTTGCGCCGCCGACGCGCCGTGACTTCACCTCGACCACGGGCTTGACGTTGTCGAGCGCGACACCTAACAGGTCGATGGCCTCGGTACCCTGCTTGCCGGTCTTCTCGCCGATGCGATCGATCGCACCGTAAAGAATCCGTTCGGCAACGGCTTTCTTGCCGCTCTTCATGACCACGTTCATGAACTTGGCCAGCATGTCATTGTGGAACTTGGGGTCCGGCAGAATATGGCGCTGCGGCGCGGCTGAACGACGTGACATCGTGTTACTCCTGAATTACTTCTTTTTCTGGCGCTTGGCGCCGTACTTGGAACGGCTCTGCTTGCGGTCGTTGACGCCCGCGCAGTCCAGCGTGCCGCGTACCGTGTGGTAGCGAACGCCTGGCAGGTCCTTGACACGGCCACCGCGGATCAGAACCACCGAGTGCTCCTGCAGATTGTGGCCTTCGCCGCCAATGTAGGAGCTGACTTCGTAGCCGTTGGTCAGGCGCACGCGACAAACCTTGCGCAGCGCCGAGTTCGGCTTCTTCGGTGTGGTGGTGTAGACGCGTGTGCAGACGCCGCGCTTCTGCGGCGAGCCCTGCAATGCAGGCACGTTAGTTTTATCGACGGCACTCCGGCGCGGGGCACGGATTAATTGACCTGTGGTGGCCATTCAGACTCCAAATCGTTAGCGGTTATTCATCGCCCACGCTGAAGCCGAAGATCCGCCAAAACATCCAGCGCAGACTTCATGCAAGCTGTGCCAGAGAACACGGACCCACGGCCGCCGCGCTGGCGACCGCGAATCCCGGCTTGCATAACAGGTCTGCAAGAACAACCGGGCCGTCACTAGGACGGCCCGGCCGGAATTCGCTGTTTTTACCCCCCGGCGGGTTGGGCCGAGTGGTAAGGGGCGCGAATCTTAGTGGGGTGGGCGGGGGCTGTCAACTCGATTGGTGCAGCGCAGCAAGCGTGTCGCGAACGCCGGGATTGGCGCAGAATTCTGCCGGCAACCTTGCCGCCCGATCCTTGTGCCGGAGGCCCGATGCCGTCCAAGTACCTGTCGTCCCTGGGCCGAACCCTCGACGCCCGCCCGGATCGGCTGGATCTTCGCGACCGCGAATACCAGCCACAACTGCAGTCGTTGCCGCCGCGCTGGCCAGTCGACGCGGATCTCGCGACCTGGATTCCTGAGTATGCGGCTGCGGGCCTGGTGCTGGACCAGGGGGAAGAAGGCGCCTGTACCGGTTTCGGGCTCGCCGGAGTGGTCGATTACCTGCTGTTTCGCCGGCGGATCCCTGCCACGGGTTCGCTGAAATCCGAGCCGGTCAGCGCCCGCATGCTGTACCACCTGGCGCGTTTCTATGATGAATGGGCCGGCGAGGACTACGAGGGGTCCAGCTGCCGCGGCGCGCTCAAGGCCTGGCACAAGCATGGCGTCTGCCGTGATTCCCTGTGGCCATACCGGGACAGTCGCGGTCGCGTCGTCTTCATCAAACCGCGAGTCGGCTGGGACACCGATGCCCTGACCCGGACCCTCGGCGTCTACTACCGCGTGAACCACGCGTCGGTGGTCGACATGCAGGCGGCGATCCGCCAGATCGGTGCGCTGCTGGTGTCGGCCACGGTCCACGACGGCTGGGCCTTTGACCTAACAAAGAAGCGCTCCGCGGGCAGGCTGACGCATGACGCACTCCCGGTGATCAGGCCGATCAGCGACCGAAAATCGACCGGCGGACATGCCTTCGCGCTCGTGGGCTACAACGAACGCGGTTTCGTAGTGCAGAATTCCTGGGGTCCGGATTGGGGCATGAAGGGATTTGCGGTGCTTCCCTACGACGAGTGGGTCCGCAGCGGCGACGACTCCTGGGTCGCGGCGTTAGGTGTTCCGGCAGACCTTAAGTCGAAGCTGCGCTCGCCATCGACCTTCAAGCCCGGCGCGCCGCGGTCTTTGCCAGTACCCGCGGCCGGAGTATCGCTGGCTGCGAAACCCCTGGCTCCGCCCGAAAGCCTGCCGGCGCTGGTCAGGCCAATCGATACCGAGGCGGCCTACCGGCATGCGTTGGTTTCCGGCAACGACGGCCGGGTCATCAATCGCCTGGTCAACGTCGAGAATGCGGCCGCGGCGGTGCAGGAAATCGTCGTCAGCCTGGCTGGCAGCTGGCTGCGCAGCAAACCGCCGGCGCAACGAAAACTCGCGATCTACGCGCACGGCGGGCTCAATTCGGAGGACGAATCGATGCGCCGCCTTCGCGTGCTGGCACCCTACTTCCTGGCTAACGGAATTTACCCGATCTTCCTGACCTGGAAGACCGGTCCGCTCGAAACCATCCGCGACCTGGTGGCAGACCAGTTGCAGCGCGTGCCGCGGCCCGAAGGCGGGATCTGGGACCGGTTCCGCGATACCGCCGCAGAGGTGCTGGACCGCAGCATTGAGCTCATCGCCGGGCCGGTGCTCAAGCCCATCTGGTCGCAAATGAAACAGAATGCCGCGGCGGCTTCGCAACCCGGGCATGGCGCGCAGTTGTTAGCTACGGCGCTCGCGCGCCTGTCCAGGCGCATGGCTGGTGTCGAGATCCACCTCCTTCGGCATTCCGCCGGCGCCATTGTCCTTGGCCACCTGCTCGATGAGCTGCGTGCTAACAAGCTACGGGCGAAAAGCTGCGCGTTGTTCGCGCCGGCCTGCAGCGCGCAATTCGCCCTCGATCATTACCGGCCGGCGTTTGCCGGCGGTACGCTGAAACCAGCGACTCTGAGCATCGACCTGCTGTCGAAGCAGCGGGAACTCGAGGACACCGTCGGCCCGTACCGCAAGTCGCTGCTTTGGCTGGTGTCGCGCGCCCTCGAGAGCAATCACAAGACACCGATACTCGGGCTCGAGGACTTGTATCTTGAGGCCGCATCGCCCGAGTCCTGGCATCGCGAGGAAGCTGCCAGCGCGCGTACGTGGCAGGATCTCTGGCGCACGACCGGCGGCCAATTAGACATATTGTCGGATCCGCAGGTTTCCACGGGCAGCCTCGCCCGGCCCATCGCCGCCACGCACGGTTGCTTCGATAATGCCGCCGCCGTTATGACAAGAGCACTGAGCAGGATCGCCGGCGCGCCACTGGCACACAGTCTCGACTGGCTGGAATGCTGAAGCTGCGGCTATGATGCAGCCAATGAAGAATTTCCTGCGAGCCTGTTGGACGGTTGCGGCGTTAGATCTCGCGGCGGCGGCATTTGCCGCTGACGAAAAGCCCGCGGGTGCCCGGCCCGCGTTACCGGTGATCGCGCCGGGCGCGCGAGTCATCGAGGGTCCCGGCTTCAAGATCGAACGCCTGAAACCCGAAGCTAACAGCCGCGGCAACAA
Organism: Gammaproteobacteria bacterium; assembly: GCA_043738315.1. Lineage (GTDB taxonomy): Bacteria > Pseudomonadota > Gammaproteobacteria > Steroidobacterales > Steroidobacteraceae > UBA964. Next base: position 5,788 of record JAYUGT010000308.1, read on the forward strand.
GACTGCCACCCGCATCATCGGCAACGGCCCGATGAGCCAGACCGTTTTCTGTCGCGCCGGCGAAGATCTGCTGGTCACGGGCATGAATCTCGCCACCGGCGGCACCGGCATCGTCGCGCAGCGCGGCTGCCACCTGCGGGTTGTCGACAGCCAGGTGAACGCCGGCGGCGTCGCCTTGATTGTCGAGTCGGGCGCCAGCGTCGAGCTGCAGAACAGCGCGCTGACCAGCCGCGTCGGCAGCATCGAGGCCGCTCCTAACGCGCGGGTTGCCGCCCTCGGTGTCAGCTTCGCCGGACCGGCAACACTGACCGGCGCCGAGTACCTGGACCGCGGCGGCAATCTCTGGGGCGGCGCGCCCTGATATTCACAGCTCGAGCTTGATTCCAAGATTGAATGTCCGGCCGCGGAGCGGCGCCCAGACTTCGGTGAGCGGATTGCCGCCGGGCCCCGGCACGGCCCGCAGCAACGGATCGAAGCGCGTCTGCTGCACATCGGTCAGATTGATGGCGTTGATAAAAATCGCAACGGCGCCGAAACGCATTTCCGCCAGCGCGTTCAGCTCAAAGTAGGGCTTGCTGCGGGCTCGATACGGGTCGTTAGCTAACAACTGGGTACCAGTGTAGCCGAGCTCGAGGCCGACCCGGCCGCGCTTCTCATCTTCCACGATCAGCGCAATTTCGCCGCAATCGCGCGGCACCAGCGTGGCATCTCGTGGAACGTTGAGATGGCTCCACGAGCCGATCGCATGCCAGGGCCCGCGAACGAAGCGCAACAGTGTCTCGGCGCCGACGATGCGGCGCGATTCGCGGGCGTTACTCAGTACAAATTTGCCGGCGGCGCTCGCGGTCGCCTCCAGCGCATGTGTTACCTGCGATGAAAACAGGCTGGCATTCAGCTCCCAGCCCGCATCGGCCCAGGCGGCATCCAGCGAAGCGGTGGTTGCCCGCTCGGCGCGCAGGCCTTGCAGCGATGTCAGTGCGGCGAGACTCGTGGCCTCGATCTCCTCGACACGCGGCGTCGGCGCGCGGAAACCTCCGCCGAGCGAGGCCCGCAGGCTCCACTCTTCGCCGGGCGGGTGCACCAGCACTGACAGGCGCGGGCTGACAAACGTCCCGTACACATTGTGAAAGTCGACGCGACCACTGGCGGCGATTTTCAGCCACGCCAGTGGTGCCATTTCGTCCTGCGCCAGGATCGCGGGCACGGTGTAACGATAGCTGACAGCGGGAAGATCGCGAACCCGGAACCGGTCACCGGCAAAAGCGATGCCGCCGAGCCAGCTGTGGCCGTTGCCCTGCCCGCGCAGCGTCGTCTCCAGCGC
>JAYUGT010000309.1:0-7073 GCA_043738315.1 Gammaproteobacteria bacterium
CTGCGGCTCGCCGATCGCGGCATCCTCGTGAACGGGTCGGCGGCATTGCGCGCCCGTGCGCTTGCCGTGGGCATCGAGTGCGTCGACTGGCGTTAGCTCCAGTCAATGTCGGGCAAGGCACGCAGCTTTTCCTCGGTTTCGCGTCGCTGCCAATAAGGAATGTCAGCCTGGTTGTCCGTGGCCGCACTGCGCGCGTAACCCTCGGACCTGCGCAGGATTGCGTTGGCCTGGTCCTGCGGCAGGAATACCACGCCATCGCAGTCCGCGAGCACGATGTCGCCCGGGTTGACGATGACGCCACCGCAGATGACCGTGCCATTCAGCCAGCCGGCGCGCTCCGCGCCATTGGCCGAGGCGACCAGCCCGCGCGCGAAAATCGGCAGTTGCACGCGCTCGCGTGTCAGCAGCGCGCCATTCATGCAGCGCCCGTCGAGGACGACGCCGACGCAGCCGGCACGCTTCGCGCCCATGGACATGCCCATGCCCCAGCAGGCCTTGTCTTCGCGACCGCCCGCATCCACGACGATGACATCGCCCGGCTGCGCATACTTGCCCGCCAGTTCGCCTACTAACAAGTCATCGGTATGCTCGGGGCGCACGGTGAATGCCGGACCGCAGATGCGCCACTCCTGCAACAGCGGCTTGATGCCAGGATGCGCGACCTGCCGCGGCCCGGCGTGAACGCCGGTGACTCCGACGTGAGTGCGCGCGGCGCGTTCAATGAGCTCACGCGCCGGGCGCTGAAAGTCGAGTCGAATCTGGTAGCGCATGCTGGCCCACTCCAATCCCGGGTTAGGCACCGAGTATAGTTGCAGCCATGCGGAGAGCCTGTCGAATTGCCATCGTCGCCTGCATCGCGGCCGCGGCCCAGCCCGCCTGCGCGGCGTCGGTCCTGTATCGCGGCGCCTATGGCCAGCCCGAGTCACTGGTGCCGAACCAGTCCGGCGTCAAGAGCGAGCAGACCATCATGCTCGATCTGTTCGAGGGCCTAACAAGCTTCAGCGCCGACGGCCGGGTCGTCCCGGGCGCCGCGCAATCCTGGCAGGTCAGCGGCGATGGCCGCAGCTGGACCTTCAGACTGCGCCCGGGCCTGCGCTGGTCCGATGGCGCACCGCTCGGCGCCAGCGACTGGGTGTATGCCTGGCGCCGGATGTTTACCCCGGCGACGGCACTGCCCCGCGCCAGCCGGATGTTCATCATCCGGTACTCGCGCGAGGTGCTGGCGGGCCGCCTGCCGCCGGAAGGGCTGGGCGTCAGCGCGCCCGATGCCGCTACGGTGCGCATCGAACTCGAAAATCCCCTGCCCTGGCTGCCACTTTTGTTAGCTGGCCAGGAAGGCACGCCCTTGCCGCAGAAGGTGCTGGAGAAATTCGGTGCCCAATGGACCCGGCCCGGTAACCTGGTCGGCAACGGCGCCTTTCGCCTGACCGACAGGCGCGCCGGCGGCACGGTGCAGCTGGGCCGCAATCCATTTTTTCACGACGCCGGCAGGGTGACGCTGGATACGGTGATATATGTTCCCAGCGACGACACCAGCTCACTGGTCAACCGCTTCCGCGCCCGGGAACTGGACGTCAACGCCTGGCCGGGCTTCGCGCCGCGTCAACAGGAGGCGCTCAGGAAGGAATTGGGCGCCGCGGTCAGGATCGCGCCGCTGTTCGGCGTACGTTTCCTGCGCTTCAATCTCAAGCGCGCGCCGTTCGATGATATCCGAATCCGGCGTGCACTGGCGCTGCTCGTCGATCGCGAGCTGCTGGTTCGCAAAGTGTTGCCCGGCGGAGAACGACCCAGCTACCGGGTGGTGCCTGAGGGCCTCAGCGACGATGCCGCGCCGCCGCGCGGCGAACTGCAGCTCAGCAGCATGGCCGAGCGCAACGCACGCGCGCGCGCCTTGTTAGCTGAGGCTGGATTCAGTACCCGCCGGCCGGGCCCGGTGCGGCTGCGCGTGCCGAGCGGCAACGGCGAGGAAATGTGCCTGGCGGTCGCGGCGATGTGGAGTGCGGCTGGTGTGCCCACCGTGGTCGAGAAAAGCGAGATCAAGTCCCTGATTGCGGACCTGCGCCGCGGCGATTTCGACATCGCGCTCACCGGCTCGGCCGAAAATGCCTCGGTTGAGGGTTTTCTCGAGCGCTTCCTGGCCGATTCGAGCTATAACACCGGGCAGTATCGCAGTGCCGCGTTCGAACAGGCCCTGCGTAAAGCCCAGTCATTATCGGCGACCGCTGAACGTCGCGCAGCAGTGGCTCAGGCCGAGGCCAAACTCAACGCGGATCACGCCGTGGTACCCCTGATTCAGGAGGTGGCCCGCAACCTGGTGTCGTCACGGGTCGGCGGCTGGGCTGACAACCCAGATGACATACACTTGTCGCGCTACCTGTCGCTGCAACAAATTGCCCGTTAGCCCGGTCTACCTGCTACGTCCCATGGAGTTTCCGCATGAGCCCAAGATTTGATTCGGACATAAAGCCGTCCGCCATTACGCCGGAAGCGGTGTTCCGGGACCGACGCCGCGTTGTGCAGGCGCTGGGACTGGGGCTCGCCGGCGCCGCAGCGAAATTGTCCGCCGCCACGACGGCCACCACTCCGCCGGTCGCGGCCCCGCCAGCCACGGCGGCCACTGGCCCCGGCGCGCCGGGCAGTTCCGCCGGCCGGGTGGCACGCAATACACGCTATTCGGTGACCGAGCCCCCTAACAGCTACGAAGACATCACCGGCTACAACAACTATTACGAATTCGGCACCGACAAGGAAGATCCCAAGGCGAATGCGCAGGAATTCCGCACCCGGCCGTGGACGGTGGAAATTGCCGGCGAAGCGGAGGTCGTCGGCCGATTCGCGCTGGAAGATCTGCTGCGCCCGCACGCGCTCGAGGAACGGGTGTACCGGTTTCGCTGCGTTGAAGCCTGGTCGATGGTCATTCCCTGGATGGGCATTTCGTTAGGCGCGCTGTTGCAGCGCTTCAAGCCGACTTCCAAGGCCAAGTACGTCGAGTTCACAACCCTGCTGGATCGCAGCCAGATGCCGGGCCAGCGCGTGCCGGTCCTGCAATGGCCTTACGTCGAAGGCCTGCGCATCGACGAGGCGATGCACCCGCTGGCGATGATGGTGGTTGGCGTCTACGGGCGCTGGCTGCCGAACCAGAACGGCGCGCCGCTGCGCCTGATGACGCCGTGGAAATACGGCTTCAAGAACATCAAGTCGATCGTCAAGATTCGCTTCACCGAACGCCAGCCGCGCAATAGCTGGAATATCTCCGCGCCGGACGAATACGGCTTCTACGCCAACGTCAACCCGGCGGTGGACCATCCGCGCTGGAGCCAGTCGACTGAACGGCGCATTGGTGGAGGATTTTTTGCCGCGCGCGTGCCGACCCTGCCCTTCAATGGCTACGCGACCGAAGTCGCAGGCCTGTACCGCGGCATGGACCTGCAGCGTTACTTCTAGTTTAGTTGCAAATGCGCATGACCCTTGTTCAGCGCTACCGCTGGGTTTACAAGCCGCTGATCTGGCTGGCGTGCCTGGCGCCGCTGCTGATCATCCTGGCCGCGGCATTCGGCGTACCCGGCGTGTCCCTGACCGCCGATCCGGTGCGCGAGACGGTGCATCGCCTGGGCCGCACCGCGCTCAACCTGCTGCTGATAACGCTGTGCGTGACGCCACTGAAGGATCTTCTGAAAGCACCGCAGCTGCTGCGCCTGCGGCGGCTGCTGGGCCTGTTTGCATTCAGCTACGCGCTGCTGCATTTCGTGGCGTTCGCCGCGCTCGACCTGCGGCTCGACTGGGGCCGTATCGGCGCCGAGCTGGTCAAGCGCCCCTACATCCTGGTCGGCTTCACGGCACTGCTGGCGCTGCTGCCACTGGCCGCGACCTCGACCCAGCGCATGATGCGGCGCCTGGGCCGGCGCTGGGTGAAACTGCACCGGCTGATCTATCCGATCGCGTTGTTAGGCGTCTGGCATTTCTGGTGGCAGGTCAAGGCCGACATCACCCAGCCGCTGCTCTACAGCGCCGCCCTGGCCGCCTTGTTAGCCTACCGGATCGTGAAGTTGCGGCGGACTACATCGATGTCCGCACCTGCCACAGCTCCGGGAAAAACCTGAGCTCCAGCGCCTTGGCGAGATAGGAGACGCCGGTGGTGCCGCCGGTGCCCGGCTTGTAGCCGATGATGCGCTCGACAGTCTTCAGGTGATGGAAGCGCCACAGCTGAAACTTGTGGTCAAGATCGACCAGCCGCTCGGCGAGCTCATACAGGTCCCAGTCTTTCTCGGCGTTGTGATACACCGCCAGCCAGGCCGCGGTCACCTGCTTGGCGGGTTCATAGGGCTCGGCGAAATCGCGGCTGAGATAAGACTCCGGCACCTCGTAGCCGCGCCGGCTCAGCAGCCGCAGCACTTCGTCGTAGAGCGACGGCGCGTCCAGCGCTTGCTGCAACTTCTGGTACGCGGCTGGATCGCGCTGATGCACCAAGATCATCTCGCGGTTCTTGTTGCCAAACTGGAACTCAAGCAACCGGTACTGCTCGGACTGGAACCCGGACGCGCGGCCTAACGAATTTCGGAACGCCGAATAGTCCGCCGGGGTCATGGTCGACAGGACTTCCCAGGTTGCCAGCAACTGCGCCTGGATGCGCGAAATGCGTCCCAGCATCTTGAACGACGGATCCAGGCTGTCGCGCCGCACACATTCAAACACCCCGCTGACTTCATGCAGCATGAGCTTCATCCACAGTTCGGACACCTGGTGCACCGTGATGAACAGCATCTCATCGTGCGCGAGCGAATTGGGCTGCTGCGAAGCTAACAGCGTCGCGAGGCGCAGGTATTCGCCATAGGACTGGGACGCCCCCAGATCCCAGAATACTTTTTCATCCGACAGGTCGACGCGATTCCGGCTCATGCGAACAACCACGGTGGTACATAGCGCCATCCCTGGGTCAACTCGCGATCCAGCGTGCGCCATTGCGGGCAGCGCGCCTCGACCGCGCGCCAGAAGCGGGCTGAATGATTCGGGTGCTCGAGGTGCGTCAGCTCATGAATCATCAGGTAGTGCGCAACTTCAGTGCGCTGAAACAGCATCGCGATGTTGAGACTGATGGTCCCGCGCACCGAACAGGAGCCCCAGCGACTGCGCTGGCAACGCAGACTGAGTCGCCGGTAGCCCGTGTCGCCGTCGCGGAGCAGCGCCGCCAGCGCGTCCGCGATCCTGGGCTTGGCATGGCGCATCAGCCAGCGCCGCAGCGCCGCCTGCAGCACGGCGTGACCACCCTCCCCGGATACGCTCAGTACCCCGGGCGTTAGCTCGCGGATGCGCAAGCGGCCCGCGCCACCCGCGAGGTGAATCTTCCAGTGCTCGCCTAACGCGGGCAGATCCAGCGCCGGTGGCGGGAACGGACCCGTTTCCGTAACGAGCGCGCGGGCCCTGGCTCGCTGCCGTTCGATCCACGGCTGATGCAGGCTGAGGAATTCGGCGATCCGGCGCGCGCTGGTTCGCGGCGGCGCCACCACCTCGACCCGCGCATTGCGGAACACGCGGACCGACAGCCGCCGGGCGCGCACGCTGAAACGGACCTGCGCGCCGGCCGCGGCCGGAGTCGGCTCCTGAAAACTGAACTGTCGCTGCTCGAATAGCACGCAGCATCATAACGCAAGCGCGATCCGGGCTTCGGTTACCATAGGCGCATGCAATTTCTCAGCGACAACACCTCGGCAGTGGCGCCGGAAATCATGGCGGCGCTGCAGGCCGCAAACGATGGCTACGCGGACTCCTATGGCGCCGATCAGTGGTCGACGCGACTGGATGCAGTATTCAGTGGATTCTTCGACGCACCGGTACGCGTTTTTCCGGTCATCTCGGGTACCGCGGCTAACGCCCTGGCGCTGGCAACGCTGTGCCCGCCCTATGGCGCGGTATTCGCGCATGAGCACTCGCATATCGTCCGCGATGAGTGTGGTGCGGTCGAGGGCATGAGCGGCGGCGCGCGGATCCTGCTGTTGCCGGGCGGCGGCGGCCGCATTGCCCCGGAGACCTTGAGCGACGCCGTCCGCGCCAACCCTGCGAACGTGCACACCACCCAGCCCAGCGCCGTGTCGATTACCCAGGCGACTGAATTCGGCCAGTGCTACCGTCCGGCGGAGCTAACGGCCCTGTGCCAGCGCGCCCACGAGCACAATTTGCGCGTGCACATGGATGGTGCCCGGTTTGCCAATGCGCTCGCCTTCCTCGGCTGCCATCCTGGAGCCATCAGCGGCCGGGCCGGTGTCGATGTACTGTCGTTCGGCGCCACCAAGAACGGCGCGCTGGCCGCCGAAGCGGTGGTGTTCTTCAACCTGGACCTGGTCCGCGATTTCGAATTGCGTCGCAAACGCGCCGGCCATTTGTTATCGAAAATGCGCTACGCCAGCGCGCAGTTGCTGGCCTACATTGAAAGCGGCGTCTGGCTGCGTAATGCGACCCATGCCAACCGGCTGGCCGCGCAGATCGCTGCCGCAGCACCGGCACGGCTGGTTTTAGCGACCGAAGCGAACGAGGTCTTCCTGCGCTTGTCGGCCGCAGAGGCGGCTGCGCTGCGCGCCCAGGGGTTCGCCTTCTATGACTGGGGCGCGGCCGACAGCGGCGAGTACCGCTTCGTTGTTAGCTGGCAGCAGGCGCCCACGGATGCCCTGGCGCTGGCCAAGGCATTACGCGCCCTGCCCTGAAGCACCGCTACAGACTGCGGAAATCGTCGGGACCGAGCTCCGTGGGCACTTTGGGCCAGTCATTGAACGGGAAAGGCGCCAGCTCGGAACCGAAGGTAAGATAACCGACCACCTGCGCCATGCAGGCAGCGAGGCTACTGCCAAAACTCACCAGACTCGTGCTGGGCTGGTTGGAAAACAGCCAGAGCAGCAGTTGCACCAGCACCGTAACCGCCAGGACCGAGCACAGCACCCAGAAAATGAGCGCGAACACCAACAGGTAAAGTATGCGCATGTCCCACCTCGATTCGCCCACAGCATGCACTTGATCGACATCGGCATCAACCTGGCACATGACAGCTACGACGCCGACCGGCCTCTGGTGCTGGAGCGCGCTGC
>JAYUGT010000310.1:0-7036 GCA_043738315.1 Gammaproteobacteria bacterium
TCTGGCCGTGCGTGCCGAACAGCAGGTCCGCCTTCGAGCCGACCGCTTCGCGCAGTTGCCGAACGAACCGCTCGCACAAATCGAGCGCCGGCAAGCTCAATTGCCGGCCGTCGAACGCCGTGTAAGGGCCGGCCGGATCAAACTTGATCGCAGTGAACCCCTGCTTGACGAGTTCAACGGCGCGCAGCGCCGAGAGGTCGGGGTCCTGGTACACGTCGACCTTGTCGTCGGGCCGCGCGTAGATGTAGGTGTAGGAGCGCAGCCGCTCGTGCACCCGACCGCCTAACAGATTGTAGACCGGCTGCCCGGCTTCCTTGCCGATGATGTCCCAGCAGGCCATCTCAAGGGCGCTCAGCACGCCCATCATCGAGACATCCGGGCGTTGCGTGAAGCCGGCCGAGTACACGCGACGCCAGATGGATTCGATGTTGTGCGGATCTTCGTTGTGCAGATAACGCCCGAAAACATCTTCCAGCATCTGCGCGACGATGTCCGGGTGAAACGGCACGCTGTAGGCCTCGCCGATACCCGACACGTTGCCGTCGGTTGTCAGCTTGACGAACACAAAATAGCGGCCGCCGTTGTGCGGCGGCGGATTGCCCACGACGAAGGTTGTGATGTCGCGGAGTTTCATGGTGAAGCTGCCGTCAGGCCGCGTAGTAACCGTTGATGGATTTGAGCTCGAGGAACTCGAGCAGGCCGTAGACACCGCATTCGCGACCATTGCCGGACTGGCGGTAGCCGCCGAACGGTTCGGCGTAACCCTGCGAGGCGCCGTTGATGTGCACGCTGCCGGCCCGCAGCTGGCGCGCGACCGCGTGCGCCTTTTGCAGGTCGTCGGTCTGCAGGTAGGCGGCGAGGCCGTAGGGCGTGTCGTTAGCAATCTCGATGGCGTCGGCCTGCGTCTTGAAGCGCAGCATGCTGAGCACCGGGCCGAATATTTCCTCGCGTGCGATCCGCATCTGGTTGTGCACGTGGGCGAATACTGTCGGCTGCACGTAGAAGCCGCGATTAAAACCGCCCGGCCGGCCGACGCCGCCGGCCACCAGCCGCGCGCCTTCCTCGATGCCCATGGCGATGCATTTCTGGACTTTCTCGAACTGCATGCGCGAGGCGAGCGGACCGATATGCCGGCCCGGCTTGCCGGGATCGTCGACCTTGGTTTCGCCGGCGACGCGCGCGGCAATCTCGACCGCGCGGTCGTAGACCGAATCCTCGACCAGCATGCGCGTCGGCGCATTGCAGGACTGCCCGGTGTTGCCGAAGCAGGAGATGACGCCGCGCTTGATCGCCTTCTCGAGGTCGACGTCTGCGAACACGATGTTAGGCGATTTGCCGCCGAGTTCCTGCGTCACCCGCTTGACGGTGTCGGCCGAGGTCTTGGCGACATCGATACCCGCGCGCGTCGAGCCGGTGAACGACATCAAGTCGATTTTGGGATGCGCGCTCATCGCATGGCCGACGACCGGTCCGCTGCCGTGGACCATGTTGAACACGCCCGGCGGCAGGCGTGCTTCATCGATGAACTCTGCGATCAGTTGCGCCGACAACGGGGCCTGTTCGCTCGGCTTGAGCACCACCGTGCAGCCCGACACTAGCGCCGGCGCCACCTTGGCCATGATCTGGTTGATCGGCCAGTTCCAGGGTGTGACCAGGCCGCAAACGCCGACCGGCTCGCGCACGACGTTAGCCGTGCCGATGCGCCGCTCCCAGTCGAGCTGTTCGGCGGCCGCGATCGTGCCTTCGATGTGTCCCGGTCCGGAGGCGGCCTGTGCGCGCCTCGACATGTCATACGGTGCGCCCATTTCGGTGGTAATCGCCGTTGCCATCTCTTCGAAACGGCGCATGAAAATGGTGTGGATGCGCCGCAGGATCTCGATGCGGTGCGCCAGCGAGGTGGCGGCGAACGCGGGAAACGCGCGATGCGCGGCCTCGACCGCCAGCTCGACGTCGGCTTCCGAGCCCATGTGGATTTCGGCGACCTGTTCTTCATTCGCCGGGTTGACGACCGGATAGATGTTGCCGGGTTTGACGGGAGCCGACCAGCGGCCGACGATGTAGTGTTGCAGGGATTTCATGGATCTCTCAGCTTGCTGGCAAATTAATGACTCAGGAAATCTCGGATGCTGGCAGCCACCAGCGGCGGATTTTCTTCCGGTAGGGAATGCCCCAGTTCCGGAAACAGCGCGAGCTTGGCCTGCGGCAGGTATTTCATCAAGGCTGCGCGATCGCCGGCGCCGAACAGGCTGTCCTTGCCGCCGCACACTAACAAAGTCGGCGCCTTGATCCAGTGAATCGTGGCGACCAGGTCGATCGACGCCAGCCCCTGAGCATGGATGGCGCGCCAGACCCTGGCGGGAATCCCTGCCGACTCCCGTCGCATCATCCTCTGCGTGTCCTGGTCGAGGCTTGGCACATTCCACCACTCGATCATGAAGGGTGAATCCGGGTCAATCGGATCCTTGAGGTTGCGGATCGCTTCGTCAGCAGCGGCGCCCAGCGCAGACGGCGGGCGGGGCTTGCCGGGTTCGATCGGAGCCAGGCGGCCTGCGGATGAGGCGATCAGCACCAGGTGCCGGGTGCGTTCCGGCCAGTACGCGGCAAAAGTCTGGGCGACGAAGCTGCCTAACGAATGCCCGGCGACGTCAGCGCGGTCATAGCCAAAATGATCCAGGAACAGCTTGATGTCATAGGCGAAGTCGATGCGCGAATAGCAGCATTCCGGCTTGTCCGAAATGCCATGACCACGCATGTCCAGCAGGAAAACATGGGCATCGCGGGCCAGCAGCCGGCCTAAAGGCAGATAGGCGAGCGAGCTGTTGGTATAGCCATGCAGGGACACGAGCGGCGGATTCTTCGGGTTGCCGAGCTCGATGTAGCCAAGGGTCATGCCGTTCGCGAGGCGCACGGTTTTCCGGACCGCGTCAGGGGCGGCGGCTGGATCACCGCCCAGCGCGGGCGCGGCCAATGACGACATGAGCAATACCAGGCAGCCGCCACGAGCTAACAAGTTCGCCGCTGGCCAGGGCATCGTCAGGCCACCTTGACGCCGGTGGCCCGCTCCTGATCCTGGATCAGCCGGCGCGCGGACCAGAAGTAGTGGAAGGTCGCCCAGGCGCCCACCGGCACCAGCCACAGCATGGCGGATCGCAGCGATTCGCCGTTAGAGACATGGTTTGGCGCGTACCAGTCACTCAGGAAGCCGACCAACTGCGGGGCCACGATCAGGTTGCCGACGTTAGCCACGAACAGCGTTGCGGCGCAGAACTGGGCCCGCATACGCGGTTCGCACAGGTTGTTCAGCAGTCCGAAGCATGGGCCGATGTAGAAATAGATCGCGGGGATGAAAATCCATGACAGCGCTGTGGCCAGTGCCAGCGAATGGGTCGTATAGATGAAATACGACACGATGGTGGCGAAGCCCACGCCGCCGCCCATCAGCCAGACGATGCGCCGCGGATCGTTGAACCAGTTCTTTGCTAACAGCCAGCCGGTCAGGATCGTGGCGGCCGAGCCGCCGACCAGGTGGATGGGGCCCAGCAGCGCGCCAGCTTCGCCGACGGTCAGCGAGAAGTTGCGCACCAGGAAGGTCGGCGTCCACCAGACGAGGCCCCAGCCCCAGAGCGCGGTCAGGGCGCTGGCGGTCATCACATGGATCGCCGAACGCTGGGTCCACAAATACTTCATCGATTCCTTGAACGACGCCGACGCACCGGCGCGCGGCGCCAGGCCGTCGAGCTGGCCGCGGCGCGGCTCGCGGACCGTCAGGAACACCAGCACGCCAAAAACCGCGCCGGGAATGCCGAGCCACAGAAAAGCGGCCCGCCAGCCGGATTTGTCGGCGATCGCGCCCGCGATATCCGCGCCCAGCCAGGCGCCGATGGATGCGCCCAGCGCGAAAATTGTCAGCGCCATCGGCCGCCGGTTGACCGGGAAATAATCCGACAGGATGGAGTTAGCGCCCGGCGTGCCGCCGGCTTCACCGATGCCGACGCCGATGCGGGAAAAAAGCAGCTGCCAGTAATTTTGCGCGAGGCCGCAGAAAGTCGTCATTGCGGACCAGATGATCACCGACACGGCGATGATGTTGCGCCGGTTGCCTCGATCGATCAGCCAGGAAATCGGGAAGCCGAAGAACACGTAGAACAGCGCCAGCGAAACGCCGGTCAGCCATGCGATGCCCGAATCGCTCAATTGCAGCTCGAGCCGGATCGGCTCCAGTACCGTCGACATCACGTAGCGATCGGCAATGCTCAGGGTGTACACGAGCACCATCATGACCAGGACGTACCACCGCAGTGCCAGCGAACTGGTCACGGGAGCGGCTGGTTGTGCATCGGTCGATGTATTCATTTATGAGGCATCCTTTTGTTTGCCAGGCCGGACTCGCCACTCAATCATTACAGTCGCCATCATAACCGGGACCGGGCGGGCTGCGACCCTCAAAACGCCTATTTGAAGACGACGGTGCGGCTGCCGTTGAGAAAAATCCGGTGCTCGATCGCATAACGTACCGCGGTCGATAATGCGCGCCGCTCCGAATCCCGTCCCACCGCGACCAGCCGCTCCGGCGTATCGCGGTGATCGACGCGTTCGACGATCTGCTCGATGATCGGACCCTCATCGAGATCGCTGGTGACGAAGTGCGCGGTCGCGCCGATCACCTTGACGCCGCGTTCGAAGGCCTGGTGGTAGGGCTTGGCGCCCTTGAAGCCGGGCAGGAAGGAGTGGTGGATGTTGATCGCGCGGCCCTGCAGCTTGTTGCACAGCTCATTCGACAGGATCTGCATGTAACGCGCCAGCACCACCAGTTCCGAGCGTGTGGAATCGACCATTTCCAGCAGCCGGCGCTCCTGATCGGCCTTGGTTGCCGGCGTTACCGGCAGGTGAAAGAACGGGATGCGGTATTGCGCCGCGGTTGGCTGCAGCGTCACATGGTTGGACACGATGGCCGTGATGTCCATCTTCAGCTCACCGATGCGGTGGCGGTACAGCAGGTCCTCGAGGCAGTGGTCGAAATTCGAGACCATGAGCAGCACCCGCATGCGCTCCTGCGAATCGTGGATGCGCCATTCCATGCGCTCGATCTCGGCGAGGTTGACGAAATCGCTGCGCAGCCGGGCGACGTCGGTGGTCTCGCCGCGCACGCCGCAGAAGGTGATGCGCACAAAAAAGCGCTGCGAAATGGTGTCGTCGAACTGCTGCATTTCCATGATGTAGAAACGCCGCGCCGCCAGGAAGCCGGTGATTGCGGCTGTGGTGCCCATGCGGCTGTCACAGCTGGCGGTCAGGATCAGCGGGTGTTCGGTGTCAAATTGCATCGCACAGTAGTCCTCATGGCAGCTCGGCGCGGTTATTATATTATGAACGTTACATAAAAGGATCCTGCGCATGCACACCGTTCGGACTCTCGGGCTCATGGGCACTGGCGTCATTGGCGCAGGCTGGGCGGCGCGCGCGCTGCATTTCGGTATCGACGTGGTGGCGGCCGATGTCCGTCCGGAGATGGAGCGCACGCTGCGCGACGCCATCGTCAATGCCGAACCGGCGCTGGCGCGTCTGACCAGCGCGCCGCTGCCTAACAAAGGCCGGCTGACGTTTACGACCGATCTTGCGCTGATGGCGCGCCAGGCGGACTTCATCCAGGAGAACATCCCGGAACAGCTGGAACTCAAGCAGCGGCTCCTAGGCGAAGTCAGCCGCCATGCGCGGGCGGATGTCATCATCGCGTCCAGCACCTCGGGGCTCATGCCAACGGACCTGCAGGCACAGCTGCAACATCCGGAGCGCCTGTGTGTCGCGCATCCGTTCAATCCGGTTTACCTGCTGCCGCTGGTGGAGCTGGTGGGCGGCGCAAAAACCAGTGAAGCGACGCTGGCCGCGGCGGCGGAATTCTTCACCTACATCGGCATGCACCCGCTGCGCGTGCGCCGCGAAGTTCCGGGCCACCTGACCGATCGGCTGCAGGAGGCGCTGTGGCGCGAAATCCTGCATCTCGTCAACGACGACGTCGCGACCACCGGTGAGCTGGACGCATCCATCATCTACGGTCCGGGCCTGCGCTGGGCCGGGATGGGCACCAATCTCATTTATCACCTCGCCGGCGGCGAGGCGGGCATGCGCCACATGCTCGAGCAGTTCGGTCCTTGCCTCAAGTGGCCGTGGACCAAGCTCGAAGCTCCGGAGCTAACAGACAAGCTGATCGACCGGATGGTCGAGGGCACGCAGGCGCAGGCGGCGGGGCGCTCGATTCGCGAACTGGAGCGGCTGCGCGATGACTACCTGGTCGCGATCCAGCAGGTGCTGCGCGAATACGATATCGGCGCCGGGGCCACGCTGCGCGCGCTGGAAAATCGCTTGCTCGCGAGCGCGGCTGCGCAATTGACCGCAGGCCCGTCTGCAACCGGCCTGTCGCGTCTGCCGATGCGCGTCCGTCCGGAGTGGATCGATTACAACGGCCACATGACCGAATCAAGATACCTGCAGGTATTCGGGGACGCGATCGACGTGCTGTTCCGCAACGCTGGCATCGACGAGCGGTACCGCGCGGCCGGACGCATGTTCTACAGCGTGGAGACGCACATCACTCACCAGGCCGAGGCACTCGTCAACGAGTCGCTGTACCTTACAAGCCAGGTGCTGTCTGTGGACGACAAGCGGCTGCAGGTGTTCCATCGCCTGCACCGCGCCGCCGACTCGACCCTGTTAGCCACCTGCGAGCAGATGTATCTGCACGTCGATACGCAGCGCAAGAAAGCCTGTTCTATCGAGCCCGCGGTGCGGGCGCGCCTCACGCAGCTGGCGGCGGCACATGCCAGGCTGCCGGATCCCGCCGAAAGAGGCCGCTCGGTCGGCAAACGCAAGGTAGGCTGACACGTGCCCAAACTCGTCGATCACGGCCAACGGCGCGAACAGATTGCGTTCGCGGCGTGCCAGGTGGTGGCGAAGTACGGGTTTGAGCGCGCAACGGTTGCGCGCATCGCAAGCGCTTCCGGGTACACGACCGGCATGGTCGCGCATTATTTCAGGACCAAGC
>JAYUGT010000311.1:0-7030 GCA_043738315.1 Gammaproteobacteria bacterium
TGATCGACGCGCTGCTGTGCCTCCTGCAGCAGCGCTGGGATTCATCGCTGCTGACATTCGCCATCGAACTCGCGGAAGTCCTGCTGCGTCACTTCGCGGATCCGGACCAGGGCGGCTTCTTCTTCACTGCCGACGATCATGAGCAACTGATCCATCGTTCGCGCAGCTTCGGCGATGACGCAATACCTAGCGGCAACGCCGTTGCGGCGCTCGGCCTGCAGCGTCTCGGTTACCTGGTCGGCGAAACCCGCTATCTCGCCGCCGCCGAGGGCGTGTTGCGCGCTGCCTGGGAAGCGCTCAGCAAGGCGCCGTACGCGCACACCAGCCTGCTGACCGCGCTCGAAGAAGCGCTGAATCCACCGGAAATCATCATCCTGCGCGGCAGGCTGCCGGAGCTGGATACCTGGCGGTCGCAGATCGCCGCGCTGTATGCACCGCGACGGCTGGTGCTGGCCATTCCGGATGATGCCGCCGCCCTGCCGGCGGCGCTCGCGAGCAAGGCCGCGCGCGGCGCGCTGATCGCCTACCATTGCCGCGGCTCGGTCTGTGACGCGCCGATCACCGATCCGCAGCTGCTGCTGCGGCGGCTGCAGGCGGGGCTCGAGGACTGAGGATCAGTCGTCGCGGCCGCCGCGACCTAACAAAGCGCGCTCGATCTCATCCAGCGCCTGGCAGCCGGCCAGCGCCATCGCGACCGAAAATTCGTTGCGCAGCAGGTCGAGTACGCGCCGCACGCCATCCTCGCCGCCAACGGCCAGGCCCCAGAGCACCGGCCGGCCGATCAGCACCGCGCGCGCGCCTAACGCCAGTGCCTTGAGCACATCGGTGCCGCGGCGGATGCCGCCGTCGACCATGATCAGTGCGTCCTGCCCGGCCGCCCGCACCACGGAATCGAGCACATCGGCGGTCGCGGGCGCCGAATCCAGCTGCCGCCCGCCATGATTGGAAACGATGATGCCCTGCGCACCGCGGCCGAGCGCGCGGCGCGCGTCCTCGGGCCGCACGATGCCCTTGACCAGCACCGGCAACTTGCTGGTGGCGACGATCCAGTCGAGATCGCGCCAGGACAGCGCCGGATCGAACATCTGGTTCACGTAGCCGGAAAATCCGCCCTGCCCCAGGTCCGGCATCGAGTAGCGTTCGCCCGCCGGCAACAGGTTGCTCATCGGCAGGTTCGCCGGGAATCTGAAACCGTTGCGCACATCGCGTTCACGCACCGCGCCGACCGGTGTGTCTACCGTGAGCACGATGGCGCCGCAGCCCGCCGCCGCGGCGCGTGCGATCAGGTCCTGGGTGATGCCGCGATCCTTGTAGCAATAAAGCTGGAACCACAGGCCGCGGGTCGCCGCCCGCGCGACTTCTTCCATCGGTTTGTTAGACAGCGTGGACAGCACCATGGCGGTGCCGGTGCTGGCGGCGGCGCGCGCGGTGGCGATCTCGCCGTCCGGATGCGCCATCTGATGATAAGCGGTTGGCGCAATCATCACCGGCCAGTCGAGTTTCTGGCCCAGCACCTGCGTCGACAGGTCGCGTTTGGCGACATCGCGCAGCACGCGATAGTGAATCGACCAGCGATCCCAGGCGCTGCGATTGGCGCGCAGGGTGATTTCATCGCCGGCGCCGCCGCGGTAGTAATCGCGTGGACCGGCGGGCAGCCGCGTCAGCGCGGCCGCCTCAAAATCGAACAGATTGATCAGCTCGTTCACGAGACTCCCAAGGCGCTGCAAAGCTGCGCCCGCAACACAGTCGTGGACCGGGCATCGAACGCGCCCGCCTGCGTCCAGTCGTAGGCCCACGGGTGCGCGGTACGCTGCGGCAAGGGCTCGTCCTGGTATCGCGGCACCACATGCGCATGCAGCGCCGGGTCCTGGTTGCCGAATATCGCGTAATTGATGCGCACCGCGTTCGTGGCGGCTAACAGCGCATCGCCGAGCCGCGCCATGTCGCCCAGAAATGCGGCGCGCGCCGCCGGCGCCAGCGCGTTCAGCTGCGGCACCACCGGGTCCGGCAGCAGCAGGCAATAGCCGCGCAGGAATTGCTGCTCGCCGAACACCGCCCAGCCGCCACTGAGCTTCGCGATCAGGGTCGGATCAGCGCCGGCGCGCAGGCGCTCAACGCGGGCATGGATGGCCGTCGTCATATCGTGGCTGCTGTCATGTCAGTCGGTGCGATAACCCAGGCGCTGCAGTTCCGCGATCGTCGCGGACGGCGTGCCATGCACTATGCCATGCCATCCACGGCGCTGCACAGCCTCGATGTTGTCGGCCCGATCATCGATGAATACGGTCTGCGTGGGATCGAGATCAAAGCGTTGTTCCGCCTGCCGATAGATTTCCGCGTGCGGTTTCATGATGCCCGCCTGGAAGGACGGCAGCATGTCGTCGGCAATATCCGCGATGCGGAAGCGCTCGTTCAGGTGCGCCCAGTGCAGGTCACCGACGTTCGACAGCAGAAACACGCGGTAGCGCTGCCGCAGGCGCCGCGCCAGCGCGAACATGTCATCCTGGTAGTCGAACATATCGAGCCAGTAGCGCCGCGCCAGCTCCCGTTGCCCATCACCCGCCAGCCGCGCCAGGTTATCTAACAAGCCAGCGCCGTCGAGGCGGCCGCTCTCATGATCCTCGAGCGCAATGCGCGCCGAAATGTCCTCGAGGCCCTGGTGCGACACGCCCGCGCTGCTCAGCCAGTTGAGCATCGGGCCCGGCGCCAGACGCAACAGCACCCAGCCGATGTCGAAAACCACGGTCGGTCCGCGGGGCGCCCGGCTCATGGCGCCCTCCGGGCCGGAATCTGCGCGCTTGTTCTCCATTCGATCTGACATCATATCGTTAGAATCCAGTCCCATGAATCATCCCGCCCGCCATTTTCTGCTGACGCTATTGCTGGGCATCGTCAGTGTTGCGAGTCTGGGCGCCACCGCGCAGAAGGCGGTCAAGGTGCCAGCGGCTGCGCAGGCGGCGGTCGGCAAACTCTACGCCGCGCCCGATGCGCCGCTGCTGTGGTTCGCCGCGGGACGACCGACTGCCAGCGCGCTGGGCGTGGTGACCGAGCTGACCAGCGCCGAGACCCGCGGCCTGGATCCCGCCGATTACGCTGTCCCGGCCCTGCGCGACATGCTAACAAACCCGGCGGTCCTCGCCGACCCCGGGGCGCTGCGTGCGCTGGATCAGCAACTGTCGCTCACGGTCGCACACCTGGTCTCGGATCTGCATGCCGGCCGGATCGCGCCGCGCGTTGTTGGCCATGACCTCGAGGTCCCGCATGCGGCGCTTGATCTCAGCGTCGCGGTCCGCGCGCTCGCCGGAGCGCGCGACCCGAAAGCCGTGCTCGACGATTTCGAGCCGGGATTCCAGCACTATGATCTGCTGAAGGCGGCATTGCGGCGCTACCGGGAACTCGCGCAGGACGCAACGCTGACCAGCCTGCCGCCCCTGCCGACACGCACGGTCAGGCCCGGCGACAGCTACGCCGGCGCAGCAGCACTGCGTCGCCTGCTGACTGCGCTCGGCGACCTGCCCGCGCGCCCGGCGGTCCTCGACGACACGACGTTCGACGAAGTCCTGAGCGAGGCGCTGACGAAATTCCAGGACCGCCACGGCGTCAACATGGATGGCGCGCTCGGGCCGACGACATTCCGCCTGCTGACCACGCCTTTGTCGCGCCGCGTGCGGCAGATCGAATACTCGCTGGAACGCGCGCGCTGGCTGCCGCCGCGCCTCGAGGCGCCGCCGATCCTGGTCAACATTCCGCAGTTCCGGTTGTTCGCGTTCTCGACCACCTCGGATCGCGAAGACACGCTGCTGCAGATGCGGGTAATCGTCGGCAAGATCTATCGGCGCAACAACACGCCGGTATTTGCCGCAGATATGCGCACTATCGTGCTGCGGCCCTACTGGGACGTGCCGCGCACGATACTGCTGGAGGAATTGCTGCCGCGCATCCAGGCGAACCCCAGCTGGCTGGCCGCTAACAACTTCGAGATCGTTGCGGGCGAAGGCGATGACGGGCAGGTGCTCGCGGCCACGCCCGACAACATCGCGGCGCTGGGCGCCGGCGCGCTGCGGCTGCGCCAGAAGCCGGGTGGCGGCAACGCGCTCGGCGTCGCCAAGTTCCTGTTTCCTAACAGTCACAACGTGTACCTGCATGGGACCACTGCGCAGGGCCTGTTTGCCGAAGCCCGGCGCGCCTTCAGCCACGGCTGTATCCGGGTCGAAGACCCGCTGCAACTGGCGCAGTTCGTGCTGCGCAACGACCCGAACTGGAATCGCGCCGCGCTCGACGCGGCGGCGGCGAGCTCAACCCCGCAGCGCATCAACCTCGCGACGCCGATCCGGGTGTTCATCATGTATGCGACGGCCATCGCGACCGAGGCCGGCAATGTGCTGTTCTTCGAGGATATCTACGGCCACGACGCCAAGCTGGGCGCGGCGCTGGCGCGGCATCAGCGTCGTTAGCCGGCCCAGGAACGCACGCGACCCGTATCGAGATGCACGAAGTCGGAACTGGCGTAATAGCCGACGCCGCCGGCGGACGCAGCCAGCGCCGCATCCCGCAGGCGCGCGCAATCCACGCCTACGAGGCGCAAGTCGATGGCGCGGCCTTCGAGATGCAGGCTGTGCTCCGCGACGCCGTGCCCGGCAGCACGCAGTGCTTCGTTGGTCTGGGGCGAGCGGTAACCGGAAATGACTTCGTAGCGCGCCGGCACGCCTAACACGCGCGGCAGTGCCAGCAGCCGCGGGAACAGGCCGCGATCCATCACGTGCATCGCGTCGTTGCGATGGTCGCGCAGCAGGTGATCAAACTGCCCGAGGCAATCCGCGTTGAAAGCGCCATCCATGCCGCAAATGTCGGCCGCCAGCGACTCACCGGTGTGGGTGTTGTATAGCTCAAGGCGAAAATCATCGCCGGCCCGCGCCCGCCCCGAAAACGCCACCGCGCCGGCCGCGAAGGCCGCCTGCAGCGCAAAACGGCGGCGTGTCAGCAACATCAGCGCAACACCTGCACGACGCCACCGACATCGCCAGCGTCCGCGTTGACCGAGACCACCGTGGCCTTGGGGAAGAAATTGAAATCGCTGGCGCTCGCCCAGGTGTAGGCGCCCATCGAGCGGCCGATCACCAGGTCGCCCGCGCGCAATTCCGGCAGCATCAGGTTCTCGGCGATCACATCGATGCTGTCGCAGGTCGGGCCTGCCAGCACCGACGGCAGCTTCTCGGCCGCGGGATCGAAATCCACCGCCGGCAGGGCCTCCACCGGATAGCGCGCGTGATCGTAGATCTGGCCACTGTAGGAGCCGTACATGCCATCGTCGAGGTAATACCACCAATGGCCCTCGCGTTTCGCGCGGCCAATCACGGTGGCCACGCCGATCGCCGCGGGACCGACGATGTAGCGACCCGGCTCGGCGATCACGCTGATTCTGTTAGGCAGGTCGGACAGCGCCTTGCGGATCGGCGCGC
Organism: Gammaproteobacteria bacterium; assembly: GCA_043738315.1. Taxonomy (GTDB): domain Bacteria; phylum Pseudomonadota; class Gammaproteobacteria; order Steroidobacterales; family Steroidobacteraceae; genus UBA964. The sequence continues at coordinate 5,460 of JAYUGT010000311.1, forward strand.
AGAAACGGCCGATGTCCGGCACGCGCTGCGCGTAATCGATCGGAAAACCGCCGCCGATGTCGAGCAGATCGAAGGCGCCGAGCTTCTCGCGCCGGCCGAGCGTCATGAGGCGCGCGCAGACTTCGATAGCCTCGACGTGCTTCGCGGCGGTCTGCGCCTGCGAACCCACGTGAAACGACAGGCCGCGAATTTCAACGCCGAGATCCTTGGCCAGCCGCGCCAGCGAGGCGACGTCCTCGGGATCGCAGCCAAACTTGCGCGACAGGTCGCACACCGCACCCGGGCTGCGAAACGACACCCGCAACAGCAACTGTGCCTTGCCGCGATGGCGCGCGAACTTGCGCACCTCGTCATGATTGTCGGCCACGAACAGCGTGATGCCGCGACGCAGCGCTTCGACGATGTCGGAATCGCGCTTGATCGGATGCGTGTGTATGCAGCGCTGCGTATCGAGGCCCATGCGCGCCACCAGGTCCACTTCACCCGTGGTCGCAAGATCCAGATTGCCGCCCATCGCATAAACCGTGCGCACCACCGCCGGATGCGGCATCGGCTTCAAGGCGTAATGCAGCAGCACGCCCGGCAGCGCGCGGTTGAGCTGGCGGTATTGTTGCCGCACGCGTTCGCAATCGACGATCAGCAGGGGCGAGCCGAATTCGCGCACCAGGCGGCGAATCTCGCGGGCCTCGAACGGGTCGATCCACCGGGCCTTGCGCGACCGCGACGGCCGGGTCGGGACTTGCGGACGCGGCGGCGCCACGGCCGGCACTATGGCCGGTCCGCCACCGCGGGCTGTCAACGAATTCGCACGTTCGACCTTGGGCATGGGCATACCTTAAACAGAGCCGGGAATTCTAGGGAATTCGAGCCACATCGCAATATCCACGACCCGTTTTTGGGCCAGAACCGGTACTTTGTTACAGTCCGAGCCTAGTTATGGATACAACCAGCCCCGGGAACCGGGCCAAAAGCCCCCTGGACCCCCGGTCCGACCTGGAAAACCTGCTGGCCTCCCGGTTACCCCTGATTGCCATCGAAAGCCGGGATGAAGGCCGGGTCATTGACCTGGTCCTGGCCGCCAGCCATGCGATACGGCGCCCCCGCGGCTGGGCCGTATTCCGGTGGTCCGCCACTGAGGGCATGAGCCGGCTCGATGTAGACCTGGGCGGCCCGCAAAAGCACCTCAGCGATCCCGAAGCCCTGCTGCGGCACCTCAAGGCGACACCGACCGCCGGCATCTATGTGCTGCTCGATTTTCACCCCTATCTGAGTGATCCCCTGAACGTGCGCATCCTGCGCGAGATCGCTCAGGACTACGCCAGGGTCGCACGCACCCTGGTGCTTGTTAGCTGCGAGATCACGCTGCCGGCCGAACTCGAGTATCTGGCCGCGCATTTTCACATCGCGCTGCCGTCCGCAAGCGAGCGGCTGATGATCATCGAGCGGGTCGTGAAGGAGTGGCTCTCGCTCTATCCCGGAAAACCTGTGCAGATCGACCGCGCGGCCCATGATGCGCTGATGCAGAACCTCGCCGGCGTCACCGCCGTGGATGCCGAACGGCTGGCGCGCCA
>JAYUGT010000312.1:0-7018 GCA_043738315.1 Gammaproteobacteria bacterium
GACTGGACTGACCTGCGGCGGCTGGTCGACGTCAATCTCGTCGGCCCCGTCGCGCTCACCCGTCTGGTCGGCGCGTCGATGGTTCGCCGCCGCCGCGGCGCGATCATCAACATCAGCTCGCAGATGGCCTTCAATGGCGCGCGGCATCGGGCCGTCTACTCGTCGACCAAAGCCGCGATCGTTCAGTTCACCAAGTCCGCCGCGCTCGAGTGGGGGCCCTGCGGCATCCGGGTCAACTGCATCGCGCCGGGACGCACCATCACCCCGATCAACGCCGAACTGCTGGCGGATCCGGGCGAGTACGAAAATGGCCTGCTGCGCATTCCGCTGCAGCGCTACGGCCAGCCGCAGGACATCGCCCACACCGCGCTGTTCCTGGCATCGGAGGCCGCCGCCTACGTCACCGGCCACACCATTGTCGTGGACGGCGGCTGGATCCTGGAATAGAGACAGGCTTTCATCATCGAACCCAAGCAGATCGGACATCATGCGTTATTTCTGCCCACGCAACCATGCTGACCCGGACCCGCGTTTTGCGCGGCTCTGGCGAGCAGTTCGCGGACATGGCTGAGCATTCGGGATCGGAAGCCATGGCGCGGCTGCTGGCGGCGGTCGCGACCGAATTGCAGCAACTGCCCGAGTCGGCGCAACCCACGCCTCGGCTCGCCGGAGCGGTCGCGGCGAACAACGCGTGCGTGGCCGAGGCCGACGATAGCGGCGACCACCAGCGGCGCGCCAGCCGACGTCGACGCTGCGATCGACGCCATCACCCGCTGCACGCGCGGCATCAACTATCTCGGCCTGCCGGCGCTCTGCGTGCCAGCCGATTTTTACGCGGATGGCATGCCGATTGCTTTTCAGCTTGTCGGCAGGCCGTTCGATGAAGCGACCATCTTGCGCACGGAAATGCTTTTTAACGCGCGACCCACTGGCACCGGCGCAAGCCGTTTGCGTTGGACGTTGAAACCCAGTAACTTCAAAACCGTTGGAGGAAAACAGCATGGCTAAAGAGATTTTGTGTTCATTCGGTGTCGATGTGGATGCGGTCGCGGGCTGGCTCGGGTCGTACGGGGGCGAGGACTCCAGCCTCGACATCTCGCGCGGGATGTTTTCCGGCGAGGTCGGCGCGCCCCGGCTGGTCAAGCTTTTCGACAAGTACGGGATGAAAACGACCTGGTTCGTCCCGGGTCATTCGATCGAAACCTTTCCCGATCAGATGAAGTTGGTCGTCGACGCCGGCCACGAGATCGGCCTGCACGGCTACAGTCACGAGAATCCGGTGCACATGACGCCGCAGCAGGAGGAAGACGTGCTCGACAAGTCGATCGAACTGGTCGAGCGGCTGAGCGGCAAGTATCCGCGCGGCTATGTGGCGCCATGGTGGGAGCTGAGTCCGATCACCGTCGATCTGCTGATCAAGAAGGGTATCAAGTACGACCACAGCCTGATGCATAACGACTTCACGCCGTACTATGTGCGCACCGGCGACTCTTGGACCAAGATTGACTACTCCAAGTCGGCCTCGCACTGGATGAAGCCGCTGCAGCGCGGCAAGCTCACCTCTCTGGTGCAGATCGCCGGCAGCTGGTATCTCGACGATCTGCCGCCGATGATGTTCATCAAGGCGGCGCCCAACAGCCACGGCTTCGTCAGCCCGCGCCACCTCGAGGATATCTGGCGCGACCAGTTCGACTGGGTCTACCGCGAAATGGATTACGCGGCGTTCACCATCGCGATCCATCCCGACGTGTCGGGCCGGCCGCAGGTCCTGCTGATGCTGGAGAGGATCATCGAACACATTTCCTCGCATGCCGGCGTCAAATGGGCAACCTTCGACCAGATTGCCGATGATTTCATTCGGCGCAACCCGCCGCCGGCGTGATCATGTGCAGCCTTTGCGGTGCGCTCGGTCAGGGTCCCTCCTGGGAACAGCAGGGTCAGGACGGCGACGAAGCGCGGTGGCGGCTCCGGCGCGAAGCCTCCGCCACCGCGACTGAACTCAGCGCGCTATTGTTGCCGCGGCGGATCAAGGTCACCGCCAGCCCGTACTTCGGCTTCGCCGTTGCCTTTCCAACCGGTGGCACCGAAATGGTTGCGGGCCTGGCGCAGATCTGGCACCTGCTGCAGCGGCGCGGGATCGAAATACCGGATCCATTGGACGCGTGATGGAAACATCGACGCTCATTGCGGTTCACGTGTTGACCGGCTTCCTCGGCAGCGGCAAGACGACGCTTTTGAATCGGGCGCTGGAGGCAGGGCTGGGCGCGGAGACAGCGGTGATCGTCAACGAGTTCGGCGATGTCGGACTCGACCAGTCGTTCATCCAGACCCGCTCCGAGGAAACCATTGTATTGAAAAGCGGCTGCGTGTGCTGCACGATGCGCGGCGACCTGGTTTCCACCTTGCTCGAACTCCTCGCATTGCGCGCGGACGCGCCGCCGCTCAAGCGGATACTGATCGAAACCTCGGGCATTTCGGACCCGCTGCCCATCCTGCATACGCTGCGCGGGGACTTCAAGCTGCTGACTCGCTTTCGCACCGGTGGCATCGTCTGCACGATAGGCGCCACCGATGGTGCGCCCGGAGAGGTGCGCGCCGAAGGCCTTGCCCAACTTACCGCCGCCGATGTCATCGTGCTCACCAAGCAAGACTTGGTCGACGGCGTGACGGCGCTCGCGGTGAGAAATGCGATCGCCGTGCTCAATCCGCTCGCCGAAGTGTTGCCGGCTTCGGGTGCGCGGCTGGTCAGCTGGCTCGAGCGCGAGGAGGCGCAAGGCGGCGGATCGCCAAACGTGCTGCGGCTGCCCCGGCTGTTGCCCGCGGCGGCGCCGCGCGCGCACGGGGTGCGCAGCACGGTCATCCGCGCCGCGGCGCCCGCGTCATGGTCGCAATTCGCTATCTGGCTCACGCGGCTGGTATTCCTCCACGGAGACCGGATTCTGCGCACCAAGGGCCTGTTGTTCGATCGCGAACGGCAGGTATGGATAGGCGTGCATGGCGTGCGGCGTTTCTTTCACCCCCCGGTGCACCTTGCGCTGCAGGAGCCGCCTGCCTGCGGCGCGTGCCTGGTGTTCATCACCGAGCACCTCGATCCGGCGTTGATCGAGCGATCATACCTGCGGCTGGTCGACGCGCGCACGGCGGCCTTCGCGCCGCCGGAGAGCGCCGCCGTCGCTGGCGCGCATGAGGTCGCACTGTCTTGACCCGGCGCCGCCGCGCAACGTGCAGAGCGCAAGATCGGAGCGCCGGCTGCGTTCGCATGCACGGTGCCGGCGCAGCAGGGGATTTTCGGGTTTTTTCAACCAGCAAAACGAAGGAGAATTTCATGATCTCGACGACAAAAAAAGCGGCCGTGGCAACACTGGCTGCAATGGCTCTGTACTGGATTCCGTCCGAACTCCTTGCGCAACAGGTCAAGTGGCGGGCCAGCGGTTCGTTTCCGGCGGCGCATTCGACCGCCATCGCGATGGAAGTCTTCAAGTCGGAAGTCGCACGGCTATCGAAGAACACCATCCAGGTGGACCTGTTCCCCAATAACACCCTGGGCGGCGCGTTCGAGCAGGTCGACCAGTTGCGGACCGGCCAGATCCAGATGGCTTGGGGCGGGGTCAGCTTCTATGACAAGCTGGTGCCCGAACTCTCCGCCGCGGTATTGCCGTTCGGGGCGACTTCGGGCCAGCAGGCGATCTGCCAGATCGAAAGCGAATTCGGCCACTTCCTGGAGGAACGGATGGCTGAAAAAGGCGTGCTGATGCTGGCCTGGGGCCAGATCGGCGCGCGCCATGTCACGAACAACAAGCGGCCGATCAAATCGGTCGACGACATGAAGGGGCTGAAAATCCGTACGCCCTCCGGAGACGCGTGGAACCTCACCTTCCGCGCCCTTGGCGCCAACCCGACGCCCATCGACATCAAGGAACTCTATCAGGCGCTGCAGCAGGGCATCGTCGACGGCCAGGAGAATCCGAACGACAACATGCTGGTGCGCAAATTCAACGAGGTGCAGAAGTACTTGTCCAATACCGGACACTTCTACGACTGGTCCGGCTACATGGTGAACAAGGCCGCGTTCGACGCGCTTACCGCTGATCAGAAAAAAGCGGTGAAGGACGCCATGTTCACAGCCACCGCCACCCAGCGCGCCATTTCCGAACGCGAAAACAAGACCGCGCGCGAGGGCCTGATCAAGGGCGGCATGCAATACCACGCGTTGTCGGCCGCGGACCTGGCGAAATTCCGCGATGCGACGAAACCGGTATACGCGGAGATGCGCGCCAAGCTCGGGCCAAAGGTGATGGATCTTGCCGAAAACGCAATCAAGGCCTGTCAGTAGACGCGATGCGGGCGGGGCGCTGCCGGCGCTCCGCCGTCGCGAATTTCCGGGCATGATGCCCGGCGGCGTCATGGGGGAACAGTGGCATGAAATCTTTTTTTTCGCTGGAGCGCTACGATGCGCTGCTGTCTGCGTTCGACTATGTGGCCTCGAAGGTGGTCATCGCGGCGATGGCGGTGATGACCTTCGTGGTCGTGCTGCAAGTGTTTTACCGTTATGTGCTAAACGATTCGCTGGTCTGGGGCTGGGACATACCCCGGCTTTGCTTCATATGGGCCGTGCTGCTGGCGATCCCGTTGGCAATCCGTTACAACGCGCATGTCGGGATCGACCTGGTCTTCAACCTGTTCGGCCCCAGGACCCAACGCTTCGTTCGCATCGTCAATGCGATTTTCATGTTGATCCTGTCGGCGATGGTCGCCTACTACGCGGTGCTCCTGGCGCGGGATACCTGGGACCAGTTGATGCCCGGGCTCGGACTCAGCGTCGGCCTGTTCTATGTCGCGCTGGCTTTCAGCCAGTTTCACGCCTGTCTGCACATCCTGCGCGTGGTCATTGTGGGTGAACCAGGCAGCGAGCACTTGAGCGAAACATGATTGCCACCATCTCCATTGTTTTCGCGATCTTTGCCGTCCTGGGAATGCCGCTCGCTTATGCACTAGGGTTGGCGGGCCTGGCCGGCATACTCGTGGGCGGCTTTCCCATCATTCAGCTTTCCGGAAAGATGGTGCACTCGATCGACTCGTTCCCGTTCCTGGCGATTCCACTGTTCATGCTCGCCGGGCAATTGATGCTGCGCGGGGGAATCATGGAACGGCTGATCGACTGGGCCAACGCGATCGTCGGACGCGTTCACGGCGGGCTCGGGCACGTTACCATCGTCACCGCGATGGGCCTGTCCGCGGTGTCGGGCAGCGCGGTCGCCGACGCCACCGCGCTTGGCGGCACGCTTGGCCCCGCGTTAAGCAAGGTCTACGGAAAACCTTTTGGCGCCGCCCTGGTGGCATCCGCCTCAAACCTGGGGCCTATCATCCCGCCTAGCATCGGCATGATCGTCTATGCCTTGCTGGCCGGCGAGGTATCGATCGGCGCGTTGTTCATCTCCGGCATCGTGCCCGGCATCTTCCTGGGGTTGGCGATGATGGGGCTTTGCAGCTACTACGCGTGGCGGCGCGGGTACCCGCTGATCGGCGAGGGCTTCAACCTGCGCAACGTGCTGGTGCAGACGCGGCGCTCATTCATCGTGTTCCTGATGCCGGTGCTGGTGATCGGCGGCATCATCGGCGGGGTATTCACCGCGACCGAAGGCGCGGCGGTCGCCGTGGTCTACGCGCTGATAATCGGTTTCTTCGTCACCCGGAAATTGCGGCTTGCCGACCTGCCGGTGGCGTTGCTCAATGCGGCGATCATCACCGCGATCGTCGGCGCGCTGATCGCCTTCGCCTCGCAGGTCACGTATCTGCTGACCGCGGAGATGATCGGGGTCCGGGTCGGCGACTGGCTGCGCTCGCTCACCGACAATCCGCTGACCTTCGTTTTCCTGGTCCAGTTGGTGCTGATCGTGGTCGGCATGTTCATGGAAGCAAACGCCGCCTACATCATGCTGGTACCGATCATCGCCCCGATTGCCGTGCTCCAGTACGGGCTGGACCCGGTCTATTTCGGCTTCCTGTTCGTGATGAACATCACGCTCGGCGGGATAACGCCCCCGGTCGGCGTGCTGTTGTTCGTCGTCTCGGGGATCTGGCGCGTGCCGGTGATCGATATCATCAAGGAGATCTGGCCGTTCATCGTCCTGCAGTACGGGGTGCTGTTCCTGTGCATGCTGTTCCCGGAGCTCGTGCTGTTCCTGCCCCGGCTCGTCGGTTATTGAGGGAGCGATCGATGCGCACGCCGTTCGCCGCCCTGTTCGACTTCACCGGCAAGCGGGCCTGCGTCACCGGGGCGGCGAGCGGCATCGGCCGCGCGAGCGCATCGCTGCTCGCCGATCTCGGGGCCATCGTCTTCGTGGCCGACCGCAACGGCCCTGCGCTGGAGTCGTTCGCGCGCGAGCGGCCGGCGGCGTTGCGGCCGGTCGTCTTCGACCAGGGCGACCGGGCTTCGATCGAAAAACTGGCCGCCGTGGTGGGAGCGGTCGACGTGCTGATCAACAACGCCGGCGAGCTGCTCTACGAACCGCTGCTCGATCTGCGATGGGAAGACCTCGATCGCATCGTCGCGACCAATCTGTCGGGTGCCATCGCGCTGACCCGCCTGGTCGGGGCGGGCATGGTCGAGCGCAAGCGGGGCGCGATCGTCCACACCGGATCGCAGCTCGTCTTCAATGGCGCCGAATTCCGCGCCGTCTACGCGGCGACCAAGGCCGGCATCTCGCAGTTCGTCAAGACCGCCGCGCTCGAATGGGGCAGGCATGGGGTGCGTGTGAATTGCGTGGCGCCGGGACGCACACTGACCGCGATCAACCGCCAGCTGCTCGAACAACCCGCCGACTATGCGAAGGCGCTGGAACGGATTCCGCTCGGCCGCTTCGGCCAGCCGGAAGACATCGCGCATGCCTTTGCTTTTCTGGCCAGCGATGCCAGCACCTACATCACCGGCCACACGCTGGTGGTCGACGGCGGCTGGATCCTGCCATGAGACCGAGGGCTGGCAACGCGGCCTGGGCCGAGCCCGCGATGCTTCCTA